>NZ_JAMNXL010000126.1 GCF_023653175.1 Erythrobacter sp. | reverse complement strand
TTCGACGCCCTCAGGGCCCAGCTTTCCGCCGTTGTCCCCTTTGCCTCATACGTCGGCGTGGCGCTCGGCGAGATCGGGGAGGGCACCGCCAAGGCCACGCTCGAGCAGAGCCACAACACCTCCAACCACATCGCCACGATGCACGCCGGCGCGCTGTTCACGCTCGCCGAAGCGGCCTCGGGTGCGGCGATGGCGGGGATGTTCCTGGAACGCCTCGCCGCCCTGCGCCCGGTCGCGGCGAGCTCGACCATCGCCTTTGTCAGACCCGCCAAGGGGGCGATCACCGCGCACGCCTTGGTCGATGGCGACAGGGCCGCGCTGTTCGCGGTGCTCGACGCCGAGGGCAAGGTGCGCTTTCCGGTCAAGATCCGGATGGAGGACGAGGCGGGGCGCGAGGTCGCGCAGATGAGTGTCGACTGGCACGTCTCGGCCTTGGCGCAGGCGGCGTGATTGCCTAAGCGGCGAGGATGACCCGGCGTGCGGCCTATCACCACGGCGACCTTGCCGCAGCCGCGCTCGATGCGGCGGAGGGTCTGGTGGTCGAGGATCCCTCGGCGAGCTTCTCGCTTCGCTTGCTTGCGGAGCGGCTGGGGGTGGCGCACCGGGCGCTCTACAACCACTTCGCCGACCGGGATGCGCTGCTCGCCGCGCTCGCGGCACGCGGCTTTGCGCGGCTAGCCGACGCGCTTGCGCCCGCGCCCGATCCGGCCGGCTTCATGGCCGCCTATATCGGCTTCGCGCTCGCGCAGCCGGGGCTCTACGCGGTGATGATGGGGCGGCACCATGACCAGATCAACGCGCATCCCCCGCTGCGCGCGGCGGTCGACCGGGTGATTGCGGCTGCGCTCGATGCGCTCGCGACGCCAGGCGCGGACGAGGAGACGCGGCGGCGTAAGGTGATGCGGGTGTGGATGCTCGCCCACGGCGCGATCGGGCTCCAGCGCGCCGGGATGCTGCGGATGCGCAGCGACGCGGCTTTCGTAGACGAGGTGCTGCACATCGCGGGCCTCGCCCCGCCACAGGAGAAAAAGTGATGAACCCAGCCGATGCCATGCCCTTCTCGAAGCTCATGGGCGTTCAGGTGACTGCCGCCTCGGCCCAAGCGGTCGAGGGCACGATCACCGTACGCGAGGATCTGTGCACCGCAGGGAGCATCATGCATGGCGGGGCGATCATGGCCTTCGCCGATGCGCTGGGCGCAGTGGGCGCGGTCGCCTGCCTGCCCGAGGGCGCTAAGGGCACCACCACCATCGAGAGCAAGACCAATTTCCTCGGAGCCGCGCCGGTCGGCAGCACGGTCAAGGGCCGCAGCGTTCCGCTCAAGACCGGGCGGCGCATGTCGGTGTGGCAGACCACGATCGCAACTGCCGATGGCAAGCCGGTCGCGGTGGTGATCCAGACGCATTTGGTGCTCTAGGGCACCACCCGCCGCGCCGAGATGATCCTGATCTCCGGCTTCAGCATCTGCCCCTTCATCACCCCTTCGCCAGCCTCCGGATCACGTGGGGCGGCGAGGACCTGCGCGATGATCTCCATGCCGCCTGTGACATAGCCGAAGGCCGCATAGCCCGCTTGCCACGCCGGATCGGTTGCGGCCGGATCGGCGTCGAAGCCCTTCTGGTCCTCGACCATGATGAAGAAGTCCCCGTCGGCATCGCCGGGCGCGGCCATCGCCATCGACAGCGCGCCATGGGCATGGGTGAGGCCGGTCGCGGCGGTGGATTCGAAGGCGATCTTGGGGCGCACGCGCTTGGGGTCCCCGCGGGTGCCGCCCTGGACAAGGCCCGAGGGCTTGCGCTCGCCGTCCAGATCCATCGCGCGGTAGAAGGTGGTGCCATCCAGCCGCTTCTCGTCGACATAGCGCAGGAAATTGCCCGCGGTGACCGGCGCGCGCTCGGTCTCCAAGGCGATGGTGACGGGGCCGAGCTCGGTCTGGAGCACGACATCGACATGGGCGGCACCGGGGAAGGGGCGCACCGCCGGGCGCGCGGTGGGCAGCGCGGCCAGTTCCTCCGGGCCGGGCGGGGGCGGGACGGGGCCGTCGCGCGGGGGCGCGATCTCGAACTTCATCAGCAGGGTGCGCTGGCAGCCACTGCGCGCGGCGCTCTGGCAATTGCTGAAATTGTCGTCCGAGGCGAGATAGAGAAACCGCCGCCCCTGCTCCTCGCGCAAGGCGAGGCCCTCGAAATTGTCGAGCGTCAGCGGCGGGGCGAGCACCGCCAGCGTGCGGGGCGTGCCGTCGGGGTCGATCTGCACCACCGCGGCACGGTTCTGGTTGTCGGCGGGGGTCAAGCTGCGCAGCAGCACGAAGCAGGTGCCGTCCTTGGCGCAGGCGGCATCGGTGGGCACGCCGCCGAATTCGGCGATCCCTTCAGGCGCGGCCAGCGCAAGCGGCGCAGCGCCCGCATCGGTGATGCGCAGGCAATTGGATCGGGCCGGATCGACCCATTCGCCGCAGGCCAGCAGGCCGCCGGGCCATGCTGCAAGGGTCTCGATCCCGGCATTGGGCGCGGCCCCTGCGACAAGACCCGCAGCCCGCGTCTCGGTGCCGGTCGCGGGGCGGGCGAGATCGGCATAGCGCCAGATGCGATGCTCGCGTTCGAAGGCAACCAGCCATTCGCCCGAGGCAAGGCGGGTGACGGCCTCGGCATCGCCGCGCTCTTTGGCGCTGAGCTTTGCGCCCTTGGGATCGGTGAGCGGGCCGAGGCGCACCTGCGAGACATCGACCAGCCGCTCGCCGACATCCTCGGGCGTCAGCTCCACCCAGCGCCCGTCATCGGTGACCGCGAAGAGCGTCCCGTCGTGCCATTCGAGGCTGGAAATGCCGCCGATCTCCGCCTTGTCGGGGAAGATCTCGACCCCGCCGCGGAAGGTGAGCACGCCCACCTCGGCCGCGCCGAGGTCGGTAGGCGCAGTCTCGGGCAGGAAGGCGTCGTCGGCCTGTGCTGACAGCGGCGCAGCGATCAGGGCGAGGGCGGCAAGGGCGAGGCGCCTTAAGATGAGATTGGGCATCCATGTCATTCGTCCGGGTGTATCGCCGCTTCGACGAAGCGCAAGGCGGGAGCACCCCTGTTCATCCGTGCGCAAGGTTTACATCTGTAATCGCCGTGACTACAGGTGTAATCACAAGAGCGAGGGAGACGCCCCGTGACGACGTCAGAAGACAGCAACGAGGCCAGAACCGGCGAACGCATCACCGATGCCGAACACGCCGTGATGGAAGTGCTGTGGGATCGCCCGCGCCAGACCGCTGCCGAGGTGTGCGAGGATGTCTGCGCGGCGCGCGGCTGGAGCCTTGCCACGGTCAAGACCCTGCTCTCGCGCCTCGTCCAGAAGGGCGCGGTCGCGGCCGAGCCCGATGGCCGCCGCTTCCTCTATTCGCCGCTGATCGCGCGCGAGGACTATGTCGGGGGCGAGAGCCGACGGTTGGTCGATCGCCTGTTCGGCGGCAGCGCCGCCTCGCTGGTCGCGCATCTGGCGGAAAGCGAGGCCCTCACCGCCAATGATCTCGACGAGATCGAGGCGCTGCTGAAGGAGCTGCGGGCATGACCGACATGCTGATTCATACGCTGGTGTGGACCGGCGTGCTGATCGCTGCGGTGCTGGTGCTGCGCCGCCCTGTTTCGCGGCATTTCGGCCCCGAGGCGGCCTATGCGCTATGGGCGCTGCCGCTGCTGCGCCTGATCGTACCGCCGGTGACGCTGCCTGCGTGGATGGCTCCCGCGAAGACTCCTGCCGCGCCCGAACTTACTGCCGCGCCCCCGGCGTCCGATCCGGCGCTTTGGCAGACCGCCGCCGCGGCACCGCCGACCGGCGCGGTTCCGGCTCCGTTGACGGTGCCGATGGAGGCCCCTGCGCCCGCGCCCGAGGGCGGTTTCGACCTTTTCGCCCTGCTCGCCGACTGGCCGATCCTCGAGGCGCTGCTGACGCTGTGGCTCAGCGGGGCGGCGGTCTTCCTCGCCATGCGCTTTGCCGCCTATTTCTCCCTGCGCGACGGATTGCTGGCGAAGGGCCGCGAACTGGGCCGCACCCGGGGCCTCTTCGGCATGCCGGTGCGCCTCGTCGAGACGCCTGCCACCAATGCGCCGCTCGCGATGGGCGTGCTCGATCCGGTGATCGTGCTGCCGCCGGGCTTCCTTGCGCTCCACGACCGCACCGGACGCGATCTTGCACTGGCGCACGAGCTTGCGCACCACCGCGGCGGGGATCTGCTCGTCAACATCCTCGTCCAGCCTTTGTTCGCGCTGCACTGGTGGAACCCGCTCGGCCGCTATGGCTGGCTCGCGCTGCGGCGCGACCAGGAGGCGGCGTGCGATGCGCGGGTCATGGCCAGGCGCGGCGCGCAGGAGAAGGCCGCCTATGCCGCGCTCATCGCCCGCTTCGCCGCCGCTCCCGGCACCGCGCACCACGCCGCACTCACCGCGCCGATGGCCTGCCCGGTGCTCGGCGAGAAATCGATCATCCACCGCCTGAGGAGTCTTGCCATGTCCGATCTTTCCCCCCGCCGCCGCATGGCCGGCCGCGCGCTGCTCGGCGCGGGGCTCCTGGCCCTGCCGCTGACCGCCAGCATCACCTATGCTGCCGGCGAGAACGACAGCATCTTCGAAGCACCCGAGCCGCCCGCTCCGCCATCGCCGCCCGAAGCGCCCCAGCCGCCCGAGGCTCCGACGCCGCCCGCGCCGCCCTCCGTCCTGCTGATCGATCCCGACGCCCCCGGCGCGCCCGGCGACACGCAGGTCACCGAACGCGTGTGGCGCGATGCGACAGGCAAGGAGCGCCGCGTCAAGATCGTCACCCGCGGCCGGCCCGATACCGAGGCGCTCGCCCGCGAGCTTGAGGGCATGGAGCACCTCGACAAGGCCGAGCGCGAGGCGATGCTCGCCGAAGTGCGCGCCAGCCTCGCCGAGGCCGACAAGGCGCTCGCCGATCTGCCGCGGATCATCGCCGAGGCCGAGGCCAGCGCCGCCAGCGCCCGCGCCGAGGCCGGTCGCCAGCCGCGCGTGATCGTCAAGCACGAATGCAAGCCGGGCAGCGAGGAGGTCTCCGAGATCACCACCAAGGAGGGCACCCAGATCGTCAGCATCTGCCAGAAGCGCATCTATGCCACGGCGGTGATGGGCCTGCGCGAAGCGCGCGACGAGATCGCCGCCGACAAGGACATCCCCGAGGAAACCCGCAAGCAGTTGCTGCGCACGCTCGACAGCCAGATCAGCCGCTGGAACGGCGGCAAGGAAGGGTGAGGGTCAAGGGCTGATCGGGAAGCCCGGGCGCGGGCGGGAAGGGGGCGACGCTGTGCCTACTTCCCGCCCGCTGCTGCCTGTGCTGCCTTGGGCCGGGCCGGATAGGCACAGCCGCGCCCCAGACCCCAGCCCTTGAGGAACGACCGGCGCACCATCCCGGCCGTATAGGCGGCGCGCAGATTGCGGTCCGCGTCGGCCGCGCCGGTTGCCTCGCGCACCAGCCCGCGGAACGGGATCACCGAGCCGACCACGCTCTGCCCGATGCGGCCCTGGCTGAGACGCTTCTCGCCGTCATCCACGGCAATGTCGTAATCCGCGCCCAGCATCATATCGAGCTCGGCAATCGCGCTCACCAGCGCGTCGCAGCTGGCAAGGCCCGCGGTCGCATAGGGATCGCGCTCGGCGGCTTGGAGCACCTCGGGGATATCGCGCGCGTCGATGTTGAGATCGCGCAAGGGGGTCTTGGCAACCTCCCTCGCGTCGGGTTCGGGCATGACTTGCGCGGCGAGGGGGGGAGCGACGAGAGCGGCGCTGCAACCGAGGGCTATTGCGGTAACGAGAAGAGCGGGTCGCAGGTGCATCAGGTTCAATCCTATCTGAAATATGCGTCGCACGCGGAATCATCGGTCGCCTCCAGACCCAGTCGCAGCGCCTCCATGCGCTGGCGGCTGGTGCCGTGGGTGAAGCTTTCGGGATTGACCCCCTGACCCGCATTGCGCTGGAGAGTATCGTCGCCGATCGCGCTTGCGGCTTTCAAACCCTCCTCCAAATCACCCGCCTCGATAAGCTGGCGGTTCTTGCCTGCCCACATCCCGGCATAGCAATCTGCTTGAAGTTCCATCGCCACCTGCAGGCGGTTGGCGGCGGCCGGATTGCTGCGCTGGGCAGCGCGCACCTGGTCGGCGATCCCGGTGAGGTTCTGGATGTGGTGGCCATATTCATGGGCGATCACATAGAGCCGCGCGAAATCCCCGCCGGTGCCCGCCATCTGCGCAAGGGTGTCGTAGAAGCCTGTGTCGATATAGATGCCCTTGTCGGCCGGGCAGTAGAACGGCCCGACCGCCGCGCTCGCGCTTCCGCAGCCCTGCGTGGACACCTGCCCGCCGCGGTAGAGATCGAGCACCGGCTGCTCGAAGGCGATCCCCGCGCGCTGGAACGCGGCCTCCCATGTGGCATCGAGGCTGGTGAGCGCGTTGCAGGCCTCCTGCGCATATTCGCTGCTGGTGCAGACCTCCTGCTCGCTGAGTTCGCGCCCGCCGCCGCCTTGCGTGGGGGCCGACTGCTGCTGGACGCCCTGCAGCACGCCGATGGTCTGCATTGGATCGAGCCCGAACACGACCGCGCCGATCAACGCGATCACCAGCGTCCCGCAGCCGATCCCGCGCGGGCCCATGCCGCCCCCACCGCCGCCGCCATCGGACGAGCGGACATTGATCCGTGACGTGTCGAATGGCCCCAAGCGCATTTGCGTTTCCTCCCCTTGGCCCCCGCGGGGTGCAACAATTCTATTGGACAGGCACGTGCCACACGGCAAAAGCGCCACACGACAAATAACCTAGCCAATGGCTCGAACGTGCAGGAGATGCGGCGAATGCTCAAGGACAAGCGTGCCCTGGTGACCGGCTCGACCTCGGGGATCGGCCTTGCGGTCGCACGCGCGCTGGCGGCCGAGGGCGCCGAGGTGATTCTCAACGGGCTGGGCGATTCGGACGCCATTTCAGCGCTCTGCAAGGAGTTGGGCGCGACCTATAATGGCGCCAACCTGATGGACGCAGGCGCCATCGAAGCGATGATGGAGGCGGTGGGCCCCATCGATATCCTCGTCAACAATGCCGGGATGCAGCACGTTGCCGCGATCGAGGCCTTTCCGGCCGACAAGTGGGACGCGATTCTGGCGCTCAACCTCACCGCCGCCTTCCACACCACGCGGCTTGCCGTGCCGGGAATGAAGGAGCGCGGCTGGGGACGGATCATCAACACCGCGAGCGCGCATTCGCAGGTCGCCTCGCCTTTCAAGAGCGCCTATGTCGCTGCCAAGCACGGGCTGGCCGGCTTCACCAAGACCATTGCGCTGGAGCTGGCGACCCACGGCATCACCGCCAACTGCATTTCGCCCGGCTATGTCTGGACGCCCTTGGTGGAGAACCAGATCCCCGACACCATGGCCGCACGCGGGATGACCCGCGAGGCGGTGATGAACGACATCCTCCTCGCCAAGCAGCCGACCAAGCAATTCATCGCGCCCGAGGATGTCGCCGCGCTCGCGGTGTTCCTGTGCGGGCCCGCCGCACGCGGGATCACGGGCGCGAATTACGCGATCGACGGGGGCTGGACTGCCGAATGAGTTTTTCGCGCGGCCTGGCGTTGCTGCTGCTGGCGCTGCTTGGCCCGCAGCTTTTGGGGGCCTGCGCGCCTGCGGCCCCGCGCCCGGCGAGCGTGCCGCCCGAGGACCGCGCCGCAATCGCCGCGCGGCTGGAGGCGGACATCGCCTACCTTGCCTCGGACGCCATGGCGGGACGCAAACCGGGCACGCCGGGCGGGCGCGATGCCTCGGCGTGGATCGAGCAGCGCATGGGCGAGGTCGGCCTTGTCTCGGGCACCAATGATCCGGGCTCCTATTGGCGCCTTCCGGTCGATCTGCTCGGCGTCCAGCCCGATAGCGCCGAGCTGGTGCTGGGCCAGGGGCGGCGGCGGGTGGTGGTTCCGGCCGCGGACGCCGCGGTCTATACCCCGCGCCGCCGCGCGCTGGCCTTCGGCGGGCCGGGGACGGGCGTGCCCGTGGTGTTCGTCGGCTTTGGCGACGGCTCGGTGCTCGGCGATGCGCTGGCGGGCGCGGTGGCGGTGATGCTCGCCGATCCGGGCCGCGATGCGACGCGCCGCGATGCCCTGTTCCGCCAGCGCGCGACCGCCGTCCTCACCGTCGTCCCCGACAGCGCGGCGCTCGCCGCGGTGCGCGCCGCCGCCGAGCGCCCGCGCTTGCAGCTCGCGAGCGAGGAACAGGACAATCTTGCCGCCTACATCACCGACAAGGCCTTCGCCGAGGTGATCGGCGCGCGTCGCTGGGCGGCGTGGAAGGCCGAGGCCGAAGATAGCGCCTTCACCCCGATCGAACTCAATCTCTCGGTCAGTCTCGAGGCGACCAGCGACCGGCGCGAATTTGCCACTCAGAACATCATCGGCATGATCCCCGGCAGCGAGCCCGGATCGGGGGCGGTGCTGGTGCTGGGGCATTGGGACCACCTCGGCGAATGCGGCCCGCCGGGCGCTTTCGACCGGATCTGCAACGGTGCGGCCGACAATGCCAGCGGGATTGCGATGATGCTCGAACTGGCGCGGCGGCTGAAGGCCGGGCCTCCACCGGGGCGCGACATCTACTTCCTTGCCACCACCGCCGAGGAGCCCGGGCTGCTCGGCATCCGCGCCTTCGTCAAGGATCCGCCGCTGCCGCTCGCCAGCATCGTCGCCGCCTTCAATCTCGACATGATGGCGGTCGCTCCAGCGGGCAGCCCGGTGGGCTTCGTCGGGCGCGGCAAGGACGAGGGCCTCGATGCGGCGGTGCTGGCGGCGCTCGCGCGCCACGGCCGCGCGCCCGGCGACCAGAGCCTCGCCGACAGCTTCCTGATGCGGCAGGACGGCTGGGCGCTGGTGCAGGCGGGCGTGCCTGCAGTGCTGCTGTCGAGCACTTATGGCAGCCGCGCCATCCTCGATCCCTTCATCGCCGCCCGCTACCACCAGCCCATCGACGAGGCCGAAGGGATGGAGCTTGGCGGGGCGGTCGATGATCTGCTGCTCCACGAGGACCTGATCCGCGAAATCGCCGACCCTGCGCGCTATCCGGCAAGTGCGCCGCCGCGCCCCTAGCGCTCGGGGCAAACCGCGGTTACATGGGCCGCCACGAATCTCCCGCCAGAGGAGACCCCCTCTCTACCTTTGCAAGCGAAAGTGGCGCTCATGGATATCCCGCTCGGTCTGACTTTCGATGACGTGCTGCTCCGCCCGGCGGAGAGCAACGTCCTGCCGAGCATGGCCGACACCTCGACCCGGCTGACCCGCGAGATCCGCCTCAACATCCCCGTCCTGTCCTCGGCGATGGACACCGTGACCGAGGCGGACATGGCGATCGCCATGGCGCAGTTGGGCGGGATCGGCGTGCTGCACCGCAATCTCGACATCGACGCGCAATGCGCCGCGGTGCGCGCGGTCAAGCGCTACGAGAGCGGGATGGTGGTCAATCCGATCACGATCCAGCCCGACGCGACGCTCGGCGAGGCGCAGGCGCTGATGCAGCTGCACCGGATCAGCGGCATTCCGGTGGTCGACGCGGGCGGCAAGCTGTGCGGCATCCTCACCAACCGCGACGTGCGCTTTGCCGAAAACCCGCTCCAGCCCGTGCGCGAGCTGATGACCACGGAGAACCTCGCCACCGTGCCACTGGGCACGAGCCAAGAGGAAGCGCGCCGCCTGCTCCACGCACGCCGGATCGAGAAGCTGCTGGTGGTCGACGATGCCTTCCACTGCATCGGCCTCATCACGGTCAAGGATATCGAGAAGGCGGTGAACTACCCCCACGCGACCAAGGACGGCACCGGCCGGTTGCGCGTGGCGGCGGCGACCACCGTGGGCGATGCAGGCTTCGCGCGCACCGAGGCGCTGGTCGATGCCGAGGTCGACGTGATCGTCATCGACACCGCCCACGGCCACAACATCGAAGTCGCCCGCGCGGTTGAGCGGGTGAAGAAGCTCTCGAACGCGGTGCAGGTCGTTGCCGGCAATGTCGCGACCGCCGAGGCGACCCGCGCGCTGGTCGATGCCGGGGCGGACGCGGTCAAGGTCGGCATTGGCCCGGGCTCGATCTGCACCACCCGCGTGGTCGCCGGCGTCGGCGTGCCGCAGCTGACCGCGATCATGGAGAGCGCGGCGGAAGCGGCGAAGTCGGGCGTGCCGGTGATCGCCGATGGCGGCCTGCGCACCTCGGGCGATGCCGCCAAGGCGCTCGCGGCGGGCGCTTCCAGCGTGATGATCGGCTCGATGCTCGCAGGCACCACCGAAAGCCCGGGCGAGGTGTTCCTCTATCAGGGCCGCAGTTACAAGGCCTATCGCGGCATGGGCAGCGTCGGCGCGATGGCGCGCGGCTCGGCCGACCGTTATTTCCAGCAGGACGTCTCCGCCATGAAGCTCGTGCCCGAGGGGATCGAGGGCCAGGTGCCGTTCAAGGGCCCGGCCTCCGACGTCGTCCACCAGCTGGTCGGCGGGATCAAGGCGGCGATGGGCTACACCGGCTCGCGCACGATCACCGATTTGCAGGACCGCGCCAAGTTCGTGCGGATCACCAATGCGGGGCTTTCCGAAAGCCACGTTCACGACGTCGCCATCACCCGCGAAGCACCGAATTATCCCACACGCTGAGGCCTCGATATGACACCCGCCGCTAGAGTACAGGCGGCGATCGAGCTGCTCGACACCGTGATAACTTCCGCGCGCTCCAAGGGTGCGCCCGCGGACCGGATCATCGCCGAATATTTCCGCGCGCGCCGCTATGCCGGGTCCAAGGACCGGCGCGCGGTGCGCGATCT
>NZ_JAMNXL010000273.1 GCF_023653175.1 Erythrobacter sp. | reverse complement strand
CCCCACCTACATGGCCGACCTGCGCGCCGCGATTGCCGAGACCGGCGCCTTCCTCGGCTTCGACCCGATCGGCGGCGGACAGGCCTCGGACGGCGTCTTGAAGGCGATGGAGCAGGTCGCGGTTACCCAAATGAGCGAGTTCTCGCGCTACGGTTCGAACCAGCAGAAGAAGATGTACATCTACGGCCGCCTCGACCTTGCGCCGACGATCCTGACGCCCTCCTACGGCCTGCAGTGGAGCATTGCCGGCTGGTTGCTGACGCCGTTCCTCGCCCGCGCCGGGATGGAGACCGTGGTGCGGATGCGCGGGCGGGTGCAGGCCAACCTCACCACCACCTTCGCCTCGCACTACAAGGCCAAGGTGACGCTGGAAGGGATGCTCGAGAAGCCCGCGATCACCGACTACCGCCAGATGAAGACCGGCGAGAAGTATCTGGTCACGCCCTGGGGGTGAGTCCCGCGCGCGGGGGCGATCAGTCCCCGACGCGCTTTGGCGCGAGATGGTGGTAGTCGTAGGAGAAATCGGTCCGTTCCGAGGCCGCGACCAGCTTCATCCCGCTGATCTTTCCGGCCTCGTCGGTGGTGAAGGTCACCAGCGCGTCGGCATCGAGACTGCGGTCGGGCCAGCGGGCGAGGAAGGTCTCCCCGTTCCATGGCAACAGCGGCCCCTTGAGCAGCTTGGAGCGGGTGAGGTGGAGCGTCAGCCCCTCCTTGCCCGCGCTCACCACGATGTCGCCATACCACGGATCGCGATAGGTCCCGGCATAGTCGGCGAGGCGATGCGCAGGCGGCGCGGCGCCCGCCGGGGGCTGGCTTTGCTCCGTCGCTTCCTGCTGCGCACGGGCGGCCCGGCGCTTATCGCCTTCGACGACAAAGTCGATCCAGTCCGACGCCTTGTCGCCGCGCACGATCAGGTCGGCGAGCTGGTGCGAGAGGAATTGCGCGGGCGCAAGGTCGTTGACCAGCACCACCACCGCTGCATCCTGTTCCGGCAGCAGGATCATGTTGGTGATCCCGCCCGCGCCAAGCCCGCCGTGCTCGACCGCGAGCGAGCCGGCAAAGTCCGTCACGAACCAGCCGAGCGCGACATCGTTGAAATGCGCGCCCGCCAGCCGGCGCATGAAATTGGGCGGGCCGAGCGCCACCACCGGCCTGTGCAACTCGCGCAGCCGCTCCGGCGCCATCAGCACCGACCCGTCGGCAAGCTTGCCCTCGCCGAGGTGGAACTGCGTCCACTTCGCCACGTCCGTCACAGAGCATGAGATGCTGCCCGCGGGGTCTTCCTGCAGCACGATGTCGTCGCGCCGCGTCGGTGCGCCGCCGGGCACGCGCGAATGCTGCGTGACAGCCGGAACGGCGCGCGCTCGCGCCGATGATGTCGAGCAGCTCGTCATCTCCAGCGGCGCGAACAGGCGGGTCTCGACGAACTCGGCCCATGATGTGCCCGAGACGCGTTCGACCACCTCGCCGGCGACGGTGTAGAGGATGTTGTCATAGGCGAACCCCTCGCGGAACCCCTTCTCCAGCGGCAGGTGGCGCAGCGCGGCGATGAATTCGTCGGCGGTGGCGACCTGATCGGGCCAGTGCAGCAGGTCCCCCGCCCCCAGCGCGAGGCCCGAATTGTGAACCAGCAGATCGCGCACCGTCAGATGCTCGGTGACATAGGGATCGCTCATCGCGAATTTTGGGATGTGCTTGCGGACAGGGTCGGTCCAGGCGACCTTGCCCTCGTCGACCAGCAGGGCGAGCGCGGTCGCCGTGAAGCTCTTGGTCATCGAATGGATCGGGAAGACCGTATCCCCGCTCACCGCCTCCGAGCCGCCTGCCACAAGCGCGCCGTATCCCCGCACCCAGACCGGCTGACCGGGCCGGACCACCGCGACCGCCATGCCGACCGGGGCGAGCCGTTCGAAAGCCTCATCGGCCTTCTGCTGCAACTGTGCGTCGGTGGTTTCGGCCAGCACGGGCTGGCCCATCGTGGCAGCAAGGAGGACGGGCAAGAGGCGTTTCATGGAGCAAGTCTTTCGGGGGAGCGAAGGGAGTGACCTGCGCTTGCCGCAGCCCTTTGCCCCGCGGGCTGCGCCCTCGACAAATCGCCGAGGCCCGCCGATGAATCGCAAGGCCCATGCCGAGATCCTGCGACGAACGACCAAGCGGCGGAGACTCCCCTTACGGCTACTGCCCCGGTGCAGTCTCGCGCTGCGGCCAGCTATCGGCAATTGCCCCTGTCAGTGCCGACCGACGTCAGACAGCGACCCTGATGCAAGGTGCCCGAGAATGCGTTGCAGAGCTGCGATATTGCTCTGGTCCTCGGCCGTCTCGAGGGCGTCTTCCAGCACTTCACGGATGTCGCCCGCTTCGACCTGCTCCATCTCCCAATGCGGATAGAGGCGCTCGCGCAATTCCACGCTCCGATCGAGTGTGACGATGTCGTGATGGCGGCTGTCGGCATGCAGGTTGGCGATCAGGGTGCGCACTTCGGCGGGCGGGCCTTCGATCCACTGGAAGAACACCCCCGCTGCCGAACACCAGCACGCCGGTGATCTGGCGCGCGACATTGCGGGCTTGCGAAAACTCGACGAGGCGGGTGACCTCGGCGGCGTCCACACCTTCGGCAGCCCGGCTGCAATAGACGAAGGTCTCGAGCATGATCGCATCGGGTTCCAGATCATGGCGGCCTGCAAAGCCCGGTTCGTCGAACATGGGTAAACTCACTTTTTCTGTGTTGGGCAGGCTCTGCGGCCCGGTCGCGGGGGGCAGGACTAGCGCATCTGACTGGAATTTGTAAGGAACCCGCGCTTCCCATGCGGGCGCAGGTCACCCGGCGTCGAACGCAGCCTGCACCGCTGCCGCATCGGTGACCCCGCTGGCCACCAGCACCATCAGCAACACCCGCGCCTTGGCAGGGCCGAGCGCGCGCGCCGCGACCAGGCCTGCCGCGTCGTCATCGACCTCGACATTGCGGTCCACCAGTCCTTCGTCGACGCGGGCAGCGCGCACCACCGGCACGCCGCTCGCCGCTGCGCGGGCGAGGGCTTCCAGCACCACCTTGGGCGCATTGCCCTGTCCCATGCCCGCGAGCACGATCCCCCTCGCGCCGATGCCGAGCAACGCCTCGACGGGTTTTGCATCCATCCCCGCGCCCGCAGTGAGGATCGCGACGCGGGGCAGCGCGGCCGGGAAGGGATAGCGCGCGGCCTCTCCCAGCCGGTG
>NZ_JAMNXL010000125.1 GCF_023653175.1 Erythrobacter sp. | reverse complement strand
TTGTCAGGTCTTTTTGACCTGTTGCCACAGCTCTTCCTGCTGATCGAGCGAGAGCCTGGTAAAGGCTTCGACCCCCGCCAGCGCCTCCATGGCCCGGAACCGCGCCTCGAACTTGGCGTTGGCCGCGCGTAGGGCTTCTTCGGCGCTGATCCCGTGCGCGCGCACGAAATTGACCGCAGCGAACAACAGGTCGCCCGCTTCCTCGAGCTTGTGCGCTTCCGAGGAGGCGGCGTTAAGTTCCGCAATTTCCTCGGCGATCTTGGCTTCCGAGCCCGAGGGATCGGGCCAGTCGAACCCGGTGCGCGCGGCGCGTTTCTGGAGCTTTTCGGCGCGCATCAGGGCCGGCAGCGCGAGCGCGACGCCGTCCAGTGCACTCGCAACGCCTTTACGGCTGCGTTCGCGCGCCTTCATGTCCTCCCAGCGCGTCTCGGTCATCGTGCCTCCGGCATCGCCGAAGATATGCGGGTGGCGGGCTTCCATCTTGTCGGCGATGGCTCCTGCGACATCATCGAAGGAAAAATGGCCGGCTTCCTCGGCCATGCGGGCGTGGAAGACGACCTGAAACAGGAGGTCGCCGAGTTCCTCGCGCAGTTCGGCCATGTCAGTGCGAGCGATCGCATCTGCGACTTCGTAGGCTTCCTCGATCGTATAGGGCGCAATCGTCGCGAAGTCCTGTGCCAGATCCCATTCGCATCCCGCATCAGGATTGCGCAAGGCGGTCATGATCGCAAGCAGACGGTCGATAGGGGGCTGCGGGGGAGCGTCGCTCATTGCGGTCCTCGAGATGGATAATATATATTATGTAAAATCTACATCAACGACGAGGCGGTGCCCTGCGCGATCATGAACCACTCCACCACCAGGTACAGCCCGCCAAAAATCGCTACCCAGGTCAGCGCCATCTTGATCGTCTGCCCCCAACCGAGGCGGTAGGAGGCAAATGCGCTGCCCATCAGCATCAACCACACAAGGCTAGAGATCAGAGCGACCGTCAGACCGGCGTTCATGCGACCATCTCCAGCCCGTCATAACCCACGGTGACGAAGTCCGGCACCTCGGCGCACAGCGTGGCGTAATCCATGCTCTTGTCGAGATGGCTCAGCACCACGCGGCCCGCCTTGCAGGCTTCGCCCAGTTCGATCGCCATACCGAGATGCGCATGGGTTGGATGCGGCTCGCGGCGCAGGCAATCGCTGACGAGGATGTCGATGTTGTAGAACAGGTCGATCATCTCGTCCGAAATCGCACTGAAATCGGTGGCATAGCCGATGCTCTTGCCATCGGCTTCGAAGCGGTATGCGGTGGTCTCGCCAGGCCCGTGCGCCATCTGGCACCAATCGACCCCGAAGCCCGCGATCATTCTGAGCCTGTCGAGCGTGTCGAGCGTGCAGATCGTCGGATAGCCTTCCTGCCCGGCAAATACATAGCCGAAGCGCTGGCGCAGCCGCCGCACGGTCTCGGTTTCGGCGAAGCCCGGAATCGGCCCGCCGCGTCCGTAGCGCAGCACGCGAAGGTCATCGATCCCGTGGCAGTGATCGGCGTGGTCGTGCGTCCAGAACACCGCGTCGACATGCCCGATCCGGTTGGCGAGCAGTTGCGCACGACAATCGGATGACGTGTCGACGAGCAGCCGACGACCTTCCGCGCTCTCGACCATGATCGAGACCCGCGTACGACGGTTGCGCGGCTCGTCCGGATCGCAGTCGCCCCAGTCACCCGCGCCGTCGGGCCCGCCCAGTCTTGGCACCCCGGTCGAGGTGCCCGAACCGAGCATCACCAGCTTCACAGGGCCGCCTTGCTGAACAGGTTGAAGAAATTCGCCGTGGTCACCTGCTTGAGGTGTTCCACATCCGTTCCGCGAAGGCCCGCAACGAAGGCGGCAGTGTCGGACACATAGGCTGGTTCGCACACCCTCCCCCGGTGCGGGACGGGAGCGAGGAAGGGGCTGTCGGTCTCGACCAGTAGCCGGTCCTCAGGGATCATCTTTGCGACCTCCTGCAACTCCTTGGCATTCTTGAAGGTCACGATGCCCGACAACGAGATCGTCAGCCCCAACGCCAGCACTTTCTCGGCAAAATCGGCCGAGGCGGTGAAGCAGTGGATCAGCGCGGGGTAGGCCCCCTTCCCCATCTCCTCGGCGAGGATCGCATGGGTGTCGTCCTCGGCGTCGCGGGTGTGGATGATGAGCGGCAGCTGCGTCTCGCGCGCAACATCGATATGCATGCGGAACAAGCGCTTCTGCGCCTCTCTGTCCGACTTGTCGTAATAGTAGTCGAGCCCCGTCTCACCGATCGCGACGACCTTGGGGTGGCGCGTGGCTTCGAGCAGCGCGGCGCGGCCCAAGTCCTGGTGTGCGTCTGCTTCGTGCGGGTGGATGCCGACACTCGCAAAGACATCCGGCTCGCTTGCCGCGGTGCCGACCACCTGGTCCCACTCGCTCTGGCGGGTCGAGATGTTCAGGAACGCCCCCACCCCCGCCGCCCGCGCGCGCTGCAATACGCCTTCGCGGTTCTCGACGAGGCCTTTGTATTCAAGGTGGCAGTGGCTATCGACAAGCATCACGCCTCCTCGGCAGGCAGCTCAAGGCGAGGGAACAGCGGGGTCGGCGGGGCGACGGTGAAGCCGCTCGACGCTAGCCGATAGAACCATGATCCATCCGCGAGTGCTTCAAAGGCACGCTCGGTCGTCGAGATACCCAATTGATCAAGCAGCGTTGCGGCTTTGTCCGGGATGACGGGCTGGATAGCGATGGCGAGGTCTCGGATCGCACGGAAGAGCGTCTGCAGCACAACCTTCATCCGTTCAGGATCGGCCTTCTTGAGCGCCCAAGGTGCTTGTTCATCGACATACTGGTTGCAGGCATAGACCGCGCGCAGCCATGCCTCGATGCCGCTCGAGAAGGACAGATTGCTGAAATGGCTGGGCAGTTCGGTCGCGCAGGCATCGTATACCTGGTCGAGCAGCGCCGAATCCGCATCAGCGAGTTCGAAGGGCTCAAGCCGCCCGTCCATGTTCTTCACGATCATCGACAAGGTGCGCTGCGCCAGATTGCCGAAGCTGTTGGCCAGCTCAGCATTCGCACGCAAAACAATCGCTTCGGGCGAATAGCTTCCATCCTGTCCAAAGGCGACTTCGCGCATCAGGAAGTAGCGCAAGGCATCCACGCCAAAGCGTTCCGCCAGCTCCAGCGGATCGGTGACATTGCCGAGCGACTTCGATTCCTTCTGCCCGCGATTGAGCAGGAACCCGTGGCCGAACACCTTTTGCGGCACCGGCAGCTGGGCGCTCATCAGGAAGGCCGGCCAGTAGATCGTGTGGAAGCGCACGATGTCCTTGCCGATCAGGTGCAGGCTGGCAGGCCACAAGTCGCCCATGTCGTCGGGGTAGCCTAGGCCGGTCAGATAATTGGTGAGCGCATCGACCCACACATACATGACGTGCCCTTCGCTGCCGGGCACCTTCACCCCCCAGTCAAAGCTGGTGCGGCTGACCGACAGATCGCGCAGGCCCTGTTCGACAAAGGCGATCATCTCGTTACGGCGGCTCGCCGGTTCGAGGAAGCCTGGGGTCTTCAGCAATTCAAGCAGTTGGTCCTGATACTTGGAAAGCCGGAAGAACCAGCTTTCCTCGACCGTCCACTCGACCGGCGTGCCTTGCGGGGAGAGCTTCTCGCCCCCCTCGCCTTCCTGCAATTCGCTCTCGTCGTAATAGGCCTCGTCGCGGACCGAGTACCAGCCTTCGTAGCGGTCGAGGTAGAGATCGCCAGAGGCCTCCATCGCCTGCCAGATCGCCTGGCTGGCGCGGTGGTGATCGGGCTCGGACGTGCGGATAAAGCGGTCATAGGAGACGTTCAGAGCGTCGCACATCTCGCGGAAATAGCCCGACATTTCGTCGGCGAGATCGGCGGGGGTGCGGCTCTGCTCTTCGGCCTTGCGCGCCATCTTGAGCCCGTGCTCGTCGGTGCCGGTCTGGAACCGCACGCGGCGGCCCGAAAGGCGCTGGAAGCGCGCGATCACGTCGGCCGCGATCGCCTCATAGGCGTGGCCGATATGCGGGCGCCCGTTGGGGTAGCTGATCGCGGTGGTGATGTAGAAGGGGGTCGTCTCAGCCATGGGCCGGTTCGCTAGCGGGGGCGGCGGCGACAAGCAAGCTGCCGATCTCGAAGGGGAGCAGGGCGGGGTCGAAATTGGCCGTGGGGGCCTCGGCGGCGAGCCGGACGAGGGCGGTGTGGGCGTCGATCAGCCGTGCGCGGCGGACTGGATCCTCGGCGGCGCGGGCGGCGCGGGCGGCGAGCGATTGCGCTAGGTCGAGGATCGCCTGCACCCGCTCGCGCCCGGCACGCGGGCCGATCAGCCGGGCAAGCTCCCCGCGCCCCGTCATCCAGCTGTCGCCGCTTGCCAGGAGGCCCGAGATCACCCGGGCGATGGGTGCGAGATCCTCCTCGGCAAAGCGCACCGCCGCGCCGAACGAGCCTTCGGCGGCGGCAATCGCCTGCGCGTCGGAAGGCAGACCACCGGCGTGCAGCATCGCGCCCAGCTGGCTATCGGTCAGCACCGGGAAGCGCAGGGTGCGGCAGCGCGAGCGGATGGTCGGCAGCAGCCGCGCCGGGCGGTGCGTCACCAGCAGGAAGAAGGTGCCCGCGGGCGGCTCCTCGAGGCTCTTCAAAAGGGCGTTAGCCGCATTGCGCTCGAGATCGTCGGCCGGGTCGATGATGATCGCGCGTCTGCTCCCCAAGGTCGGCCGGGTGATGAGGCGGCGCTGCATCGCGCGGATCTGCTTGATGCGGATCGAGCGGGCGAGTTCGAAGGGCTTGCCCTCGGCCTGCGCCTTCTCGCCCTTGTCGTCCTTGGGGCCATAGGTGAGGGTGATGATGTCAGGGTGCTCGCCCGAGGGCTGCGGCACGCCGGGCTCGGCCACCAGCTCGCGCGCGGCGGCCATGGCAAAGTCGCGCTTGCCCAGCCCCGCCTTGCCCGCAAGCAGCCAGCCATGATGCATCCGCTCGCCCGCCAGTGCGTCGCGCCACGCCCGCCAGGCTTCGGCGTGGTTGGGCCAGTCGGTCGCAGGCCTGCCGGTCACGGGAGGAGGTCTCCGAGCGCCGCAATGATCCGGGCGTGGACGGTTTCAGGCGCCCCGAGGGCGTCGATGCGGGCGAAGCCTCGGGGATCGGCTTCGGCGAGCGTGCGGAAGGCTTGTGCCACAGCGCGGTGGTATTCGACCGGGCGGCCTTCGATGGCGTCGGCGGCTTCCCCGCGCGCGGCGAGACGCCCTGCAAGCGCTGCCTCATCACCTTCCAGCAAAATGACCCGGTGGGGTCGCATGCCGCCGCTGCCGAAGGCGTGGAGCGCGGTGATCGCTGTGTCGCCAAGGCCCCCTGCCCCGCCCTGATAGGCGCGGCTCGAATCGACGAAGCGGTCGCAGATCACCCATTCGCCGCGCGCCAGTGCCGGGCGGATCAGGTGGGCGACATGATCGGAACGGGCGGCGGCGAAGAGCAGCGCCTCTGCCTGAGGCGGCCAGCCCGCCCCAGGCGGCGCGAGCAGCAGCGCGCGGATCGCCTCGGCGCCCGGCGTGCCACCCGGTTCGCGGGTGACGACCACGGTGAGGCCGCGCGCGCGCAGGGCCTCGGCCAGCAGCCGCGCCTGGGTGGACTTGCCTGCCCCCTCCCCGCCCTCGAAGGCGATGAAGCGGCCGGAACCCGTCACGAAAAAATACCTGCCACGGCGTTGAAGATCCGGTCGAGCGGCCCGGCGGTGCCGATGCTTGTCGCGGCGTAGAGCGGGATGCGTGCCGGCGCGACGCCTTCGGCAGTGACTTCCAGCACCGCGACTTCCTGTCCGGCAGCGATCGGCGCTCGGAGCGGCCCCTCGTAGCGGATCGTGGCGGCAAGCGGTCCGGTGCTCCCCTTGGGCAGGTTGATCGCGATAGGCCCGGCAGCCTTCAGGGCCATCTTGCGCGCATCACCATCCTGCACCCGCGCCTCGCCCACCACCGCGCCCGGTGCGAAAAGCCGGCGGCGCTCGAAGGCGGAGAACCCCCACTCGACATAGGCCCGCGCGACCCGCGCCCGCAACCGCCCGTTGGGCACTCCGGCCAGCACCAGCACCAGTCGCTGGCCGTTGCGCCGTGCGGTGCCGAGGTAGGAGAAGCCCGCCTCGTTGGTGAAGCCGGTCTTGATCCCGTCCGCGCCCGGCACCCGCCCGATCATCGGATCGTGGTTGACCTGTGCTATGCCTTTGTAATCCAGACCGCTGCGCCCGACGTAATAGCCGAACTTGTCCGGATGCCGCGTGATCATCGCCCGGGCGAGCGCGACAAGGTCGCTCGCGGTGGTGAAGGTGCGCCCCTCGTCGGGCCAGCCATTGGGGCTTGCAAAGTGGCTCCCGGTCATCCCGATGCCGAGCGCGGTGCGGTTCATCGCCTGTGTCCACGCCGCGACCGATCCCGCCTGCCCCTCGGCCAGCACCGCCGCCCCGTCATTGGCCGAGACATTGGCGATGCCGAGCAGCAGGTCGTCGACAGCTACCCGCTCGCCCATGTCGAGGAACATCGTCGATCCCTTGCGCCGCCATTCGCGCGCGATGGCGGGGCTCATCACGAAGACCTGCGCGGGATCGAGCCGGCCTTGGGAAATCAGCTCGAATGCCAGGTAGAGCGTCATCACCTTGGTGACCGACGCCGGCATGAAGCGCGCATCGGGGCGGCGCGCGTGGAGTACCTGCCCGCTCCCCAGATCAACCAGCAGCGCGACCGGCGCCTCGGCGGCGGTGGGGACCGCAGGCAGCACCGGGGGGAGCATGAGGCCCACATCGGGCAGCATCGCGCGCGCGGGCAGCCCGGCGACAAGGGCGAGGAGCGTCAGGGCAAGCGGCAGCAATCGGGGGAACATCACGCGGGTGGCTATATCGGCCCCCTCGCCTCTTGGCGAGGCGGGCGGGGGCATCAGTTCACGATTTCGTCAGCCAGGAGCCCGACGCTCATCGCATAATAGCTCGAGCAGTTATATTCGAGGATCGCGCGGTAGTTGCCGGTGAGCAGCCAGGCGCGGGTGCCGGGGCCGTCAGGCTGGAAGAAGGCGGCCATCACGTTTTCGCCGAGCGGGCGCAGCGGTTCGATCCCGACCGCGCGCCATTCGGCAACCGTCATCCAGCGGCTGAGCCGCTCGTGGACGCGCGGGCAGACTGGCGAGACGAGGCGGGTGCGATAGGCCGAGGCATCGAAACCCGCCGGGACTGCCGCCGCCACGCCCCATGGCTCGCCGGGACGCCACCCGGCATCGCGGAAATAGTTGGCGATCGAGGCGAAGGTGTCAGCGCGGTTGGCAAAGATGTCGGCGCGCCCGTCCCCGTCGCCGTCGGTCGCGAGGCGAAGGTAGACACTGGGCAGGAATTGCGGGTTGCCGAAGGCTCCGGCGTATGAGCCGACCAGCTGCTCGCGCGCAAAGCCCTTTTCGGCGATCTTCATCAGCGCCACGAATTCACCCGCGAACAACTCGCGGCGGCGGCCCTCCCAGGCGAGGGTGGCAAGGCTGCGGGCAAGGTCGAAGTCACCCTTGACCCGGCCATAGCTGGTCTCGTGGCCGAAGATCGCGAGGATGATCGGCGCAGGCACGCCGTAGCGCGCCTCGATCGCGGCAAGCGTGTCGCGGTGCTGGGCATGGACCGCCCGCCCGCCGCCGATCCGCGCGCCGTCGACATGGGTGCGGATGTAGTCCGACATCGGCGGATAGCCGCGGGTGGTGGCGCTGCCGGGCTGGTTGTTGTCGAGCGCGATCACCCGCGGATTGGGGGTGAGCCCGGCCGTCATGCGCTCCAGCGTATCCTCGCGCACGCCTTCTGCCCGGGCGCGGGCCTTGAGAAGCTCTATATATGCATCGAAGGGGATGCCATCGACGCTCGCCTGCGCGGTCGCGGGCACCGAGGCGGGCGGCGCGGCAAGGGCGGCCAGAGCAAGCGCGGCGGCAGGAAGCAGA
This sequence comes from Erythrobacter sp., assembly GCF_023653175.1. Lineage (GTDB taxonomy): Bacteria > Pseudomonadota > Alphaproteobacteria > Sphingomonadales > Sphingomonadaceae > Erythrobacter. The sequence goes on along the minus strand of NZ_JAMNXL010000125.1, from coordinate 2,913 downwards.
CGGGGAATCATGCGCGTAGGGATGTCACACCTTGGATGAATTCCCAACAACGGGTTCGGCTTTCTCCCCGCGCGTCGCGGCGAAGGGAGGTGACAATACCGCCGTTCGGCGCTAGCCGATTGCGCAAGGACAGGTGGCCGAGTGGTTTAAGGCAGCGGTCTTGAAAACCGCCGTAGGTGCAAGCCTACCGTGGGTTCGAATCCCACCCTGTCCGCCACGTTCCAAACCTACACCCGCGCGCTCACCAGCCACGCCTTGCAACCCAGCATCACGCCCTCGCCCGCGCGGTGATGGCGGGCGAACATCGCTGCGAGATCCGCGCGCGCGGATGCCAGCACGTTCTCCCCCTGCTCTGCCAGAATGCGGCCTGCTGCCATCGAGGCGAGCACGAAGTCGGTCGCGTCTTCCGGAGAGGCACCGGGCCCGCCCACCGGCTGCTCGCCCTGATAGGCCTCCGCTTCGAAGCCGGTGAAGCCTGCGCCAGTGAGCACCTCTTCCAGATAAGCGAGGTCCTCGAAGGCGAAGGGGCCCGGCGCACGCGGCACGGCGGGGGGCACTTCGACGTGGGCGCGGACCACGCCCATCACCTCCATCATCCAGGCATTGTCGCGCGGGTGCGCCCAGACTGCGAGGTCGATCCGTGCCCCGGGTGCGAGCATGGTGCGCAGGTTGGCGAAGGCGGGCACGGGCTCGGCGAAGAACATCGAGCCGAAGCGCGAGAACAGGCGGTCGAAGGGCGGTTCGTCAAGCGCGGCAGTGGCTGCATCTGCGCACACGAAGCGCGCGGGGCTGCCTGTCGCTGCCGCGCGCTCCTCAGCCTGTTCGATCAGCATCGGCGCAATGTCGAGGCCGAGCGCCGCGCCCTCCGCCCCCACGGCCCCCGCAATCGCCAGCGTCGTCGCCCCGCCGCCGCAGCCGAGATCGAGCACCCGCTCGCCCGGCTGATAGGCCGCCCGCGCCAGCAATGCATTGCCGATGGGGGCGATCATGCCCTCGAAGCGATCGAGACTCGCGAGCCAGCGCGCGCCCATCTCGCCTGCCCAATCCTCGCCCTTGAGGGCCTCAGGCGACCCGCCGCCCATCAGAAGTGCAGCGCCCGGCCGTAGGCGTCGAGGACGCTTTCGTGCATCATTTCCGACAGGGTCGGGTGCGGGAAGATGGTCTGCATCAGCTCGGCTTCGGTGGTTTCGAGCACCTTGCCCACGGTGTAGCCCTGGATCAGCTCGGTGACTTCCGCGCCGACCATGTGCGCGCCCAATAGCTCGCCGGTCTTCGCGTCGAACACCGTCTTAACGAAGCCCTCCACCTCGCCGAGCGCGATGGCCTTGCCGTTGCCGATGAAGGGGAAACTGCCGACCTTGACCTCGTAGCCTGCCTCTTTCGCCTTGGCTTCGGTGAGGCCGACGCTGGCGATCTGCGGGTGGCAATAGGTGCAACCCGGAATGGCGAGTCGGTTGAGCGGGTGCGGGTGGACATCCTTGTTGCCCAGTTCCGCCGCGATCGCCTCGGCGCAGGTCACGCCCTCGTGGCTCGCCTTGTGCGCCAGCCACGGCCCGGGCGTGCAGTCGCCGATCGCCCAGAGCCCTGCCGATTTGGTGCGGCCATAGGGGTCGATCTGGATGAAGCCGCGGTCCATTTCGGTTAGCCCTTCGAGCCCGATATTCTCGGTGTTGGGCACGATCCCGATGGCGACGATCACATGGGTGAAGTCGCTCGTCGAGCTCGCGCCCGCCTTGTCCTTGATGGTGGCGGTTATCCCCGCGTCCGAGACCTTCAGCGCCTCGACCCCGGCGCCGGTCATGATGCTGATGCCCTGCTTCTTCAGCGACTTTTCGAGGAAGGTGGAGACGTCCGCGTCCTCCACCGGCACGATCCGGTCGAGCATCTCCACCACCGTGACCTCGCTGCCCAGGTCGTTGTAGAAGCTCGCGAACTCGATGCCGATGGCGCCCGATCCGATCACCAGAAGCTTGGCGGGCAGTTCCGAAGGGGTCATGGCGTGGCGATAGGTCCACACGCGCTTGCCGTCGGCGGGCGCAAAGGGCAGGTCACGCGCGCGCGCGCCGGTGGCGACGATGACGTGCTTCGCGGTTAGCTGTTCTTCGCCCTTGTCGCTCTTCACGGTGAGGCTGGTCGGCCCGGTCAGCGTGCCGGTGCCCATGTGCACGGTGATCTTGTTCTTCTTCATCAGGTGCGTGACGCCCTGATTGAGCTGTTTCGCCACCCCGCGGCTGCGCTTGACGATGGCGGCGAGATCCGCCTCGATCCCCTGCGCGACAAGGCCGTAGTTCCCGGCGTGCTGCATATAATGGAAAATCTCGGCCGAGCGCAGCATCGCCTTGGTCGGGATGCAGCCCCAGTTGAGGCAGATGCCGCCGAGGTTCTCGCGCTCGACGATGGCGGTCTTGAGCCCGAGCTGCGAGGCGCGGATCGCCGCGACATAGCCGCCGGGGCCCGATCCCAGCACGATCACGTCATATTCAGTAGCCATAAAATCCCTCGGCAAAAATCAGCGTGAGCGAAAAATGATTGCACGTGCAACCAGCAAGACGGGCAAGAGCAAAGCTGCAAAGACAACCGCTCCGCCAACTGTGTGTTCGGTAAAAAATCTTACCGACATGAAGCAGGCCAAGCCATAAGCCAGGAAATAGGCCCAGGCATGACCACCGCGGTCTCCGCTATTTTCCATCGCCTTCAGGATGCAAAAGAGGGGCGCGAGGAAAAGCATGAGGTATGCAATGCCGCGGACTGCGCTGCGGAGGTAGGGAAAGGCGACCTCGGTCATCTTGTGAGGCTCTTCGCGCTCGCGGCCAGCGGGCGGACTGTGGTGTCAGCCATTTGCAAGTCCCATGAATTTTGCCAGCCACTCGGTCAGACGCCAGCAAACCCCGAAAAGAAGTCCGGCACCGATAT
>NZ_JAMNXL010000272.1 GCF_023653175.1 Erythrobacter sp. | reverse complement strand
GAGGTCTATCGCGGCCAGCGCCACATCTATGACTTCACGCGCAAGTATTACCTGTTCGGGCGCGACACGCTGATCGCGGGGCTGGCGGCGCGGCCCGGAATGCGGGTGCTCGAGGTCGCCTGCGGCACCGGGCGCAACCTTGCCAAGGTCGCCAAGGCCTGGCCGGGGGTACGCCTGTTCGGCCTCGATATCTCCTCCGAGATGCTCAAGAGCGCGCGCGCGGCGCTGGGCGAGGAGGCACGGCTGGGCGAAGGCGATGCCTGCGCCTTCGATGCTGCAAGCCTGCTGGGCGAGCCTGCCTTCGAGCGGATCGTGCTGTCCTATTCGCTGTCGATGATCCCCGACTGGCAGGACGCGCTGTCCCATGCGGCGGGGCAGCTGGCGCCGGACGGCGAGCTTCACGTGGTCGATTTCGGTGATCTTGCCGGGCTGCCGGGGCCGTTCCAGCGGGGCTTGCGGGCATGGCTGGCGAAGTTCCATGTGACCCCGCGCGCGGCGCTTCCCGCCTTTGCCGCCGAGGTGGCGGCCACGCGCGGGCTGACGCTGGCGAGCAAGCGCGGACCGCTCGGCTACTATCAGCTCCACGTGCTGAAGGCTGCTTGAGCGCCCCAGCGCGCCTGATCAGGGCTGCGGTTGCTGACCGGCCTCGGCTGCCTCCAGCAACTTGAACGCCAGCCGCGCACTCGCCCGCTCACGCGCCCACGATAGGCACAGCTTCAGCGGAGCGTAGTCACCCTTGGCGACATATCCCGACCACTGATAATTGCAGTCGCGCTTTACGACCTCCGGGGTCTCACCATATTCGCCGGCGCGCACCTCGCGGTATTCCCAAGCGCCGTCTTCCATCTGTTGGGCCCAATAGTCGAAGTTCAAGGAATACATGATCGCATCGATCTGTTCGTACATGCAGGCTTGCGTGCCGGTAATGCCGAATTGCTCGGGATAGGCGTATCGCGGCGCAGTGCCCGAAAGGCAGAAAGCCTGCGCACGGGCTGCCATCTGCGCCTTGGCCGGTTCGCATGAAGCAATCTGGCAGCCGGAGGAACCCTCGTAAACCTCGCGGAACTCGGGCCGCACCTGCGCGCTTGCCGGAGCGGCGACAAGAACCAGCGCGGCCAGCGCAAGAGCAGGCGAAATCTGGACGATCCGGCGAAACATCATGGCACTATCCCCCTTGGCAATTCCGCATGCTCGCGAGACGAGACCGCCGAAATGATTCGGCCCTCCATCCGCTCGACTGAATGATAAATCGGCCCTTGCGCGCAAGCCCCGCAAAAGGCGAGCGCGGCCCTGTTTGCAGCTCTGGCCGAGAGCGGGCCGGGTTTCGGATTGCCTAGACCAGGGCTCTCATACGCCCATGTCCGCGCGGCGCAGCGACCAGTAGCGGCGCATGCCTGCGAACGTCGCCGCCAGCACCGGGAAGTGCGACCGGCCGCGGCGCGGTTCGAAGCGGTGCCCGCCCGCCGCCTCGCGCAAGGAGCCGCGCACCAGCCTGCCGAGCTGCCGCGCCAGCCACGGCGAGGCGCGCAGGTGCTTGGCGACAAGCGCGCCATTGCCGAAGCAGGCGTCGGCCTGCGCCGCCCGGGCGGCGCGGCCGCCGAACCGGTCGACGGTAAAACGCGGCGAATAGATCACCGGCACACCCGCCTGATGGGCGCGCAGGATGTAGTCGGTGTCCTCGCCCGAACGCAGCGGGCCGCCGCAGCCGAAGCGCCAGTCGAAGAGGCCGATCGCCGCGATCGCGGCGCGGTTGAAGGTGAGGTTGCAACCGAGCACGAAGCCGGTCGGCACCAGGCCGCGATGGAAGGTCTCGGGCGCGTCCCCGCCGCGCACCTTATGGGACGGATCGTGCATGCCGGGCTGCACCCGGCCGCCCATCACAACCGGGCCCGCACCGTTTTGCGCAAAGGCTTCGCGCAGTCCGGTGAAGTAGCCGGGGTCGATCCGGCAATCATCGTCGGTGCAGGCGATGATCGCAGCCTTTGCCGCGGAGAGGCCAGCGTTGCGGGCGCGGGCCAGGCCGGATTGGGCCACGTGGAGGTAACGGATCGTCAGGCCGGGCCGCGCGGCGAGCGCGCGCACAAGCGGGCCGGCACTGGCGGTCGGCGCATTGTCGACCACGATCAGCTCGATTGCAGCATCCCGGGTGCGCGCCGCCGCCACGCGGATCGCGGCGAGGCAATGCGCTAGCGCCACCGGACGATCGCGGGTGCAGACGATGAGACTCACCTGAGGCACTGTAGGCTCGTTCACGCCGCCATGCCCTCCCGCCGCACGAGCGCGGGGGCGAAGCGGGGCACGACCTTGAAGACCGGCAGGATGACGCAGACCCGTAACGGCATGATGCGCAGCGCGCGCCCTCCCTCGCTCGTGCCGGGCAGGGAAGCGCCCGCGCGGCGCATGCCCTTGGGCGAGACGGCGGCGCGGTGCGTTAACCTGCTTAAGGCAGCGCCGCCTCGATTGAGATTGGCACCGGCGTCAGTCGTCGCCTGCACCCGCCCGCCACACCCGCAGCGCGCGCACCCGCATCGCCCCGCTTCCGCCCGCATAGGCACTTGTCCCCGGGTGCTTGACCGCCACGGTCATCAGCGGGAACCAGACCGTGCCGGGGAAGGGATTGACCGTCTGGTAGACTTCTATCCCGTCGACGAACCAGGTGATGTGCCGGGGGTCGATACTGACGCCGTAGCGGTGGTAGCCGCTCGCAAAGCCCGACCGCCCGTAGAAGCGCTGCGCGTCGATCCGCATCGGCACGGTGAAGCCCCGCTTGCCGCCCGCGCCGCCGTGCAGATTGGCGCTGATGTGGCGCGAGAAATTCCAATCGGGCGATTGCCCGAAGCCCTCGTAGACGTCGATCTCGGGCGGCCAGCCGGATGTGGGGAGCAGCCACAGCGCCGGCCAGGCGCCGCGGCGGTCGGGCATCTGCGCCTCCCACTCGATCTGGCCATAGGCAAGGTGGGTCTCGGGCATCCGCTCGCCGGTCAGCACCGCCGCGCCGTGGCGCCACTGCTGGCCCTCGTAAGCCATGGGGCGTGCGAGCTGCTGGCTGGTCAGCACCAGCGCGCCGCCCCGGATCGCGACTGGCGGCTGCGGGGCGGCGCGCCAGTCGGGATCGAGATAGAGCCCGGTCTCGGAATTGCCCGGCTGGGTGCGCCCGTGCGGCAGGCGGGTGCTGAACGCGCCCTCGCCGCCGCGATCGCTCCAGCGCGCGCTGGCGGGATCGAAGGCCTAGTCGGG
>NZ_JAMNXL010000124.1 GCF_023653175.1 Erythrobacter sp. | reverse complement strand
TGCGGCCGCGCAGGACGTGCCGGCGCCGGTTCCCGCCCCCATACCTGCTGGCACCGAGTTCGAAGGCCCCTACCAGCCCTCCGACGATCTGGAGCGCGGGCTGTGGCACCAGATGGCCGAGGCCGAGCGCACGCTCAGAACCTCCAAACAGGTGATCCGCGACGCCGATCTCAACGCCTATATGCGCGAGGTGCTGTGCCGCACGGTCGGGCCGGAATGCGCCAATATCCGGCTCTATGTCCTGCGCTCGCCCTATTTCAACGCGACCATGGCGCCCAACGGGGTGATGACCGTTTGGTCGGGCCTCTTGCTGCGCTCCCAGAACGAGGCGCAGCTGGCCGCGGTGCTCGGCCATGAATTCGCCCACTTCAAGCGCCGCCACAGCCTCCAGCTGTTCCGCGAGGCCAAGGAGAAGAGCAACACCGCCGCCTTCCTGGCCTTGACCGGGGTCGGCCTGCTGTTCTCGATCGGCATGCTCGAATCCCTGTTCGCCTTCTCGCGCGAGATGGAGGAGGAGGCCGATCGCGACGGGCTCAAGCTTGTCGCCGCTGCGGGCTATGATCCGGCGCAGGTGCCGCTGATCTGGGAGCAGATGCTCGACGAGCGCGACGCGACGCTGGTGGCGCGCGGGCGCGACAAGGACAAGCGCAAGGGCAAGGCAGGCATGTTCGCGACCCACCCGCCAAGCCAGGCGCGGGTCGATTACCTGCGCGCCGCGATCGCTGATCTCGGCACTGCCCCCGGCGGCGAGAGCGGCGAGCAGCGCTACCGCGCGCGGCTGGCGGCATGGTGGCCGCAGTTCCTCGACGACCAGTTGAAGCTCAATGACGACGGCGGCAGCCTGTTCCTCATCGATTCGATCGACAAGGCCAATGGCTGGACCCCGTGGAGCGGCTTTGCCCGCGCCGAGTTCCACCGCCGCCGCGGCGCGCCGGGCGATGCCGAGGCTGCGGTCGGGTTCTATTCCGATGCCATCGCCCGCGGCGGCGATCTGCCCGAGCTGTGGCGCGGGCGCGGCTATGCGCTGCGCAAGGCGGGACGCGCCGAAGAGGCCCGCGCCGATTTCCGCGAATATCTCGGCCGCGTCCCCGACGCACCCGATCGCGCCATGGTAAGCACCCTAGCAGGAGTTGAATGATGAAGAGGCTGTCCGTCCTTGCCCTTGCCGCGGCGCTGGTCGCGCTTCCCGCAGCGCCCGTGATTGCCGGGTGGAAGCTCGTCGAACCCAACGCCCCCGTCGCGGTCGGCAAAAGCGCGATGAAGGTCACCCCGTCCGAGAAATGGAACCGCTGGAGCGTCCGCCCGGTCAAGCAGGGCGAGGTCTGGACGCGCGACGGCACCAACCTCAACGAGCTCTATTTCGTCACCGGCCTGCCCGCCGGGACGACGCTCTACCGGGATATTCAGAAGAAGGAGCGCCCGCTCCCCAAGCTGTCGGCCAAGCTCGATCTCACCGAGATCCCGGAGTTCTACGAAAGCTCGACCCGGCTGGTGCTGAACACCTCGGTATTCCAGATGACCTCGGTGGAACCGGCCAAGATGGGCGGGCAGGACGCGGTCAAGTTCGCCTTCGAATATTCGGTCGAGGGCAGCCCGCTGAAGCGCCGCGGCGTGGCGATCGGCACGATGGTCAAGGGGCAGCTCTATCTGATCAGCTTCCTTGCGCCCGCCACCCATTTCTTCGAGCGCGATCAGGCCGAGGTCGAGAAGATCATGGCGAGCGTCACCTTCTGACCTCGCTGCGGCGGGTGCCGACCAGCAGCCCCTTGGTGCCCGCGCCCTCGTAACGGAAGGTGAAATCGGGCCAGGCCTTGCGCCAGCGCCGCGCGACATAGCGCTCGCCCGGGCGCGCCGCGTCGTCGAGCAGGACGGTGCCGCCCGGCGCGACCAGCGGGAAAAGGCGTTCGGCCATGCCGCGGGCGAAGGGATGCACCGCCCAGGGCGGGCCGTCGATCACCAGCAGATCGATCGGGCCGGGCACCTCGGTCAGCGCATACCACAGCCCCGGCCAGCGCACGTCGCGCTGCACCAGCGGGGCGTGGCGGAACGCGGCCGTACGTCCATGCTCGGCAAGCCAGGCCTCCATCGCGGTCACGAAAGGCGCGTGGCTGTCGTAGGAATGGAGCGCGCCGCCCCCGTGAAGCGCCAGCGCCTGCGCGATCACCAGCGAGGTCGCGCCCGAGCCCAGCTCGACGACCGTCGCGGGGCGGGTCTCCTCGATGATGTCGACGATGCGGTGGAGCAGGTAGGTGTCGGCTTTCCAGCTGCCGAGATTGGGCAGGGAATCCCCCGCCAGAGCGAGACGCGCCAGCAGCCTTTGCTTTTCGGCCTGGGTGCCGCCGTAGAGACTGCGCAGCAGCCACGGCCATTGCACCGCGCCGAACGCGATCTGGAATGCCTGCTCGCCGCGCGTGCGGCGGGCTTCAGGGCCAGTCTCCGAGGGCATGGCGAGGAGGCCGGTCAGGGATTTGGTTGTCATGGAACAAGCGGTCTCGGACACGCGCGAGTGCGCGATTTTGCGTGCCATGGCGGCGCGGCGCGACTTGGGCAAGCGGAGTTTCAGCCAGCGTGGCGGATTGCTGGTCGGCGCCCGGGCTATTCCAGCCCCAGCGCCTTCAGATTCATCGTCGCCGCGTTGAAGCTCGCTTCGGCGAGCCGCCCGGCGAGCGCGGCGCGGATTGCGCTGATGCGGGCGTTGGCGGCGGTTTCCTCGCGCGCGTTGACGAGGAAGAACTCGCCCGCGCCGAGCCGGAAGCGGGTGCGTTCGGCCTGCACCATGGCGTTCGCCTGCTTGACCTCGGCATCGGCAAGATCGGCGAGCCTTATCGCCGCGCCGAGATTGGCGAGGATGTTGGCGACATCGGTGGTGATCTGGTCGGTGATGCGGCGCTGGCGCAGCTCGGTTTCGCGCAGTTCGGCCTCGGCGCGCTGGACAGCGCCCTGCGCGGTGCGGCGCTGGAGCGGCACGGAGAAGGTGAGGCCGACCACGGTGTCGGTCGAATCGAAGCCGGGCCCGCCGGGGCCGATCTGGCCGAAATCGCGCGACAGCTCGACCGAGGCGTTCAGTGATGGCTGCAGGTCGTTCTGCCGCAGCGCCACCCGGTTGGTGGCACGTTCGAGCGCGAGCTTGAAGGTCTGGAGCTCGGGGCGATTCGCGATCACTTCGCTGACCGGCGTAGCGGCGAGCACCTCGGGCCGCGCCACCGCCCGCATGCGCGCCAGATCGGGCAGCATCTCGCGCGTCGGCACCACCATCTGCCCGCTCTCCCCGCGAAGGTAAAAGCCGAGGCTGTTCGCGGCGGTGAGGAAATCGCGCCGGGCTTGCTCGAGCAGCGTGCGGCGGCGCAGCAGGTTCTGCTCGTTCTCGACCAGCGCGATGCGGGCGCGCGCGCCCTCGTTCACCTCGCGGGTGAGACCCACCTGCCGCGCCTCGGCGATTTCGAGCAGTTCCTCGAAGACGCGGATCTCCTCGCCCGCCGCGACCCAGCGCCAATAGGCACGCAGCGCCTCGTGCTGGACATTGAGCTGCACCAGCAGCACGTCGAGCCTTGCCTGGCTGGCGGCAAGGCGGGTGTCCTCGATGGCGAAGCGGCGCCCGTCGATGTCGCGATTGCGCAGCAGCGAGAACAGCGCGCCGATTTTCACCTCGCCGAGCGCATTGGTGTAATTATAGTTCTCGTAGGTCGGGAAATCGCCGTTCGAGACGCGGTAGGATCCGAACACCTCGGCGCCGTAGGGCCGCAGCGGCTGGCGCGCTTCGACCTTGCCGAAGCCGCCCGAATAGAAGCCGGAGAGCCGGTCGTAATACTCGCCCTTGAGCATCAGGTCGAAGGCGCCGTCGGCCCCGAGCTGGTCGGCGCGCGCGGCGGCCTCGCGCTCGAAGGCTTCGAGCACCTGCGGGAAGGTCAGTGCCGCGGAGCGCAGGACTTCGTCGGGGGTGAGCGGCCCCGTTTTGAGCGCGGTCTCGAGCGGCTCGGCACTGGGTTCGATATCCTGCGCTGCCACCGGGGCGGCGACGCTGCCCGCACACAGCAGCGCCAGTGCAAGAGTGGACAGCAGCAGTCCGGGTCGTCGCCTGTGCGTCACTTGGGCGTCCCGGTGCTCTGGCCGTTGGTAGAAGGCGCCGGCAGCTGCGGCGGGAAGTTGTTGAGCTGGCGCCAGATCTCGTAGCCGACCGGCACGGTCTCGAGCAGCACCCATGCCTGCACCGCCGCCCCGAAGCGGACGTAGCGTTCTTCCGGCCAGCCATAGCCGTCGAGCTTTTCCTCGGCGATCAGCACGCGGAAACGCCCGTCGACCTGCGCCGACTGGTCGACCGAGATCACCCGGCCCCCGAAGGTGCCGACCGCGACCGAGGGCCAGCCGGAGAACTGCACCGCGGGCCAGCCTTCGAACTGGATGCGGGTGGCATCGCCCGGCCGCACCAGCGCGACGTCGCGCCCGTCGATGAAGATCTCGATCACGCGCGCCGCGCCGTCGGGGACGAAGGTGGCGAGCACGTCGCCGGCCTTGATGAAGGTGGCGGCATCGCCCGCGTTGAGGCTCTGGATGAAGCCGTCACGCGGCGCGCGCACGATCTGCACCGACTGGCGCGAGATGTTGACGTCGGCGCGGCTCAAGGCGGCCTGCGCGGCGGCGACCTGACCCTCGCGCTCGGCGATGCGGATCTGCGCGGCCTCGTAATCGCGCCGCGCCGCGAGCCCCGCCTCGAACAGCTCGCGGCTGCGGCGCTCGTCGAGCCGGGCGGTGGCGAGCGCGGACTTGGCAGCTTCGAGCTGGAGTTCGATCTGCGCGCGCTCGGCCTGCAGGCGCTCGATCAGGCGCGGGTCGATATCGGCGATGCGCACGATCGGATCGCCTTTTTTCACTGTGCTGCCGTCGCGCACGTACCATTCCTCGATCCGGCCCGGCACCAGCGCGTTGATGTCCTGCCGCCGCTCGTTGGGGCTCAGCGTGGTGACCACGCCCATGCCCGAGGTGGTCTGCACCCACGGCACATAGATCAGGAAGGCGATCGTGATGATGATCGCGGCGAGGATCATGAAGAACACCACCCGCATCACCCGCGGCACCTTGATGCTCGCGAGGGTGGTGAAGTGCGCCATGTCTTCCTTGAGCGTGGCCATGGTCAGGCTCCCTGCGCAGCAATGCCGGTGGCGGCGGCGAATTCGTCGAAGCTGGCGTAACTGCGCTGCCGGTGCGCTTCGAGATAGAGGAAGCGGTCGAAGCCCAGGTCGATCCGGCGGCCCGAAAAATAGATCACGGTGCTGTAGGCCTGCGCGCGCAGCTCGGCGACCGCGCGTTCGATCGGTTCGGGCTCGAGCAGATCGAACAGGCGGGAGAGCACCAGGATGCGCGGGCGTTCGAGCAGCGCGTTGGCGAGCTTGAGCTGTTGCAGCTCGACTGCCGAAAGCGGGTAGCCGGTCGCCGCGAGCGGGGTGTCGAGGCCCTTTTCGAGTGTTGCGATGGTGCCGGCGAGGCCCACCGTCTCCAGCGCGCTCAGCATCCGCTGCGGTGCGGTGTCGGGGCAGGACAGCGCGAGATATTCGCGGATCGTCATCTCGACGATGCTCGGCCGATCGAGCACGTGGACGTTCTTGCGCAGGTGGTGCGCCTCGATCGCCTTCATGTCGATGCCGCCCAGCGTCGCAAAGCCGCCCTCGGGCAGGACGTGCATCTTGAGCAGGTTGGTGAACAGGCGCTGCACCCCGTGCTGGCTGGCGGCGGCCATGATGATCGCGCCCGCCGGAATCTCGAGATCGAACTGCACGTCCTCATGCCGCGCGCGGCCCTTGACGCCCTTCAACACGATGGTGTGGTCGGGCCCGTCGAAGGGATCGGCGCCCTTGGGCTGTTCCTGCTCGACATCGTAGAACTGCGAGATTTCCTCGACCGCGGCGAACAGATCGTAGAAGTAGTTGAGGTAGCTGCCGAGCTGCGAGACGCCCAGGAAGGCGGCCGAAAGCACCAGCTCGGCGGCGACCAGCTGGCCGAGGGTGAGCTCGTTCTGGATCACCAGATAGCCACCAAGGCCCAGCAATGCGGCGCTGGCAGCGGCATACATCAGCAGGAAGGCGAGAGTCTGCGCGAAGAGGTGGCGGAAGTGGCGGCGGCGCTCGTTGATGTAGGCGCGGGTGTGATCGTCGGTCTTGTCGAGCGCGTAGTCGATCCGGCGCTGCGACTTGAAGAAGCCGTTGGAGTGGCCGATCGTGTCGAGCCAGGCGGCGGTGGTGTGCTTGGCGTGGCTGAGATCGACCCCGGTGCGCAGCGCGCGCGCGCCCCAGATCAGCCACACCACCCAGATCAGCGCGATCATCACCAGCGTGAAGCCGAGGAAATAGGGGTGGTAGAGGCTCACCAGCACGAAGCCGACCGCGATCTGCAGCAGCGTGGTGAAGCCGCCGATCAGCAGGATCGGGATCGCGGTCTGGACGTAGACGACGTCGAAATAGCGGTTGAACAGAGAGCCCTTCTTGGCGTCCGAGAAGAACGGGTTCTGGGCGTAGACCGAGATCAGCGCGATTTCCGCGACCATGCGCGCGTAGAAGCGGCGGGCGAAGATCTCCATCAGGTGCACGCGCAAGGCATAGAGCAGCACCGAAATGGTGAGCAGGCCGAACAGCGTCAGCGACAGGACCACCAGCGGCGCGGTGAGCGCGGTGTTGGCGATGGTGTTGATCAGCATCTGCACCGAAATCGGCGTGGCGAGGCTCAGCAGGCTGATGCCGATGCCGTAAACGGCCGCCAGCCAGTAGAAATTCGCCTCGGGCTTCAGGATGTCGAAGAAGATCCTGAAGAACTTCACGAGACTGATTCTGGAGCCGTAACTTTGGCCTTCCCCTGCCATGTCAGCCTTTCCGTTGCGAAACCCGTAGCCTTGCGATGCGATGCCCCGGAGCCGGAATGCCCCAAGGGTATCTTGCCTCTATTGCAACCGTCCCGCGCCGCAAGCGATCAATGTTTCGGAGCCTTGCGGGTTCCGTGCGCAACAATATGTGCAAATTCTTGAGGATACAGGGATTGGCAAATAATGAGAGGTAATAAAGTATCGCGGTGCCCCGATAGCGCGCAAAGCTTGCGGGCAGATGAACCGCGCGCAATGAAGCGGGGGTGATGACGGACGAGAAGGCGCGAAGCAGGCGGATTGACGCCGATGTGCTGCTGGTGGGCGGCGGGCATGCGCATGTCGCGGTGCTGGCGGACTGGATCCGGCGGGGCGTGCCGGGTGGCGCGCGCGCGGTGCTGCTGACGCCCGAGCCTGCCTTGCGCTATTCGGGGATGGTGCCGGGCTGGCTCGCCGGGCAGCACGCAGCGGGCGACGGGCTGGTCGATCTCGCGGCGCTGGCGGCGCGCGCCGGGGTGGAGCTGCTCCTCGACCGCTGCGTGGCGCTCGATCCCGAGGCGCGGGCGGTTACCACCGCGGGCGGGCGCGCGGTTGCTTTCAACATCGCCAGCTTCGACACAGGCGGCGAGGCGCGCGGCGCGGCGTTGCTGGGCGAGGATCCGCGGCTCATCGAGGTGCGCCCGATCGGCGCTTTCGTCGAGCGCCTCGCCGCACTGCGCGCGTCCCGGCAGGGGCTGGCGCGCGTGGTGATTGCGGGCGGCGGGGCGGGGGGCGTGGAGTTGGCGTTCGGCTTACGCAACCTCGCGGGCGCGGCGCCTCGCCCCGAGGTCACGCTGGCGACGGGAAGCGGCGGGTTGCTCCCCGGCTTTGCAGACGCGGTGCGCGCGCGCGTTGCCAGGGCCCTCGCGCGGCAGGGGATCGCGGTGGTCGCGGCCGATGCGGCGTTCGCGCGCGGCACGTTGATGGCAGGCGGGCGGTCGCTCGAACCGGCCGATCTGGTCGTCGCCGCCACCGGCAGCGCCGCGCCCGGCTGGGTGCGCGCCTCCGGAATCGCGACTGACGCGGGCGGCTTCCTGAGCGTCGATGCGCACCACCGCTCGCCCTCGCACCCGCATATCTTCGCCGCCGGAGACGTCGCCGCGCGCACTGACCGCCCGCTCGCACATGCGGGGGTGCACGCCGTGTTCGCCGGGCCGGTGCTCGCCGCCAATCTGCGCAAGGCGCTGGCGGGCGAGGCCCCGCAGGCGGCCTACCGCCCGCGCCGCCACAGCCTCTACCTGATGAACACCGGCGACGGCTCGGCGATCCTCAGCTATGGCCCGCTGAGCGCGCAAGGGTCATGGGTGCTTGCCCTCAAGCACCGGATCGACAAAGCTTGGATCGCGAAATACGCCGCGCTGGTTCGCGGGGCGTAACCGCAAGGGGCCCGCGCGCGAACCGGGGCCCATAAGGGGATCAGCGTCTCGTGAAGAAACTCGCCATCATCGCCGTGCTGGCCGCGCTGGTCGCCGCCTATTTCATCTTCGATCTGGGGCAGTATTTCACGATCGAGGGGGTCAAGACACAGGTAGCCGCGTTCCAGGAGGCGAACGCGGTTCTAGTGATCGCCGGGTTTTTCGCGATCTATGTGATCGTGACGGCGGCATCCTTTCCGGGGGCCGCAGTGCTGACGCTGGCGGCGGGCGCGCTGTTCGGGGTGATCGAAGGGACGATCATCGTTTCCTTCGCTTCGACCATCGGTGCGACGCTCGCCTTCCTCTCTTCGCGCTACGTGCTGCGCGACAGCATCGAGGCGCGCTTCGGTGATCGACTCAAGGCGATCAACGCCGGGCTTGAGAAAGACGGCGCCTTCTACCTCTTCAGCCTGCGCCTGATTCCGGCGGTGCCCTTCTTCGTGGTCAATCTGGTGATGGGCCTGACCCGCATCCGCACGCTGACCTATGTGTGGGTGACGCAGGTCGGCACTTTGCTCGGCACGCTCGTCTATGTGAACGCCGGCACGCAGCTGGCGCAGATCGAGAGCGCGTCCGACATCGCCTCGCCCGCGATCATCGGCAGCTTCGTGCTGCTCAGCCTCGTGCCGTGGGTCGCCAAGGGGATCATCGGCTTCCTCAAGGCCCGCAAGGTCTATGCCGGGTTCACCAAGCCCAAAAAATTCGACCGCAATCTGGTTGTGATCGGTGCGGGCTCGGCGGGGCTGGTGTCGGCCTATATCGCTGCGCAGGTGAAGGCCAAGGTGACGCTGGTCGAGGCGCACGAGATGGGCGGCGATTGCCTCAACACCGGCTGCGTGCCCTCCAAGGCGCTGATCAAGAGCGCCAAGGTCGCCGCCACCATGCGCCACGCCGACAAGTATGGCCTCACGCCGGTCGAGCCCGAGGTGCCGTTCAGGGCGGTGATCGCGCGGGTGCTCGATACCATCAAGACCATCGAGCCGCACGACAGCGTTGAACGCTACACCGGCCTCGGGGTCGATGTGGTCAAGGGCTATGCCAAGATCATCGACCCCTGGACGGTCGAGATCGCCCTCAACGAAGGCGGCACCCAGCGGCTCACCACCCGCAGCATCATCATCGCCAGCGGCGCCGAGCCGGTGGTGCCGCCAATCCCGGGCATCGAGACCAGCGGCTACCTCACCAGCGAGACCATGTGGCAGGCCTTCGCCGCGATGGACGCCGCCCCGCCGCGCGTGGTGGTGCTGGGCGGCGGGCCGATCGGCTGCGAGATCGCGCAGTCGCTCGCGCGGCTCGGCAGCGACGTCACGCAGATCGAGATGGCCGACGCGGTGCTGGGGCGCGAGGATGCCGATGTCTCGGGCCTTGCCCGCGAGCTGCTGGAGGCGGACGGGGTCAAGGTGCTCACCGGCCACAAGGCGGTGCGGATCGAGAACCGCACGCTGATTGCGGAAGCTGGCGGGGCGGAGGTCGCGGTGCCCTATGACGCGCTCGTCGTCGCCATCGGCCGCAAGGCGCGGCTGACCGGTTTCGGGCTCGAGGACATCGGGGTGGACACGGGGCGCACCGTCACCATCGACGAATTCCTCGCCACCAAATTCCCCAATATCTTCGCCGCCGGCGACGTCGCGGGGCCCTACCAGTTCACCCACACCGCCAGCCACCAGGCATGGTATGCCAGCGTCAACGCGCTGTTCGGCACCTTTCGCAAGTTCAAGGCGGACTACCGCGTGATCCCTGCCGTCACCTTCCTCGACCCCGAGGTCGCGCGCGTCGGCCTCAACGAGCGCGAGGCGGCGGAACAGGGCATCGCGGTGCAAGTCACCCGCTACGAGCTCGACGATCTCGACCGCGCGATCGCCGAGAGCGAGACGCGCGGCTTCGTCAAGGTGCTCACGCCTGCGGGCGGCAAGGACACAGTGCTGGGCGCGACCATCGTCGGCGCGCATGCCGGCGAATTGCTCGCCGAATATGTGCTGGCGATGAAGCACGGGATCGGGCTCAACAAGATCCTCGGCACGATCCACTCCTACCCCACCATGGCCGAGGCCAACAAGTTCGCGGCCGGCAACTGGAAGCGCGCCAATAAGCCCGAAGGCCTGCTCGTGTGGGTCGAGCGTTATCACGCCTGGATGCGCGGCTGACGGGACGCCGGATTTCGGGGGCTGGCGCTGGCGCGCCGCTTGGGCAAGAAGGGCGCGGATAGCGCACAGGGGGCGTCTTCTTGGAACTGTTCGATCAACTGCGCGGGATCATCGGCCTCGCCGTACTGATGGGCCTTGCTTGGGCTGTCAGCGAGAACCGCAAGAGCCTGCCTGGCTGGCGCTGGATGCTCGGCGCGCTCGCCTTGCAAGGCCTGCTTGCGGTGCTGATCGTGCGCGTGCCGGCGGTGTGGGCGGCGGTTGGGCTCGTCAACAATGCGGTCAGCGCGGTCGAGGCGGCGACGCTCAAGGGATCGTCCTACATGTTCGGCTATCTCGGCGGGGCGGAGCTGCCTTTCGCCTTGAAGCCAGGCGCGCAGCCGCCGCTCGTCATCGCCTTCCAGATCCTGCCGCTGGTGATCGTCTTTTCGGCGCTCTCCGCGCTGCTGTGGCACTGGGGGGTGCTGCGCTGGATTGTGGGTGGTCTTTCC
>NZ_JAMNXL010000123.1 GCF_023653175.1 Erythrobacter sp. | reverse complement strand
GCACGCGGGTGAGGATCACCTTGGCCTCGTTCTTGTCATGCGCGATGCCGGTCACAAGCTGGCGTTCCATCAGGCCCTTCTCCACCAATTCGTCCATTTCCTGCTCCGAGACGATCATCGTCCCGGGCAGATCATCGGCGGGCGGGGCGCCTTCGCCGATGAAGCTCGATAGCACCTGCACCCGCACCTTTTCCTTCATGGCAAGGCCGACCGAGCGGGTCTGGAGCACCTTCGCGCCCACGGATGCGAGTTCGAGCATTTCCTCGTAGGTCACCGCCTTCTGCTTCTTCGCCTTGGCGACGATGCGCGGGTCGGTGGTGTAGACGCCGTCGACGTCGGTGTAGATGTCGCAGCGATCCGCCTTGATCGCGGCTGCCACCGCCACCGCCGAGGTGTCCGATCCGCCGCGCCCCAATGTGGTGACGCGATTGTCCTCGGAAAGCCCCTGAAAGCCGGGGATCACCGCGATCTCGCCTGCTTCCATCGAGGCGATCAGCGCGTCCGCATCGATCGATTCGACGCGCGCCTTGGCGTGGGCCTCGATGGTGTGGATCGGCAGCTGCCAGCCGAGCCAGCTTCTCGATTTGCAGCCCAGTGCTTGCAGGCTGAGCGCGAGGAGGCCGCTCGTGACCTGCTCACCGCTCGCGACGACCACGTCGTATTCGGCCGGGTCATAGAGCGGGTTCGCCTCGCGGCAAAAATTGACGAGGCGATCGGTCTCGCCCGCCATGGCGCTGACCACCACCGCGACCGAATCGCCGCGCGCGGCCTGTGCGCGCACGATATTGGCGACGCGGCGGATGCGCTCCGTCCCGGCCATCGAGGTGCCGCCGAATTTCATCACGATGCGGGCCAAGGACAAGCTCCTGCTGGTGAGTGTTCGCGCGCGCTGTTAGGGTGGGTTCATGGGAAACGCAAACATCTCGAATGTTACAATTCGCCCTGAAGAGGCAGATTTTTTCGCAAAGCTGGCGCGCGATTGGTGGAATCCGAAGGGTCCGATGGCGAGCTTGCATCAGGTCAACCCGGTGCGGCTGGCCTTCGTGCGGGACGCAATCGACACGCATTGGCCTGATGCCGCGCGGGCAGTGAGGCCGCTGGCGGGCAAGTCCGCGCTCGATATCGGCTGCGGCGCTGGGCTGCTGTGCGAGCCGCTGGCACGGCTGGGCGCGGCGGTGACAGGCGTTGATGCGGCGGCGGAGAATGTCGCGGCGGCGGCCGCCCATGCTGACGGTGTGGGGCTCGATATCCGTTACATGGCGGGCGAGGTCGCAGGGCTCGACATCGGCCAGTTCGACCTCGTCACCAGCGTCGAGGTGATCGAGCATGTCGCCGACAAGCCCGCTTTCCTCGCCGACGTCGCGGCGCGGCTGGCGCCTGACGGGTTGCTCGTCATGTCCACCCCCAACCGCACCGCGGCCAGCCGCGTGCTGCTGGTCGGCGCGGCGGAGGCGGTCGGCTATGTGCCGCGCGGCACCCACCACTGGGAGGATTTCGTCACGCCCGAGGAGCTCGAGACGCTGCTGGCAGACGCGGGTCTGACAGTGACCGCAAAGCGCGGGATCGCGTGGAGGCCGGGCAAGGGACTGCACCTGTCGGAGGATATGTCGCTCAATTATATCCTGTCAGCGAAGCGCGCGTAAAGTCGCCGTCCCAGCGCAAGCTGGGGTGACGGTTATTCGGGAGCGCACCAGCCGTTCCACACCACACCTTTGCGTTCGGCGACGATCTGCTTGGGGCTGTCCGTGAACACCCCGTCGACTCCGGCCTTTCGGAGCGCCGCAAACAACTTGTTGTAGCAGCCCTCTCCCCCTTCGCCGGGGCGACGGAAGCGCATCGGGAGGAAGTCGTTTTCGATCCGAAGCGTCCAGGCATGGACCTTGAGGCCCGCCGCATGGGCATCAGCGACGAGCGAGGTCGGCTCGCCCTCGTCGGTAAGGATCATCCCCGCATAGGCCCCCACCGCATCGGCATATTTCGCCACCTCGGCAAGCCCGGTCGGCGTCACCATCTCGGTATAGCGCAGCGACGGCTCGTCCGCCGGGCCCCCCAGCGGCTCGACCAGAAGCACTTGGCGGAAGCCCGGCGCGCGGGTCCGCAGGCGCTGGAGCGGGGCGACCTCGAAGCTCTGGATGAACACCGGGTCGGACGCCGTGATGCCCAGCGCCCGGAAGTCGCGCAGCAGCAGGTCGACAAGGTCGATCCCGGCGTTCTGGAGCAGGAAGGTCGGGTGCTTCAATTCCGGATAAATCCCGACCCGCCGCCCCGTCTCGGCCTCCTTGGCGCGCACCAGCTTCACGATGTCGGCGAGCGTCGGCACCTGATAGAGTCCGTCAAAGCGCGCATTGGCCGGGCGGATCGTGGGGATGCGCTCCTTCGCACGCAGGGTGCGCAGTTCGGCAAGGGTAAAGTCCTCACTAAACCAGCCTGCCACCACCCGCCCGTCGATGGTCTTGTCGCGGCGGCGATCCTCGAATTCCTCGCGGGTGGCAACATCGGTGGTGCCCGACAGCTCGTTCTCGTGGCGCGCCACCAGCACCAGATCCTTGGTGGCGACGAGATCGGGCTCGATGTAATCCGCGCCCTGATCGATCGCGCGCTCATAGGCGGCGAGCGTATGCTCGGGCCGCTCGGCGCTCGCGCCGCGGTGGGCGATGACCAGCATGTCGCTGTCTTGCGAGCTGGCCGCCACGGGCGACAGCACGGCAAGCGCCATCAGAGCAAGGCTGCGGACCATTCTTCCTCCTTGAAACCGACCAGCACGCCGTGGGCATGCTCCACGATCGGCCGCTTGATGATGCTGGGGTGTTGGACGAGCATTGCGACGGCGGTGTGACTGTCGGCGGCCCTGGCCTTGTCTTCCTCCCCAAGCGCGCGGAAGGTCGTGCCCTTGCGGTTCACCACGCTGTCGAGCCCAGCGGCGGCGATCCAGCCCGCTACCCGCTCGGGATCGGCGCCTTCCTTCTTATAATCATGGAAGGTGTAATCGCGACTCTGCGACTCCAGCCATACGCGCGCCTTCTTCACGGTGTCACAGTTGGGGATGCCATAGAGGTGGATCATGCTTCGCTCCTGTTCAGTGGCGCGGCCCCAGGTGCGCATCGGCAATCGCCACGGCGAGCGCGTCGGCCGCGTCGCTCCCGGCAATGGCCACGCCGGGCAGCAGCACCCTGACCATTGCGGCGACCTGCGCCTTCTCCGCCCCGCCGGTGCCGGTGACCGCCTTCTTGACGAGCCGCGCGGCGTGTTCGTTGACCGTCAGCCCCGCCGCCCCGCACGCCGCCAGCACCGCGCCCCGGGCTTGCGCGAGCTTCAGCGTCGACTGGGGGTTCTTGTTGACGAAGATTTCTTCGGCAGCCGCGCGGGCCGGGCGGTGCTGCGCGATGACTTCGGCGAGCGCTGCCTGAAGCGTCGCCAGTCGCTCGGCCATCGGCGCGCCGGGATCGGTCCTGATCTGCCCATTGGCGACATGGCTCAGCCGTGCACTCGCGGCGCGGATCACGCCCCAGCCGGTCGAGGAGAGCGAGGGGTCCAGGCCGAGGATCAGCACCGCGCGCTCACAGCCTGCCACTCACAGGCCGATCAGCCCGATGCGCCAGGCCGCAGCCAGCAGGAAGGCGCTGCCCAGGGCAATCGCCAGCAGCCATTCCCGCAAGGTCAGCCCAGCTTCTCCATGACCTCGTCGGGGATCTCGTAGTTACCCCAAACGGTCTGCACATCGTCGTCATCGTCGAGCGTGTCGATCAGCTTCATCAGCGTGGTCGCGACTTCCTCGCCCACCTCGACGCTCAGCACCGGTTTCCACGCCAGCTTCACGTTGTCGGCCGGGCCGAGCACCTTTTCCAGCTCCCCCGCAACCCCGTGGAGGCTATCTGCGGCGGTCCAGATGGTGTGGCCGTCCTCCGAGCTTTCGACATCATCCGCGCCAGCTTCGATGGCGGCTTCGAGCACCTTCTCCTCGTCGCCCACGCTGGCGCTGTATTCTATCAGGCCGCGGCGTTCGAACCCGTGGCTGACCGAACCTTCCGACCCGAGGTTGCCGCCGTTCTTGCTGAAGGCGGTGCGCACATTGGTCGCGGTGCGGTTGCGGTTGTCGGTCAGCGCCTCGACGATCAGCGCCACGCCGCCCGGGCCGTAGCCTTCGTAGCGGATCTCGACATAGTCCTCGCCGCCCGCTTGGCCCGCCTTGTCAATCGCGCGCTGGATATTGTCCTTGGGCATCGACTGCGCGCGCGCCGCGTTGACCGCGAGGCGCAGGCGCGGGTTCATGTCGGGGTCGGGCATGCCCATCTTGGCCGCCACGGTGATCTCGCGGGAAAGCTTGGAGAACATCGCCGCGCGTTTCTTGTCCTGCGCGCCCTTGCGATGCATGATGTTCTTGAACTTGGAATGGCCTGCCATTGGACGACTTCACCGGAAATGTTGCAGATGTGGAGGCGGGCCTTACTCCGGGGGGTGAGGGCGATGCAAGGGTGCGCGCGCCGCGCTTCCGCGAGAGACTGACGGAGGCGGCGCGCTTCATTGTGCGGCCGCACTATGCCGCACTGCCGCTTGCCTCGGCGCGCGAGCGGACGGCGGCGGTGCTGGCGGCGGCGCTTTTCCACCTCCTGCTGCTCGCAGCAGTGGTCGCTCCGCTGTGGCTGGCGAGCCGGAGCGCCGGCGTGCTGCCCGCGCCGGACGTCGATCCTGAAAGCCTTGCGACGAGCCCGCTCGCCTTCCTGGTGATCGCCCCGCTGCTCGAGGAGCTGGTGTTCCGCAGCTGGCTGACCGGGCGCGTCGCCGCCTTGCGCTTTGCGGCCTGCGGCTTTGCGGCGCTGGCGCTGATGCTGGCGGGGGTGTCGCTGGTGCCCGATCACGCCCGGATGCTGGGATGGGCGGGAGCGGCGGTGGCGCTGGCTGGCCTCGTCCAGTGGAGCCTGACCCGCGAGCGCGAGAATGCCCGCAAGGTGCCCCCCGCCTTAATCCGTCACTTCGGCGCCATCGTGTGGGCACAGGCGTTCTTGTTCGGCCTCATCCACCTTGGCAATTACACGGCCCCCGCCAGCCCCCTCGGCCTCGCCGTGGTGCTCCCGCAGGTGCTCGGCGGCCTGCTGCTCGCCTACATCCGCACCCGCGCAGGGCTGAAGGCGGCAATCGCCTATCACGCGGGGTATAATGGGCTGGTGCTGGCCGCCGCTTCGGGCTTCGGCTGAGCGCTCAGATCCGCACCGCCGTGCCGCTGGCGCTGACCATCAGCATCGAACCGTTCGGGCCGATCACCTCGTAATCGAGGTCGATCGCAACCACCGCATTGCCGCCCAGCGCTGCCGCTTCGGCCTGCAATTCCTCGATCGCCTGCTTGCGCGCATCGGCGAGGATGCGTTCATACGAACCCGAACGCCCGCCGACGATGTCGCGGATGTTGGCGAACAGATCGCGGAACAGGTTCGCGCCGACGATCACCTCGCCGGTGACGATGCCCATGTATTCCTCGATCGGCCGGCCTTCGAGGGTCGGGGTGGTGCTGACGATGACGCTGCGCGCGTCTCTCCAGGGGGATGCCATCGTGTCTCTCCTCTTGATGCTGTGTTAGACAGATAACACAGAGCGGCGACGATTCAATGGCAAGCCGCGGCTGTCACGCCATCCCGAGCGCAGCCTTGTAGGTCTCCAGCAGCATGTCCTGCTCGCTGCGGTCGTCGGGCTTCATCTTCCTGAGGCGCACGATCTGGCGCATGATCTTGGGGTCGTAGCCCACCGCCTTGGCCTCCATGTAGACGTCGCGGATGTCGTCGGCGATGCCCTTCTTTTCTTCCTCGAGGCGTTCGATGCGCTCGATCAGGAGGCGCAGGCGGTCGTCGGCGGTTTCGGCCATTGGGGGGCTCCATCGGAAAATGAGAATCGGTTGGCCGGTGCGATAGCCAGCCGCTCGCCGCGATTGAACCGCCCGCGAAAATTATTCCTGTGCGTTCTTCGCCACGCTTGCCGCCATGCGGGCGAGCTGTTCCTCGGTCGCGGGCGTCTGGCGGGTCGCTTTCCACTCCGCGCTCGGCATCCCGTGGATCACCTCGCGCGCGGCTTCCTTGTCGCCCGGATAGCCCGCCTCGCGGATCCAGTCGGCAAGGCAGTTGCGGCAGAAGCCCGCAAGGCCCATCAACTCGATGTTCTGCGCATCGTGGCGGTGCCGCAGGTGCCGCACCAGTCGGCGGAAGGCGGCGGCGGCCCGTGCATCGTCCAGTGCGTCGAGCGAATCGGCATTGCTATTCATCACGGCTTTTCCTTGAGTTGAAATGCGCCTGTGCCATAGGCACGCGCCAAGAGGGATACCCATAAATGTCACGACGGATTGACCCGCGCGGCCGCAAGGTCAAGATTCTCGCCACCATCGGCCCTGCAAGCCGCTCGCCCGAGATGCTGGAGCGGCTGGTGCTGGCCGGTGCGGATGCCTTCCGCCTCAACATGAGCCACGGCAGCCATGCCGACCACGAGCCGGTGGTCGCCGCGATCCGCGCGCTGGAAAAGCAGTTCGCGCGGCCGATCGCGATCCTTGCCGACCTGCAGGGGCCAAAGCTGCGCGTCGGCACCTTCAAGGACGGGCAGGCGGTGATCCGCCATTCGGGCCATTTCGTGCTCGACCGCGACGAGACGCCGGGCGACGAGAACCGCGTGTGCCTGCCGCATCCCGAACTGTTCGGGATCATGGAGCGCGGCCAGCGGCTGCTCATCAATGACGGCAAGATCCGGCTGAAGGTGCTTCAGGCGGATGACAGCCGCATCCTGTGCAGCGCCGAGGTTGGCGGGGTGATCTCCGACCGCAAGGGCGTGAACGTCCCCGATGCCGAAATTCCGATTCCGGCGCTGACCGAGAAAGACCGCCGCGATCTCGCCTTCGCCACCGATCAGGGAGCGGACTGGATCGCGCTGTCCTTTGTGCAGCGGCCCGAGGACATTGCCGAGGCGCGGAAGCTGATCGGCACCCACGGCACCGCGATCTGCGCCAAGATCGAGAAGCCCAAGGCGGTCGACCGACTGGACGCGATCATCGAACAGGCCGACGGCATCATGGTCGCGCGCGGGGATCTGGGGGTCGAGCTGGAACCCTATGAAGTGCCGCCGCTCCAGAAGCACATCGTCAACATGGCGCGGCGCGCGGGCAAGCCGGTGATCGTGGCGACGCAGATGCTCGAGAGCATGATTGAGGCCCCGACGCCGACCCGCGCCGAGGTCTCCGACGTCGCCAATGCGGTCTATGACGGGGCCGATGCGGTGATGCTCTCGGCCGAGAGCGCGGCAGGTGCATGGCCCGAGGAATCGGTCGCGATGATGGACAAGATCGCGGTGCAGGTGGAGCGCGACGAGGGTTACAAGGCGCGCGTGCGCTTCCTCGAGACGCCGCCCGATGCGACCACCTCGGATGCGCTGGCGCATGCCTGCATGACCATCGCCGACACCGTGCCGATCAGTGCGATCACAGTCTTCACCACCTCGGGTTCGACCGCGCGGCGGGTCGCCCGCGAGCGGCCGGCGACGCCGATGCTGGTGCTCACCCCTTCGACCCGCACCGCGCGCCGCGTCGCGCTGTTGTGGGGCGCGCATGCGGTGGCGACCAAGGATATCGGCAGCTTTGAAGAGATGATCGGCAAGGGCAAGCGCATGGCGCTGCGCCACAAGGTCGCCAGCGCAGGCGCGAAGCTGATCGTGCTGGCCGGGGTGCCGTTCGGAACGCCCGGCGCGACCAACCTGCTTCACGTGGTGACCGTGACCGGCGACGAGCTCGACAAGCACAAGGACTAACCATGGGCGAACCCGTGGATTGGGGAGGGCAATGGTATGCCGCCGAACATCCCGAGGATCTTGTCATCTTCCCCCGCGAACTGGCCCGCGAGGTCTGCCCTCAGCATGTATTGTACGGGCGCGAGGTCGTCCTGATCGCACGGGATGGCGGAACGGATGATGTGCTGTTCCGATTGGACGACGGTTCAGTTGCGCAAGTGCATCTGACCTGGTGTCGCGAAACCGATCCTCGCTGGCCTGGGACTGTCATCTATCCCGATCTTGCCGCCTGGCTGGCCGTCCCGCCGCAGGATCGGTGACACACAGCTTCAGAACGACCGGCTGACCCTGAGGTTGATGCGCGGGGTCTTGTCGCCGGTGTCGTAGCGGTCTTCGCTGAGCGGCACTGCAATCTCGAAATCGACATCGAGATCGCGGGTGATGTCGGTGCGCAGGCCCGCGCCGCTCGATGCCAGCGTCTCGCCCCCGCGCCCGGCGGCAAGGTTCGACACCGTGCCCGCGTCGGCAAAGGCATAAAGCTGCACATTGCGCACCGCGCCCAGCGCGCGCGGCCAATCGTAACGCAGCTCGGCAAGGCCCGCGGCGCCTTCATCGCCCACCGCCTGCGCGAAGTCGTAGCCGCGCAGGAATTGCGTGCCGCCCAGCGAGAAGCTCTCGCCGACCAGCACTGGAACGGTGGACAGCTGACCGATGCTGGTCAGTTGCAGGCTCACGCGCGGGGCGATCCCGCGCCGCCAGCTGAGCCACCAGCTCAGCGTGGTGAAATCGGGCTCGGCATCGCGGCGCGAGGCGAGCGGGCTGCCGGTCGGCGTCGCCCCGAAGGTCGCGAGGCCCTGGCTCACCGTCGCGCGGCCTTGGAGATTGCCGCCCGCGAGCGGACCGAAACCGTAGAACCCGAGCCGCACCAGCGCGATCCGGTCGTGGCGCGCGAGCGTGCCGAAGCTGTCCTGCGACAGGTCCTGCAATTCGGCGCTGGTCTCGAGCCACAGGCTGCGCTTTGCGCTGCGCATCAGCGGGTGGCGGATGCGGATGCCGCCCTGCCACGCCTCGCCCAGCAGTTCGCGGCCCGCGAGATAGGCGCCGGGCTCGGTGCGCGAATAGGAGCCAAAGGCGCCCACTGTGGTGCCGCGGTCGTTGATGACCACGCTGTAGCGCGCGCTGAAAAAGGCGAGCTCGTCCGGCTCGAGCGGGGTGGCCGAGAAGCTGAGGTCGACGCGGTCGCGCGGTGAGATCAGGCCGTTGGCGTCAAGGTCGATGCGCGCCCTGAACGGCCCCAGCGGCTTGGTGCCGTCGGTGGTCGCGAGCACGCTGCCGCCGAAATCGCTGCGCCGGGCATCGACCACCAGAATGCGGCGTTCGCCGTCGCGGTCGAAGCGGGTCGAGCGGATCCAGACCCCCGGCAGGTCGTCGGCCAGCAGCACCTCGCGCTGGAGCGCGGCGAGGGTGACGGGGCGACTGCCCACCAGACGTTCGAGCTGGCGGCGGATGGCGGGATCGTCGGAGCCTTCGATCCGCACCCCGTCGATCCGGCCCTCCTCGATCCGCACCCGCAGCATGCCGCCCACCAGGGTCTGTTCGGGGATCCAGGCGGTGGCGAGGACATAGCCCGCCTCGCGCGCGCGGGCGGCGATGGCGTCGGTCAGGCGGCCGAGTTCGGCACGGTCGAGCGGGCGTCCGGCAAAAGGTTCGACCACACTGGCAAAATCCGCCTGCCGCATCGCCACGAGGCCGTCGACCACGATCGCGCCGACATCGAGCACGGGGCCGCCCGAGGGCGAGAGCGGGGTGTCGAGCACCGGCAGCACCTCGATCCGCACCTGACCTTCAGCAGGCAGGGCCTGTTCGTCGCGATTGGCCTGGGTTTGCGGATTGGTGCGGTCGAGCACGTCCTGCGCCGCCAGAGCCGGAACCACGCCCGTTCCCGCTGCCAGCGCCGTGATCGCGCACCTCCATAGATTAACCAGCCGCGGAATGGCTTTGCCCCCGTCATCAGCAATCGAGCATCCCGCTTACATTTGAAAAGTTAAGCAAGTCTCAGCCGCATAATTTTTTAACCAACTCCGTAAACACGAAATCCGGAGTTGTCCGGCTAGATGTCAGATACGGAGAACCCTATGCGTATCTTGCAACGTCTCTTTCTGCCCCTTCTGCTGCTGCTGTTCAGCGGTGCGCCTGCGCTTGCGCAAGGGGCGGCGTGGACCGTGTCCGAAGCCAAGGGCACGGTCACGGTGATCGATGCACAGGGCGCGCGCCCCGCCAGGGTCGGCACCCTGCTGGCCCCCGGGGCCACGGTGCGCACCGCCGCGCGCGCTTCGGCTGTGCTGGTGCGCGGCAAGGAATTCGTGACGATGCGCCAGAACGCGCAGCTGCGAATCGCTCCAGCCCAACGCGAGCGCGGGATCGTGCAGATCCTTCAGGACTACGGCAGCGCGCTGTTCAACATCGGCAAGCAGCCGAACCCGCATTTCGGAGTGGAGACCCCCTATCTGGCGGCGGTGGTGAAGGGCACGACTTTCGTGATCACCGTCACCAATGAGGGCGCAAGCCTGCAGGTCACCGAGGGCGCAGTGGAGACCGCGACGCTCGACGGCGGCGCGGTCGAACTGATCCTGCCCGGCAATGTGGCGATGATCGCGGCGGCCGATCCGCTGCGCATGGTGATCGAGGGCGAGGGGCGCAAGGTTTTGGATTCGCCCGCGCGCGGTGCGGGCCCGCCGGCCCCGGCAGCGCCAGCTCAGATTCCGGGCGCGCCTGCGGCTTCGGCTCCGGCCCGCGGTGAGGGCTCGCTCCAGCCGGCGGCGAGCCTGCCGGACACCAGCCCGCGGATCGATCAGGCGATCGTCAGCACGCCGCAGGATCTCGGCCAGGTCTCGAACGGCTTTGCCAGCGGCGAGGTGGTGGTGCTGGCCGTGGCGGTTGTCAGGGAAAGTGTCCGCGGGGACGGCAACTCCGGAGGCAACGCGGGCGGCGGTGGGGGCGGCAATCCGGGAGCAGGCGCGGATGGGAATCCGGGCGGCGGCAACGGCGGCGGGACCGATAACGGCAACGGTGGCGGGAACGACAACGGCAACGGTGGCGGGACCGATAACGGCAACGGCGGCGGGAACGACAACGGCAACGGCGGCGGGAACGACAACGGCAACGGCGGCGGGAACGACAACGGCAACGGCGGCGGGAACGACAACGGCAACGGCG
>NZ_JAMNXL010000122.1 GCF_023653175.1 Erythrobacter sp. | reverse complement strand
CTGCCTTACATGGTCGAGCCGCTCGAAGGCGCCACCTGGCAAGACCTGCTGCGCTGCACTGCGGATCGCCGGGCGCGCGTGTTCGAAATGGTGATGCCCTATCGCATTTCGGCCAATCTCAAGCGGTTCCAATCAGAATTCCTGCTCAAGGATTATCGCCGGATGCTGGCGCTGGAAAAGTCGCTGATCGAGACGCTGCTGCCCAATGCGGTCAAGGCCGATGGGATCACGGTGCAGGCGATCAATTCGGTTTTGAGCTTCCAGACCTGGCGGCTGCTGCGGCACGACAATCTGCTGCCGGTCGACGAGGCGCAGGCGGTGGTGCGCCGCCTGCTCGATGCGGTGCTAGCGCAAATCCCCGAAACGTGAGGCGGGCCTTGGGTCGCACGGCATTTTATTGACATCACCAATGCCATAAAACTAGGATCGCACTCCAGCGAGGGCTGCCGGCATGGGGCCGCGCGCCGGTCGCTCAGGAAAACGGTTCCCGCCATGCACCCAGCGTACCAGTTCCGGCTCGATCACTATCCGCAAGGGGCCGATATGGCCGCAGTCTGGCGCGCCAGTGCCGATCCGGCCCCGCCGCCGGTGGCGGGCGAGGTGGTGGTGCGGATCGCCTATGTCTCGGTCGATCCCGGCATGCGCGGCTGGATCACGCCCAAGCGCAGCTACATGCCGCCGGTGCAGCCGGGCGAGGTGATGCGCGCCTTCGGTATCGGCGAAGTGATCGAATCGGCGGCCGATGGGCTGGCGGCGGGCGACTGGGTCACCGGTTTCACCGGAGTGCAATCGGTCGCCACGCTACCCGCCGCCATGCTGCGCAAGATCGACGTCTCGCAGATCGCTCCGCAGCTTTATCTCAGTGGCCTCGGCATGACTGGCTACACCGCCTATTTCGGGATGACCGACATCGGCCAGCCTGCCGCCGGGCAGACCGCGGTGGTCTCGGCGGCGGCGGGCGCGGTCGGCTCGGTCGCGGCGCAGGTCGCCCGGCTCAGCGGGGCGCGGGTGATCGGCATTGCCGGGGGCGCGGAAAAATGCGCCTATCTGCTTGACGCGCTGGGGCTCGATGCCGCGATTGATTACCGCGCGGGCGACATCGCCGCGCAGCTCGCCGCCGCCGCGCCCGGCGGGATCGATGTCTATTTCGACAATGTCGGGGGCGAGATCCTCGATGCCGTGCTGGGACAGATCAACCGCCATGGGCGGGTTGTGCTGTGCGGCGGCATCTCGCAATATGGCGACATGGACAGCGTGACCGGCCCGGCCAATTACCTCCAGCTGATCGCGCAGAGCGCCACCATGCGCGGCTTTACCATGCGCGATTACCTCCACCGGATTCCTGAGGCCTTCATGGCGCTGGCGGGCTGGCACGCGGCGGGCGAGATCGTGTTCAGGGAGCATGTCCTCGAAGGGCTCGATCGCTTCCCCGAAGCTTTCGCCATGCTGTTCAGCGGCGCCAATCAGGGCAAGCTGCTGATCAAGGTCTAGGCCGATGGGCGGGGCCCGCGCGCTGGGCGTGATCGGCGCTGTGCTGCTGGTGGGCTGCGGCGCGGCAGGCGATCCGGATCCGTCCGCCCAACCAGAGCCGCGGGCCTGTGCCGCCTTGCCCGCCGATGCCATGGTGTGGGTGCCGGGCGGAGAGATGGTGCTGGGGGAAGGCGCCCGTTACCCCGAAGAAGGCCCCCTGCAGCGGGTCGCGGTGGCCGGTTTCTGGATGGACGCGCACGAAGTCACCCATAGCGAATTCGCCGCCTTTGTCGCGGCCACCGGCTATCGCACCAGCGCCGAACGCCCTCCGCCGCCGCTGCCCGGTCTCGTCGGCGGCGCGGCAGCGCCGGGATCGGCGGTGTTCCGCGTGCCCACGCCCGACCAGCCGCAATGGTGGGCGTGGGTCGAGGGCGCCAACTGGCGCGTGCCCAACGGAGACCGCGCCGCCTCCGCACCGCGCGCCGCCGAGCCGGTGGTGCAGGTCTCCTATGAAGATGCCGCCGCCTATGCCCGCTGGAAGGGCAAGGCGCTGCCGACCGAGGCACAGTGGGAATATGCCGCGCGCGGCGGCGGGCCAGCCCTCGCCGAACCGCGCGACGCCGACGGCCAGCCCACCGCCAACACCTATCAGGGGGTGTTCCCCGCGCGCGACCAGGGCCTGGACGGGTTCACCGGCCGGGCGCCGGTGGGCTGCTACCCGGCCAATGCTTTCGGCCTTTACGACATGATCGGCAATGTCTGGGAATGGACCACCACGCCCGCCACGCGCGCCGGCGCCATCGAGCCGGTGAGGATCATCAAGGGCGGGTCTTACCTGTGCGCCGCCAACTACTGCGCGCGCTATCGCCCGGCGGCCCGGCAGTTTCAGGAAACCGGGCTCGGCACCGACCATATCGGGTTCCGGCTGGTCGACAATCGCCGCCCGCCAACGCTTGACGCACCGGCAAATTAATGACACGTAGAATGCCATAACATTTCCGGGATGGGGCGATGACGTTAGGCTTTGATCTGTTCTGGTCGTTCCGTTCGCCCTATAGCTATCTTCTGACCGGGCGGCTGGTCGATCTGGCGCGCGATTATGACGTCGCGGTCAATGTCCGGGTGGTCACGCCGATTGCGGTGCGCCAGCCCGAATTCTTCGCCCACGCCGATCCCCTGTGGGCGCCCTATCTGATGCGCGACACCTATCGAACCGCGCAATTCCTCGGGCTGCCGTTCCAGTGGCCCAATCCCGATCCGGTGGTGATGGATTTCGCCACCCGCACCTATCCCAAGGAGCAGCCCTATATCCACCGCCTCACCCGGCTCGGGCAACTCGCTGCCGAGCGCGGGCAGGGGCTGGCCTTCATCGACGAGGTGAGCCGGTTGATCTGGAGTGGGCGCGTTACCGGCTGGCACGAAGGCGATCACCTGGCCGAAGCCGCCGCGCGGGCGGGCTGCGACCTTGCAGAAATGGACGCGGTGCTTGGCGCCGAGGGCAAGCGGCTCGCCGCCGTCATCGCCGAAAGCGAGGTAGCCCAGCGCGCCGGTGGCCATTATGGCGTGCCGCTCATGGTCTATGCGGGAGAGCCGTTCTTCGGGCAGGACCGGCTGGATCAACTGATCTGGCGGATGGAGCGGGATGGGCTGGAGCGCCGCGCGTGATCCGCCTGAAGCTCGCCTGGTGCGCCGCGCTGGCGCTCGCCTATTGCGCCTTCGTCGTGTGGTATGGCGGGGCAGGCGCACCGCTGACCAAGGCGGAAGGCGCAGCCATGCTCGATGCCATCGGCCAGATGTATCGCGATCATGGCCGCACCCCTGCCAGCACCGATTTCCGCGCCAATCTCGCCGCGATGATCGGCAAGGATGACGGGCGCGAATTCTACATGGTCAATCTCGAAACCCGCAAACCCGGGCCTGAGGCGCTCGCGGCGGAACAGCGCTATGGCCTAGTTGTCCTGCCCCTGCTGCTGAAGCGCGGCAGCCACCCGGTGTTCGTTGCTGATCGTGTGGGCCTGGCGCTGGGACAATATGGGGCCGAAATCGACCGGGTGGGCATCGTGCGCTATCGCTCGCTGCGCGATTTTCTCGACATGAACGCCGATCCCGGCCTGCTCGAAGGGATCGACGACAAGTTCGCCGCGCTCGAACGCACCGAGGTGTTCATCACCCGCCCCGTGATCGCCGCCGAAACCATCCGGCTCACGCTGGCGCTGCTGCTCGCGGTGATCGGCTGGATTGGGATCAAGCTGATCGACTGGCGCAGCGCCCGGCGCACTGCGTCCTGACTTTAGATGCCTTCAAGGGAGACCCGGCAATGCCCACCACCGAACAGAAACAGCGCGGCTATCTTCATGGCGAGCGCAATGGCACCATCACTACGCTGATCCCCGCGCCCGCCGAACTCGCCGCTGCCGAGCCCGAAGTCACGGTGCATCACACCGCCGACGGGGTCGCCTTCGTGCGCACGCCGGAGGACCGCTTTGCCGATCTGCCCGATTATCCCTTCGCCCCGCACTATGCGGTGATCGACGGGCTGCAGATGCACTATCTCGACGAAGGCCCGCGCGATGGCGAGCCGGTGCTGCTGCTGCACGGCCAGCCGGCCTCGTCCTATCTCTATCGCCGGATGGTGACGCCGCTGGCCGAGGCGGGGTACCGGGTGATCGCCCCTGATCTGATCGGCTTTGGCAAGTCAGACAAGCCGATTGATCTGAGGTTCCATCACTTCGAGCGGCAGGTGGCGCTGGTCAAGGCCTTCATCCAGACGCTCGGGCTTGATGCGATTTCGCTGTTCGCGCAGGATTGGGGCAGCTGCATCGGCCTGCGCATCGTCGGCGACCGGCCTGATCTGTTCGCGCGGGTGGCGATTTCCAACGGCCAGCTGCCGGTGTTCCACCCGCCGATGTTCTATATCCCCGAGCCGGTCGAGCTTGATCCGGCCGCGCCTTCCATGCTCGAAGCACTGGGGCCGACGGTCGGCGATCCCTTCCCCGTGGCGTTTCAGGCGTGGATCAATTTCACCCTGACCTCGCCCGGGTTCGATCCCTCGCGGATGATCGCCTACATGTGCGCCGCCGGAGGCCGACCGCTGAGCGAGGCCGAGATCGCCGCCTATAACGCGCCCTTCCCCTCGCTGCTGTTCCGCGCCGGGCCGCGCGCCTTCCCTTCGATGGTCAACCAGTGCGGCACCCGCAACGCCGCCGCCTGGCGCGGGCTGGCGGGCTTTGCCCGCCCCTTCCTGCACGTGCGCGGCACGCTCGATACTCAATTCGGCTCGCAGGAGATGCAGGACAGCATGACCACCATCATCCCCGGCGCCAAGGGCCAGCCGCACACCGCGCTCGAAGCGGGGCACTATATCCAGGACAACAAGGGTGAGGAACTGGCCGCGCTGCTGGTGGATTTCTTCGCCGCCAACCCGATTGCCGTCAGCCCGGTGTCGCGGGTGTTTGGCGCATGACCTGGAACCTGTGGGGCACCCCCAATTCGCTCTACACCGGCAAGGTGCGCAGCTATCTGATCAAGCAGGGCATTCCCTTTGCCAACCGCGCGGCGGCAGAGGGGCATTTCCGCGAGGCGATCATCCCCAAGGTGGGGCGCTGGATCGTGCCGGTGCTGGAAGGCGCGGACAGCACCATCGTGCAGGACGGGGCGGACATTATCCGCCACTTTGAAGCCGCGGGAGCGACGCGCCACCCCGCCTTTCCCGCGACCCCTCGCCACGCGGTGATCGGCCAGATTTTCGAACTGTTCGGCGGCGAGGGCCTGCTGCGCCCTGCGATGCATTACCGCTGGAACTTCGATGCCACCAACCGCGCCTTCATCGAGGCCGATTTCGTCCGTTCTCTTGCGCCGTCTGACGCTGACGAAGCGACCAAGGCGGGGATCTTCGCCATGGCCAGCACTCGGATGCGCGCAGCGATGGCGGGCTTTGGCGTGATGGCCGAGACGATTCCCACGGTCGAGGCGGCCTATGCCGAATTCCTCGCGCTGTTTGATGCGCATCTCGCCGGTTCGCCCTATCTGCTCGGCGGCGCGCCGACGATTGGCGATTATGGCCTGATTGCGCCGCTCTATGCCCACCTCGCGCGCGATCCGGAACCGGCGCGGCTGATGCAGACCACCGCGCACCGGGCGTGGCGCTGGACCGAGCGGATGAACCGCGCCGATCATGATGCGGGCGAATATGGCGCGCCCGCAGCGGCGCTGTTCGCCGATGATCATGTGCCCGATACGCTAAAGGCGCTGCTGCGGTTCATCGCCGAGGATTACCTGCCCGAAGTGCGCGCCTATGTCGGCTTCATCAACGAGTGGCTGGCCGCGCGGCCCGAACTGGAAGCAGGCACCTCGGGGCTGGAGCGACCCTCGGAGCGGCGCATGGGCGATGTCAGCTTCACCTGGCGCGGGCATTCGATCACCGCGATGGTAATGCCCTACCGGCTTTACCTGCTGCAGATGATCCACGACGTGTTCGACGGTGCCGATACCGCGGGCCAAGCGGCGATCGCTGCGCTGCTGGAGGAGACCGGGCTCGCCGATCTGCTCACCCTGCGCACCGCCCGGCGGATCGAGCGGCGCGATCATCTGGAGGTGTGGGGCCCGCCTGGAGCAAGCAGCGCGATCTCGTGATCACCCTGCTTGCTCCAGATTTTTGGTGTCGCATCGTTGTTGCGGAAAACCGGTTCCCACTTTTCCGCACGATGCTTCATCGCCCCTTGAACACCGGCGCGCGCTTTTCGAGGAAGGCGGCGCGCGCCTCCCGTCCGTCCTCGCTGGTGAAGGCGCGGGTGATGTTGGCAACTTCGTAGCGCAGCTGGGCCTCCCAATCGATGGTCTCGCTCGCCTTGGCCATCCCGCGCTTGAGCAGCCGCAGGGTCAGCGGCGACCATTGGCACAGCTCGTCGCAATAGGCATCGAGCCGCGCATCGAAGGCCTCATCCTCGACCACTTCGCCCACAAGCCCGATCGCGTGGGCCTGCGCCCCGTCAACCGTACGGTTTTCGAGCATGAAGCGCATCGCGCCTTCATACCCCAGCGCCTCGATCAGGGTGATGGTCAGCCCGCCATCGGGCGAGCCGCCGATCCGGGTGTAGCCCGCCATCAGCCGTGCGCTGCGCGCCGCCAGCCGCACGTCTGTCGCCATGGCGAGGCCCAGCCCCGCGCCCACCGCCGCGCCGTTGATCCCGCCGACAATCGGCTTGTCGCAGCCCCGGCGCATCACCAGCAGAAAGCGGCTGACCCAGTGCAGATCGTCAATCTGCGCGGTTTGCGCGGTGAGCGAGGAATAGGTCTCGCTGCCGGTAAGATCGACGCCGGCACAAAATGCGCCGTGCGATCCCTTGATCGCCACCACCCGCACGTGATCGTCGCGCGCGGCCTCTTCCAGCGCGTCGATGATCGCCCAGGCCAGCCGGTCGGACAGCGCGTTACGCTTTTCCGGCCGCGCCAAAGTCAGCACCCGCACATGGCCGCGACTTGTCACTTCCAGCCCGCTGTCCATCCTCATTCCTCCTGCTTTGTGTGGTTTGTCGGCCCCTCGGGCGCGCCATCCGCAGGGAAGACCCTCGCAAGCTGGCCCATCGAACACCAGTAGATGTCGCCCGCCCAGCCAGGGGAGGGAAACACCACCCCCTGCATCATCCCGCCCACCGCGATCCGTGCGGCGGTTTCGCCAGTGGTGATGTCGAGCGCGATCACCGCCTCGCGGCCCCCGGCATAGTCATTGGTGATCACCAGCCCCCGGGCAGGATCGCCGAGCAGGTGGCTGGCGCAGCCGATCCCCTCGCGCCGCCACAAGGCTTGCAAGGGCCCATCGCCATAGCGCCAGGCGGCGATCACCCGGTTGGCCGAATCGTAACCCACCACGATCCGCCTCCCCGGATCGACCAGCGGCGGATTGGTGATGCTGCCGCCGGGCAGGCCGCTCACCGTGACCGCCTCGGCATCATCGCTGTTGTCGAGCGCCACCCTGATCAGCCGGTTGGCGGTGCGCCGCACCCCGCGCCCGATCATGCTCAGCCGGTAGCGGTGGTGGCCATTGTCCATGAACCACGCATGGCCATCGGCGATCACGGCATCCCAGCCGTAGGAATTGCCGCTGTCCGCAAGATAGGCATGCCGCCAGTCTGGATCGCGCCGCAGCGTGGTGCCATCCCAGTGGAAGCGCATAATCGAGGCGGTGCCGATCAGATAGACCGTGTCGCCCACCGCGCTCAGCCGCGCGATCGAGGGTTCGGGGCAGGCGACCGGGGCGCAGACCGGGGCGAGGCTGACCGGATCGAGCACGCTTAGCATCGCGGGAGCATGGTCGGACAGGTTCTTGGTCACGATCAGCCCGCAATCGAGGATCACGAAGCTGTTGTAGGCGGCATTCTCGGGCAGGCGGTGCGCGGCCTTGACAGTGCAATCGCGCCCCAGCCGATGCGCCCAGCGGCCATAGACGGTGATGAGATCGCCGTTTGCGTGCAGCGCCATCCCGCCCGGCCACATCGGCCCGCCCGGCAGGCGCGGCGAGCGGGCGAGGGGACGCAGGGTCGCCGGATCGATCCGCTCCACCCGCGCATGGGTGGCAAGGCCGATCTGGCTGCGCAGGGCATTGTGGGTCAGCAGGAACACCTCGCCCGGCGCGCCGAGCACGGTCATCGTGGTCATCCGCACCCGGCGGGTGGTGACCTGCAGCGCAACGCCGCGTTGAAGCGGCAGTCCGAGGCCATCGGGCAGGGCCTGCATCCGCGCTGGCCCGCCATCCTCACACGGCCAGGGGGTGGGCGCGTAGCCTGTCACGGCGCGATGCGGCGGGCAGTGCGGCGGCGGCGGCGCCACAGCCACGCGCCGCCCACCAGCGCCAGCGCGAGGCCCAGCGCATAGGGCCATAGCATCAGCAAGCGCGGCACCAGCAATTCGGCCGTGGCATAGGCTATGATCTGGTCGGGCGCGGAATAGCCAGCAGGCATCGCCAGCACACCGTCAGCCTTGGCATAGGCGGCATATTTGGCCTGCATCGCGGCGAAGAGCTGAGGCTCGCGCGCGGCAAGATCGGTGGTCTCGCCCGGATCGCGCACGATGTCGTAGAGATGCCATTGGCCATCGCCATAGGGGGGCAGGTTCCTGACGAGTTTGTAATCACCCTCGAACAGCGCGGCATTGCCCGACAATTCGTAACCCAGCGGCTCATCCGGCGCGCGCACTGTCTCGGCCGCGCCGGTCAGCATCGGGCTTAGATCCTTGCCGGTGATCGGCTCGGCCCTCGCGGGCGTCGGCGCGCCCGCCGCCCCCGTCAACGCCAGCAGCGTGGGCGCGATGTCGGTGACATGGGCTAAGCCGCGCGCGATCCTGCCTGCCTGAAGCTGCGGATTGCCCGGCCAGGCCACAATCAGCGGCACCCGCAAGCCGCCTTCGCTGGCGGTGAACTTGTAGCCGCGAAAGGGCGCCGCCAAGGCGCTGGCGAACCCCGCGCCGATCACCGTCAGCGATCCGGGCCGCCCCTGCCGCTCGACCCGCAGATCGTAGAACGCCTCGACATTCATGCGCTCGAACGTGCCAAGATTGACCGGATCGCTGGGTTCGGGGCCATTGTCCGAGAGGAACACGAAGATGGTGTTGTCATACTCCCCGCGGGCCTTGAGCGCGGCGATGAGCCGTCCGACCTCGCGGTCCATCGCGGTTGCCATGGCAGCGTGCGCGGCCATCGCCCCGGCGCGCTGGGTCTGCTCGGCGGGGGTGAGCGCGGCCCAGTCGGCGGTGCTCTTCATCCGCACCATCGCGGGCTCGGGCGCGAGCAGCCCGCGCGCCGCCGCCCCGCGCGCCCGCGCCTGGCGCAGCGCATCCCATCCCTCGCGGTAACGCCCGGCATAGCGCGCGAGATCAGCATCGGGTGCCTGAATCGGAATATGGTTGGCAAGGAAATTGATCGAGGCATAGAACGGCCGCCCCCGGCGCGCGGGATCATCGAGATAGGCGATGGTCTTGTCGACAATCAGGGTCGAGGAATAGAACGGCGCGGGCAGCACCACCGGCTGCGAATCCTCGGTCCATTTGACCTCGTTGTAGAGCACGTGGATCGGCTTGTTCTCGAAGTTGTCGGCCCCCGATTGCAGCAGCGCCAGCGCCCGGTGATAGCCGCGCGCGCGGGGCTGATCGGCGGGGTCCATGCCAAGGTGCCACTTGCCCACCAGCACATTGTAATAGCCCGCTGCCTCCAGCCGCTGCGCCAGCGTCAGCACGCGGGTGTTGAGCGTGGTGCCATAGCCCGGCTGGCCGCGATGCTGGGGCGGGATCGTCTCGGGCATGTTGCCCACCCCGGCGCGGTGGCTGCGCACCCCGGTCTGGAGCATGGCGCGGGTCGGCGAACAACTGCCCGCAACATGGAAATTGGCGAACCGCACGCCCTCCAGCGCCAGCGCGTCAAGATGCGGCGTGGCGATCTCGCCGCCGAACGCGCCGACATCGGTAAAGCCCCAATCATCGGCGAGGATGATAACGATGTTGGGCCGCCCCGACGAATTGGCCGGCTGCTGCGCCCACACGGGGGAAACCGCTGCCAGCCCCGCCGCGAAGACCAACCACAGCCGACGCATTGTGTTTGTCACTGCCCGGCTGCGGCCATCATCGCCTTGATCTCGGCGAGGGTGACAAACCCGTCCTTGTTGGCATCGACCCGGTCGAAATTCCTGTGAATCCGCGGCATTCCGGCCTTGGCCTCTTCCCGGGTCAGCTTGCTGTCTGCGTTCTTGTCAGCGGCCCTGAAACGCTGTTCGGCGAGCTGGGCATTGCTCGATTGGGCCACTGCGGTCTGCGGGACGATCAGCAGGGCGAGCGCAAGGAGGGGGAGCTTGGAAGTCATGCGAAAAGTCCTTTCAGTTGGGTGCGGGTAAGGAGAGGGTCGAGCGTATCGCGATCCGCCGGGCTGAGCGCGGTGTGGCGCGCGCGCAGATCGGCAAGGCATTTGAGCTGATAGCGGAAGGTGCCTTGAGTATAGGGCAGCCCATCGACGGTGATCGCAAAGGTTTCCTCGCCTGCCTCGGCGGCAGCGGCATTGGCGATCAGGAACGGCGCATAGACCGCGCCCGCCACGGCCAGCAGCTGCTCCACCACCGGGGCGAGCGGGGCATCGGGCGCGTCCCAGTCGCCCTCCACCCCCGACATGTCATCGACATGCAGCAACCAGCGATAGGCATAAGGAAAATCGGCGCGCATCATCGCCTGTGCGGTGGGATCGACGCCGAGCTGCGAAAGCTGCCCGAACAGGCCGAACTCGGCGAGGCTCGGGCGGGTGCCGAACAGGCAGTGGCGCGTGGTCAGGTGGGCTTCGAGCGCGGCCAGCACCGCGCGGGTGGTGCGCTCGATCAGCGGGAAATTCTCTTCGGTGCAGCCGACGATGGCCATGCGTTCGACCTGGCGGGCGCGGAACTGCGCGGCATAGGCCTGGCTCGCCGCGAGCCCGCCGCCTTCCAGCGCATCGAACGCCAGCCAGCGGCTCATCTGTTCCTGATCGACCGGGCGCAGCCAGCG
>NZ_JAMNXL010000121.1 GCF_023653175.1 Erythrobacter sp. | reverse complement strand
CTTGACGGGGTGACGCGCGCCAGCGGCCCTCGCGGGAAGCTGCGAAAGGCGTCGATGGCGGAGGTCGCCGCCTTCCTCGCATCGCGCGCGGCCAGCACAGCGTCGCCCATCACCAGCATCACGCCCCGCCCGCGCGCCGCCGGATCGCTCGCGACCTTCACCGCGTTGGCGAAATTGCGCATCCCGTCCGCACCCACCGCATCCGCCGAGCGCATCGCGCCGACGAGGATCACGGGCTTGGTGGTGGGCAGGGTGAGGTCGAGCAGCAACCCCGTCTCCTCCGCCGTGTCGGTGCCGTGGGTGATGATCACTGCGTCGATCGCGGGGTCGTCCATCGCACCCGCACAGGCCGCATGGAGCGCCTGCCACTCAGCGAACCCGATGTCCTGCGAGCCGATCCGCGCGATCTCTTGGCGGTGCAGTTCCGCCGCCAGCCCGAGCGCGGCGAGGTGCCCGACCAGCACCTCGAGCGACAGCCCGCCGGGCCGGTACGCCGCCCCCGTTCCGCCGGCGCCAGCGCCCGCCCCCGCGATCGTGCCGCCGGTGCCGAGGACGAGAATGCGCGCAGATTTGCTCATGGCCGCGCCCTAGCCGCCGTCCGGCCCCTCGCCTAGCGGTTCGTTGCCGAACTGGTCGAACACCGCCGCGAGCCCCGGAACGTCCGCCTCGGCCCGCAGCGCGGCGAGCGCCTCGGGGATGTCGATCGCCAGTTCCGAGACCCCGCCCTCAGACCTGACCCCCTCCGCCCCGAGCGAGCGTGCCAGCGCCAGCGCCGGGCGGTTTTCGGGGAGGATGTGGACGGTGAAGCGGTCATACCCCTCGCGCGCGCAATCGAGCAGCAGCACCGCCGTCAGCAGCCGCGCAAGGCCGCGCCCGTGATATTCGTCGATCACCGCCACCGAGAACTCGGCGGCGTCGGGATCGTCCTTGTCGCGAAAGGCGTGGACCACGCCGAGCGCCGGGGTATCGGGCAGATCGCTCCTGAGCGCGCCCCAGGCGAGGTGATCGTGGCCGTCGGCGCTCACCAGGGCGCGCAGCACCTGGGGCGGGGCCTCGCGCATCCCCGAGAAGAACCGCAGGTAGCGCGACTGCGGCGAAAGCTGCGCGATGCCCGCCTGGAGCCGCGCCTCGTCCGAGCGGCGCACACGCCGGATGCACACCGGGGTGCCGTCATTGAGAGCTGTGTGAATGGCCATCGCGCTTGCCGCCGCCTCCTGCCGACTCCGCCCGCCTATCCTAGCCGCTTGACCACCGCACCAACACAGCTAAACCGCGCTCCGGCCCACGCACGTGGGGCGGTTAGCTCAGTTGGTAGAGCATCTCGTTTACACCGAGAGGGTCGGCGGTTCGAGCCCGTCACCGCCCACGGCGCGCTGCGCGAAGGGAGAACACGCGATGGACTTGCGGCTCGAAGGCAAGACGGCGCTGGTGCTGGGCGCGAGCAAGGGCCTCGGCCGCGCGATTGCCGAGGCGCTGGCGGCCGAGGGCGCGGGCGTCATGACCGTGGCGCGCTCGGGCGCGGGGCTGCCCGGGCGGCTCCACATTCACGCCGATCTTGACGATCCGCAAGCCCCGCAGACAATCATCGACCGCGTGCGCGCAGGCGGGGCCTCGCCCGATATTCTGGTGCTGAATGCAGGCGGGCCGCCGGTGGGTGGGGCCGCCACCACAACGCCTGCCGATTTCGCGGCGGTTCTGCCGCGCATGTTCAACGCCCAGCTTGCTCTGGCGCAGGAGTTCCTGCCCGACATGCGCACGCGCGGCTTCGGGCGGATCATCGCGGTCGCCTCGACCAGCCTCGTCACGCCGATCGCGGGTCTCGTACTGTCCAACGCAGTGCGCGCGATGCTCGCCTCGTGGTGCAAGACCCTCGCGAGCGAGGTCGCGGCTGACGGGGTAACGGTCAACCTGCTGCTCCCCGGACAGATCGCCACAGACCGCCTGACCAGCCTCCACGCCGGGATGGCAGCCGCACAGGGCCTTGAGGCCGAGCAGGTCACCGCCCGCTCGGTCGCGGCGATCCCGGCGGGGCGGCTCGGGCGGCCGGAGGAATTCGGCGACATCGCCGCCTTTCTCGCCTCCCCGCGCGCCAGCTTCATCACCGGCAGCGCGATCAAGGTCGACGGCGGCCAGACCGCCACGCTCTGACCCCCCCGCACTAACCCCTGTGCTTGCGTCCGCGCACGCAGGCCCCTAGCGCGGCGGCATGTCCGATCTGTTCATCGCGCTCCAGCACCTCGTGCCCCGGCACGCCCTCTCGCGCTTCGCGGGGAGCATCGCAGCGAGCACCTCGCCATGGCTGCGTGACCGGCTGATCCGCCGCTTCGTCGCAGCTTACGGCGTTGACCTCGCCGAAGCCGCGCGCGGGATCGGGGAGTTCACGAGCTTCAACGACTTCTTCACCCGCGAATTGAAGCCCGGCGCGAGGCCGCTTGCCGACGCCGCGCAGTTCATCGTCTCGCCGGCCGATGGCGCGGTGAGCCAGATCGGCCCGATCTCCGGCGGGCGGATCATCCAAGCCAAGGGACGCGATTACTCGGTCGCCGAAATCCTCGGCTGCGGGGCGGAGGAAGCCGCGCGGTTCGAGGGCGGGAGCTTCATCACCATCTATCTCAGTCCCAAGGACTACCACCGCGTCCACATGCCGGCCGCAGGCACGCTGGCAAAGACCAGCTACATCCCGGGCGACCTGTTCTCGGTCAATACTGCCACCGCCGCCGGGGTCGACCGCCTGTTCGCGCGCAACGAGCGGCTGTCGTGCCGCTTCGACGGGCCCGACGGGCACTTCGCCAGCATCATGGTCGGCGCGATGATCGTCGCCGGGATCGACACCGTGTGGCCCAACACCTTCCGCACCCACGCCAGCGCGCCGGTCCACGAGGATTATGCGGGGCAAGACCACAGCTTCGCGGCGGGGGACGAGATCGGGCGGTTCTATCTCGGCTCCACGGTCGTGCTGCTGTTCGAACCCGGACGCGTGGAATGGCGCGCAGACCTGAAAGCGGGCGACCCGCTGCGGATGGGCGAGGCCATCGCCGCGCGCCGCCCTGCCTGAGCGGACATCCTTTGCACTAAATTCACTGGTCACCCGCTAGCCCCGCGATAACAGGGGTTTGCATGGGGCTGCCGCCGCGCGCGCCCCGCCACAAGGGGCCATGCATGGAGCCGCTTAGGATTGCCATCATCGGCTGCGGGCCTGCGGGGCTGGCCGCCGCGCTGCTGCTGGCGCGGCAAGGGCATGAGGTGGCGATCTTCGACCGCTTCGTCTCCCCCGGCCCGGTCGGTTCCGGTCTGATGATCCAGCCGAGCGGGCTGGCCGTGCTCGCCGAACTGGGGCTTGCGGAGGAAGTGGTTCACAGGGGCGCGCGGATCGATGCGCTGCAGGGGATCGAGGAGCATGGCCGCTGCGTCCTCGACGCGCCCTATGCCGCGCTGGGGCTTGCGGGCGCATTCGGGCTCGGCATCCACCGCGCGAGCCTGTTCGACGTGCTGTTCGAAGCCGCCGCGCGCCAGCCGGGGGTGACGATCTGCGCTGATCACGCGGTTAGCGGGAGCCATTGCGATGCAGCGGGCCGCCGCCTTGCCTTCGAGGGCCGCGAGCCTAGCGCCCCCTTCGACCTTGTCGTCGACGCCAGCGGCTGGCGCACGCATTTCGACCCCGCTCCCAAGGGCATCCTCCCCTTCGGTGCGCTTTGGGCGAGCCTGCCCTTGCGCGAGGGCGATCCCTTCGCGGGCAATCTGCTCGAACAGCGCTACCGCCGCGCCAGCCAGATGGCGGGCGTGCTGCCCATCGGCACGCGGACGGGCGGTGGGGGGCAGGAGGTCGCCTTCTTCTGGTCATTGAAGGCCGAGGATCATGCAGCTTGGCTGGCTACCCCGCTCGATGACTGGAAGGCCGAAGTCCTGCGCCTCTGGCCCGCATTGGAGGGCCTCCTCGCTCGGATCGAGGCCCGCGAGCAACTGACTTTCGCGCGCTACGCCCACCGCACCCACCCCGAGCCCGTCACCGAAAGGATGATCGCGATCGGCGACGCGTGGCACTCGGCGAGCCCGCAATTGGGGCAGGGCGCGAATATGGCACTGCTCGATGCGTGGAGCCTGTCGCGCGGGCTTGCCGAGGGGCGCACGCTCTCCGAAAAGCTGCGGCTCGCGGCAGGGTGGCGCAGCGACCATGTGTGGCTCTACCAGTGGGTGACGAAGCTGTTCACCCCGCTCTACCAGTCGGAGTCGCGCGTGCTGCCGGCTTTTCGCGACCGCGTCCTCGCCCCGCTATCGCGC
The DNA here is from genome assembly GCF_023653175.1 of Erythrobacter sp. Taxonomy (GTDB): domain Bacteria; phylum Pseudomonadota; class Alphaproteobacteria; order Sphingomonadales; family Sphingomonadaceae; genus Erythrobacter. The sequence continues at coordinate 6,760 of NZ_JAMNXL010000121.1, read as the reverse complement.
CACTGGCCCGCGCGCGGCATTCAGGCGCATTTGATGAGCGGACTGTTCGGCTTCCCGCTCGCGCCCTTGGGCCTCGCCCCGCCCGATTATGCCGGTTTGAGCGCGTCCCTCACCAGCTTGGCCGCTTCCGGCGCGCCCCAGTCATAGCCGCCCGTCACCCGCAGTACCTCCTTGCCGCTCGCATCGAACAGGATGGTGAGCGGCAGCACGCCCTCGGGGGTGAATTGCGCGGACAGGGCGGTATCGGGATCGAGCCACGGTTCGAGCCGCTTGTAGCCGTTCTTCGCGAAGAAGGGCGTCACCAGCTCGGCCCCGCGCATATCCTGGCTGACGGTGACGACCTTGACCTCGCCCTCCAGCTCGCCCGCCAACGCGTCGAGCTGCGGCATTTCCTTGACGCAAGGCGCGCACCAGGTGGCCCACAGGTTGAGCAGCACCGGCCCGTCCTGCTTGCCCAGATCGAGCACCTTGCCCGCTGGATCGCGGAATTGCAGATCGGGGATCGGCGTCCCGGCAAAAGCGCGGGTCGGCGTGCCCGTCGCGCCCTCGCCCGAAGCTGTCGCTTCAACCGGTTGCGCCGGGGCCTCGGCGGCCCTATCGCATCCCGCCAGCATGAGGAGCGATACGGCAATAATGAGCGGTGAGCGGGACATGACGGGCTCCGATCAGGGGACGGCGACCAACGCCATGTGGGGCGGCCGCTTCGCTGACGGCCCTAGCGCGATCATGCGCGAAATCAACGCCTCGATCCCCTTCGACAAGGCGCTGTGGCGGCAGGATATTGCCGCGAGCAAGGCCCACGTGGCGATGCTCGGCGCGGCGGGGATTATCGCCGCCGACGATGCGCTGGTCATCGCAAACGGTCTCGACGCCGTCGCCGCGGAATACGAGCGCGACGGCGTGCCCGAAGACTGGGACCGCGAGGACATCCACATGACCACCGAAGCCCGGCTCGCCGAGCTGATCGGGCCGGTCGCCGGGCGCCTCCACACCGCACGCAGCCGCAATGATCAGGTCGCGACCGATTTCCGCCTGTGGGTGCGCGATGCCTTCGCCCAGATGGACGAGGGGCTGGCCGCGCTCCAGCACGCGCTCGTCTCCCGCGCAGGCGAGCACGCCGCCAGCATCATGCCCGGCTTCACCCACCTGCAGACCGCCCAGCCCGTGACCCTCGGCCACCACCTCATGGCCTATTACGAGATGTTCCGGCGTGACCGCGCCCGCATCAACGACGCGGCCAAGCGCATGAACGAATGCCCGCTCGGCTCGGCGGCTCTGGCCGGCACCGGCTTCCCCATCGACCGCGAGGCAACCGCCGCGGCATTGGGCTTCGACCGGCCGACCGCCAATTCGCTCGACGCCGTCTCCGACCGCGACTTCGCGCTCGATTTCCTGTGGAGCTGTTCGGCGACCGCGCTGCACCTGTCGCGGCTGGCGGAAGAACTGATCCTGTGGGCCAGCCAACCCTTCGGCTTCATCCGCCTGCCCGACAGCCTCTCGACCGGCTCGTCGATCATGCCGCAGAAGAAGAACCCCGACGCCGCCGAGCTGGTGCGCGGGCATTCGGGGCGCGTGATCGGGGCGCTCACCAGCCTGATGATCACCATGAAGGGCCTGCCGCTCGCCTATTCCAAGGACATGCAGGACGACAAGCCGCCGGTGTTCGAGGCCGCCAGCCTGATGGCGCTGTCCATCGCGGCCATGACGGGCATGATCGCGGGCGCCACCTTCAACACCGCCCGGATGCGCGCGGCCGCCGAACTCGGCTATGCCACCGCCACCGACCTTGCCGACTGGCTGGTGCGCGCGCGCGGCATCCCGTTCCGCGAGGCGCATCACATCACCGGCGCGGCGGTGAAGCTCGCCGAGAGCCGCGGGATCGCGCTCGACCAGCTGCCGATCGAAGACCTTCAGGCGATCGATGCGCGGATCGACGAAAGTGTCTATGCCGCGCTCTCGGTGGATGCCTCGGTCGCAGCGCGCGCTTCCTATGGGGGAACCGCGCCCGATCAGGTGCGTATGCAGGTCGCCGCCGCGCGGGCTGCTTTGGGAATGGAGAAGGAATGATGCGGATTGCCGCCGGTCTGGCCCTTGCGCTGCCACTCGCCCTGGCGCTCGCCGCTTGCGGCACGGTCGCTCCGCTGACACCGCCCGAGGGTGCCAAGGCACCCGAGGCCCCCTATGGCGCGGCCGCCACCCCTTCCGCCGAGGAATTGCTGCGCCGCGAAGCGCTCGCCGCGCCCGAACGCAGCGTCGAACTGCGCCGCCGCTCGGAAGAGCGGCAGGACGACCCCTTCGACCTGCCCCCCGAATAGAGACCTGCTACAACAATGGACCACTTCTCGCTCCGTGACGGCGTGATGCACGCCGAAGACGTGCCGCTGCCGGTGATCGCCGATGCGGTCGGCACCCCCGTCTATGTCTATTCGCGCGCCACGCTGGAACGCCACGCGCGGGTGTTCCGCGAGGCGCTGGCCGATGTGCCCGACACGCTGATCGCCTTTGCCGTCAAATCCAACCCCAACCTTGCCGTGCTGCGCGTGCTCCAGCAGCAGGGCATGGGCGCGGACGTCGTCTCGGTGGGCGAGATGCGCCGCGCGCTGGCGGCCGGCGTCGCGCCCGAAATGATCGTCTTCTCGGGCGTGGGCAAGACCGCCGCCGAGATGGCGGTCGCTCTCGATGCCGGGATCGGCCAGTTCAATATCGAGAGCGAGGAGGAGGGCGTCGAGCTCGCCGCCATCGCCGCCGCCAAGGGCATGACCGCACAGTGCACCTTGCGCATCAACCCCGATGTCGATGCGGGCACCCACGACAAGATCTCGACCGGCAAGGCCGACAACAAGTTCGGCGTGCCGATCAGCGAGGCGGGGCAGATTTTCGGCAAGCTGGCGGGTCTGCCAGGCGTGAATTTGCGCGGGGTGGCTGTGCATATTGGGAGCCAACTGGCCGATCTCGCGCCGCTCGAGACCGCCTTCGAAAAACTCGGCGTGCTGGTGCAGGCGCTGCGCGGTGCGGGGCATGAAGCGACCCATGTCGACCTCGGCGGCGGGCTCGGCGTGCCCTATCGCGTCGGCGAGGTGCTGCCCCAGCCTGCCGAATATGGCGCAATGGTCGCGCGGGTGACCAAGGACTGGGGCGTCAAGCTGATCTTCGAGCCCGGCCGCGTGATCGCGGGCAACGCGGGCGTGCTTCTGACCCGCGTGGTGCGGGTGAAGCGCGGGATCAAGGACCCCTTCGTGATCGTCGATGCGGCGATGAACGATCTGGCGCGGCCTGCCTTGTATGGCGCCTACCACCACTTCGAGGCGGTGGCGCCAACGGGCGCGCGCATGACCGCCAATATCGTCGGCCCGATCTGCGAGACCGGCGACACCTTCGCGATGGGCCGCCAATGCGATGCGCTGGAAGCGGGCGATCTCGCCGTGTTCCGCACCGCAGGCGCTTACGGCGCGACCATGGCCTCCTCCTACAATTCGCGCGGGTTCGTCGCCGAAGTGCTGGTCGATGGCGACAGGTTCGCCGTGGTCGCCGACCGGATCGAGGCGGGCGCGATCATGGGTGCCGAGCGGGTGCCCGAATGGCTCGCGTGAGGCTCACGTGAGCCGAATCGCCAGCCTGCCGTTGTTCCACCAGATCGCCGGGCAAGCGGTGCTGGTGCTCGGCGATGGCCCGGCGGCCGAGCCCAAGCGGCGGCTGGTCGAACGCGCAGGGGGCGTGATCGTCGACGACCTGCCGCGCGCCATCGAAGAGGGCGTGCGGCTCGCCTTCATCGCCTATGAGGACGCGAGGGCCTGCGAGGTCGTGGCGATCAATGCGCGGTGCGCCGGCATGCTGGTCAATGTCGTCGACCGGCCCGAGCTTTGCGACTTCACGACGCCCTCGATCCTCGACCGCGATCCGCTGCTGGTCGCGATCGGCACCGGCGGCGCTTCGGCGGGGCTCGCCAAGCATGTGCGGCTGCGGCTCGAGCGGGTGCTGCCTGCGACGCTGGGCGCGCTGGCACAGGCGCTCGAAGCGGCGCGGCCGGGCTTGCGCGCGCGGTTCCCGGACGGGGCCGAGCGAAGGCGGGCGGTTGATGCGGCGCTGCGCGAGGGCGGCCCGCTCGATCCGCTCGATCCGGGCGCGCATGCGCGGGCGGCCGCGTGGGCTGAGGGGGTAGCCGCAGAGGCTGGCGGGGCCGGTGCGCAGGCGCTGGTCGAAGTCACGCTGACAAGCGCCGATCCCGAGGACCTGACCCTCAGGCAAGCACGGCTGCTCGGCGAGGCGGATGTGCTGTGGCTCGACGGTGCGGTGCCGCCCGCGATCCTCGCCCGCGCCCGCGCCGATGCCGCACGGCAGGTGCTGGCCGAGGGGGGATTGGAAGATGCCGAGGCCGCGAGGGGCCTCACCCTGATCCTGCGCTGGCGGCCCGAAGCCTCCAGCGCCGCCTAGGCGGCTTGCAGCACCGGCGTCCTGAGGCTCGCGAAATAGCCCGACATCGCGGCGACCGCCTTGTCGCTCAAGCCGATGAAGGCGCGGCGCTTGTCCGCCGGATCGGGGACGCGCACGAAAATCCCGCTCTCGACCATTTGCGTCAGCCAGCGCAGCGCGGTGGTCGCCGGAACGCCTGCCGCGATGCACAGCGAGGTCACCGAAACCCGCGCGCCTTCGGCATGCGCGGCCGTGAGATCGAGCAGCATGTCCCACGCCGGATCGCCGAACAGCTCGGGATCGAAGAAACGGCTGCGCGCCTGACGGTTGGCGATGATCTGTCGCACCACCAGCGGATCGGGGAGCGGCGGCCCGGTGAGCGGGGGCCCGGAGAGCGGCGACCCCGAAAGCGGCGATCCGCCCGCCGGTGCAGCGCCGAAGCTGCCAAAAGCGGAGGGTTCGCTCGCGCGATAATCGCGCTTCATTTCGCCAAGGATACTCGCAGGCGCAGGCGCATGGCTCAGCCGGTCGAGCGAATGGGCAATCGCCTCCACCTGCTGCGACAGGCGCAGCAGCGCCACGCGGTCTTCCTCGCCCATTTCCCTGAGCCGCGCCGCGCCCGCTTCCCCCATCACCCGGCCGACCGCGATCACGCGTTCGGCGCGGCTGGGGCTGACGAGGATCTGCGGATTGGACTGATCGAGCACCGCGAAGACATCGTCCAACCCTTCGAGATTGGTCGCGACGATCAGCTTCGCGCCCGAACGCGCCACCCGCATGTCGAGCCGCGCGAGGCCCGCGAGCATCATCGCGTCGATCCCGCGCGAGCCGCATACCGCGCAATCGACCACCACCACATCGCCCAGCAAGGCGATCGGCCCTTCGAGCAGCGCCCGCAGGTTCCCTCCGTCAATCGAGCGGAACCCTGCCCCGCCAAGGTCTGCCGCGATCTGGCGGCGCAGGCCTTCATCCGCGCCGAAGATCGCGACCCGCGCGGGCAGCCCCGCGCCGTCATCGGCGAGGTCGTAGGCAAAATCAGCTTGCGTGGTGGCGTTGGTAAGCATCGACTCGACTCCAACAATGTTGGAACGAGAATAGAACAAAACGCGATCAGGTCAAGTAAGTCTAGGAGTTAAGGCCTGATCTCGATCACTGTCCCATCCGGCACAATCCGCCACAGCTCCTCAATCTCGGCGTTGGCAAGGGCGATGCAGCCGTCGGTCCAGTCGCCCGGAACGCGGCCGAAGTGCAGGCTGTTGGGCTGGCCGTGGAGGAAGATGTCGCCGCCGGGCGAGCGCCCTTGCGCCTGCGCGAAGGCGCGGTCCTGGGCGTTGGGGTAGGAGACCTTGAGGCTGAGGTGATAGGCGCTGCCCGGATTGCGCCCCTCGATCACGTAGCGCCCCTCGGGCGTGCGCTCGTCGCCTTCGAACTGCTTGTGGCCTTGCGGTGCGTCGCCGAACTGCAGGTCGCGCCACGCCTTGACCGGCCGGCCTTGCGCATAGGCGACCATCAGCCTTTCGGACTTGTCGACGATGAGATAGTCGACTGTCGTAAAGCGCCGCTCGGGCACGATCCGCGCCGCCTCACGCTCGAGCGGCGCTTGCGAGGCGGGGCTGCGCGCCTCGTCCGCCGGCGGGGCGGCGCAGGCGGCGACAAGCAGCAGGGAGGCGAGGAGCACGAGGCGGGTCATCGCGGCAAGACTAACCCGCACCGGCGGCCACGATCAATGCGGGAAAGTCCGCTGGCCCGTGAGGGGACACGGGTGCCCGGATGCCGGAAGCAGGGCCCCCACTCCCTCCCCGAGGGGAGGGGAGAAGCGCGTCAATCCACGAACGGATCGCGCATCAGGATCGTGTCGTCGCGCTCCGGCGAGGTCGAGACCAGCGCGACGGGGCATTCGATCAGTTCCTGGATGCGCTGGATATACTTGATCGCGTTCGCCGGAAGGTCGGCATAGGAGCGCGCGCCCGCAGTGCTTTCGTGCCAGCCGGGCATGTCCTCGTAGATCGGCTCGCAGGCGGCCTGATCGGCGGCATGGCTGGGCAGGTAGTCATAGACCTTGCCGCGCAGCCGGTAGCCGGTGCAGATGCTCACCCGGTCCAGCCCGTCGAGCACGTCGATCTTGGTGAGCGCGATGCCGGTGACGCCGGAGATCGCGCAGGACTGGCGCACCAGCACGGCATCGAACCAGCCGACGCGGCGCTTGCGGCCGGTGACAGTGCCGAATTCATGGCCCCGCTCGCCGAGGCGCTGGCCGATGTCGTCCTCGAGCTCGGTCGGGAACGGGCCGCTGCCGACGCGGGTGGTATAGGCCTTGACGATGCCGAGCACATAGCCGGTCGAATTGGGG
>NZ_JAMNXL010000120.1 GCF_023653175.1 Erythrobacter sp. | reverse complement strand
GGTGGCGGGAACGATAACGGCAACGGCGGCGGGAACGGGAATGGTTCCGATGACGACGATGGCGCTGACGAGGGCGACGACGACAAGGGCAACGGCAACGGCAACGGTTCCGACGACAACGACAACGGCAACGGCAACGGCAACGGTTCCGACGACGATGACAAAGGCAACGGCGGCGGGAACGACAACGGCAACGGCGGCGGGAACGACAACGACAACGGCGGCGGGAACGACACCGACAACGGTGGCGGGAACGACAACGGCAATGGTGGCGGGAACGATAACGGCAACGGCGGCGGGAACGGGAATGGTTCCGATGACGACGATGGCGCTGACGAGGGCGACGACGACAAGGGCAACGGCAACGGCAACGGTTCCGACGACGATGACAAAGGCAACGGCGGCGGGAACGACAACGGCAACGGTGGCGGGAACGACAACGGCAACGGCGGCGGGAACGACAACGGCAACGGTTCCGACGACGATGGCGCTGACGAGGGCGACGACGACAAGGGCAACGGCAACGGTTCCGATGACGAAGGTGATCGCGACAACGAAGGCGACGACGGCAGAGGCAACGGCAACGGTAGCGACGAGGGCAATGACGCTGACGAGGGCAACGGCAACGACGGCGGCAACGGCAACGGCAACGGTGGCCCGAGCGGGCGTCTGGAGATCGGCCTCGATGTCAACTCCGGCACCCTCCCGGTGCGCCCCTGAGCGGATCGGCGCCCCTTGGCATGAACTTCTTGCGTCGTATCCTCGACCGCTGCCGCCATGCGCTGCGATTCGATAGCTGGCGCACCGCCGCGCTGATGATCGCCGCGCTCGCGCTGCCGGTCTCGGCCGCGGCGCTCACCGGCGCCTTCCGGAGCACCGAAAACCGCCTCGGCGAACTCACCTTCGCGCTGTTCGGCCATGCGGCGAGCGGGCAGATCCACGTGGTCGAGATGGACGCCGCCAGCATGGCCGCGATCCGCCGCTACCCCTGGCCGCGCGACCATTTTGCGCGCGTGGTGCGCAATCTCGATGCCGCAGGCGTGCGCTCGATCAGCTTCGATATCGACTTCTCGAGCAGCGCCGATCCGGCGGGCGATGCCGCCTTCGGTGCCGCCATCGCTGCGGTGCGGGCGCCTGTCGCGCTGCCGACCTTCGCGCAGGCCGCCGGTTTCGGCGACCGCCGCCAGCTCGATTCGCTCCCCATTCCTGTCCTGCGTGAACATGCCCAGCTCGCCTCGGTCTCGGTTGCGCCCGATCCCGACGGCTATGTGCGGCGCCTGCCCTTCGGCACGGTGACGAGCGCCACCGCGCGCCCCTCGCTCGCGGCGACTGTCGCCGGGCGCAGCGGGATTGTGGGGGCGGACTTCCCGGTCGATTTCGCGATCGACCCGGCAAGCATCCCCCGCCATAGCTTCATCGCCATCGAGCGCGGCGTGTTCCCGCGTGGCAGCCTTGAAGGCAAGGACGTGATCATCGGCGCGACCGCCATCGAACTCGGCGATCGCTATGCGGTGCCGCAGTACGGGGTGATCCCGGGCGTGATCATTCAGGCCTTGGGGGCCGAGACGCTGCGGAGCGGGGTGCCGGTCTACGGATCATGGTCGCTGCTGCTGCTACTCGCCTGCTTGCCCGCGCTGTTCATTCTTGCTTCGGCACGCCGCCGCGCGGTGGCAGTGCGCACCGCCCTTGCCGCGCTGGTGCTGGTCGCAGGCTGGCTGGGCGCGCGGCTCGGCCTGTCGCTGTGGTTCGAGATCGTCCCCGCGCTCCTCCAGCTGCTGGCGGCCGGCGCGATCCGTTACCTCGTGCTTGCCCATCGCTTCGCCGAACTGCGGCGGCGGATCGATCCCGATAGCGGCCTGCCCAACCGCCGCGCGCTCGCGGCGCGTGCCCCCCACCCGGCCGACCGCTTCGTGATCGCCGCGCAGATCGACGATTTCGACGCGCTCAAGCTCGCGCTCGAGGGCGACAGCCTCGGCGTGCTGCTGCGGCGCATCGCCGAGCGCCTCAAGGTGGCCAGCGGCGTGGCGGCGATCTACCGCAGCGAGGATCGCACGCTGGTGTGGCTCTCGCCTCTGTCGATCGACGAACTCGAATCCCAGCTGGGCGGCCTGCGCGCGCTGATGCGTAGCCCCTTCGAGCTTGGCGGGCGACGGCTGGGCGTGTCGCTGACCTTCGGGGTAGCCGATGCCGACATGGCCGATCCCGCTGCGCTTGCCGCCCATGCCGCGAGCCAGGCCAAGCGCGCGGGCAAGTTCTGGCGCCTCCACACCATCGAGGCTGGCGAGACGATCAGCCGCGAGCTTTCGCTCCTCGGCGATCTTGACGACGCGCTGAGGAACGGCGGCATCGCGGTGCTCTATCAGCCCAAGCTCAACCTCGCGACGCGGCGGATCGACGCAGTCGAGGCGCTGGTGCGCTGGAACCACCCGGAACGCGGCCTGCTGCCGCCCGATTGCTTCATCCCGCTGTTCGAGGAGCGCGGGCGGCTCGACGATCTGACGCTGGCGGTGATCGCGCAGGCGCTGACCGATGCGCAAGGCTGGCGCGCGCGCGGGCTGCACATCGGCGTGGCGGTCAATATCTCGGCCGCGCTGCTCACTTCGGAGAGCTTCGAGACCCGCGCGCTGGCGCTGGTCGCGAAGGGCGGGCTGGCTTTGGGCCAAGTCACCTTCGAGGTCACCGAGAGCGCGCAGTTCGAGGATACGGGCCTTGCCGTCGCCGCGCTCGGACGCTTGCGCGCGGCGGGCATCCGCATTTCGCTGGATGATTACGGCACCGGCCAGTCGGCGCTCAACTACCTCAAGCTGCTGCCCCTGTCGGAGCTGAAGATCGACCGCATGTTCGTGGCGCAGGCCCATGTCGACAAGGGTGATGCGATGCTGGTGCGATCGACCGTGCAGCTGGCCCACGAACTCGGCTTCAAGGTCGTGGCCGAGGGGATCGAGGAGAGCGCGTGCCTCGAATTCCTCGGGGAGATCGGCTGCGACTATGCCCAGGGCTATTTCGTCGGGCGCCCGCTGGCGGCGGCGGATCTGGCGGCGCTGGCGGCGGCGGCCGATGCCGCTGCCGAGGCTTCGTCCCGGGCGACGACTCCTCAACGCCAGCCGGTGCGCCTGCGGGTCGCGTGAGACGCGTGAAGGCCTGGCTTCTCATCCCCGCATCGGCCTGTTAGGCTGCCCATCGCAAGGCGCCCGGCAAGCGGCGCGGCATGGCGGAGGAGGATGGGGTGAAGCACATGATGATCGCAAGCCTTGCGGCGGCGGCGCTGGCGGGCTGCGCCGCCACCGGCAGCGCGCCTGCTTCTCCGGCGGCAGCGGCGGCCATGACCTGCAAGGCTGAGCCTGCGCAGTATCACATCGGCCACGACGCGACTCAGGCGATGGGCACTGCGATCCTCAAGGACAGCGGCGCGCGCACCTTGCGCTGGGGGCCGCCGAACAGCGCCTGGACGATGGACTACCGTGAGGACCGCGTGAACGTGCGCTATGACGAGGCGATGAAGATCACGGACATCACCTGCGGATGAGGGCTCGTCAGCGGACCACCTCGGGCTCGCCCTTCGAGGCGACTTTCGGCTTCGCCCGCGCGGTGCGGGAGGACAACCGCATCATCGTCGCCGGCACTGGCCCGGTCGAGCCCGACGGGTCGACCACGCCCGGCGGCGCGGCAGAGCAGGCGGCGCGCTGCTGCACGATCATTCTCGCCGCGATCGAGGAACTGGGCGGCTCGGCGGCCGACGTGGTGCGCACGCGGATGCTGCTCACCGACCCCGCCGATCAGGACGCGGTCGGCGCGGTCCATGCGCGCTTCTTTGCCGAAGCCAGGCCCGCCGCGACAATGGCCGGGGTGGCCTGGCTGTGCCGCCCGGAGTGGCGCGTCGAGATCGAAGCCGAGGCGGTCGTCAGGCAGTGATGCGGGGGGCGTTGCGCTATCTTGTCGGGGTCGTTGCCGGGTCATTGCTCGGGCTCGGCAGCGCGCTGTGGCTGGCGGGACTGTGGCCTGCACGCAGCAACATGGCGTTCGGCGATATCGATGTCGGGGGCTGGCGGAGCGATTTTGCCACGGGCTCCGAGGCGGCCGATCCCTACACCCGCGCCCGGGTGGCGCGTCACGGGTTGCTCGCGCTCGCCAAGACCGAGGCGGTGTACTTCACCCGCGCGACCGACGAGAGCGGCGCGCCCTTGCGCGAGGGGTGCAGCTATCGCCTCTCGGGCGGTCAGATGCCTGCCGGGTGGTGGTCGGTGACGCTCTATGACGCGGCCAGCATGCTCCCGGCCAACACCGACGGCGCGCTGAGTATCGATGCCTGGCGGGCCGGGGGCGGGGCATGGTCGGCGATTGTCGCGCCCGAGCGCCCCGCGGACGGCAGCCTGTGGATCTCGAGCCGGGGGTCGGGGACCTTCGATCTGACGCTGAGGCTCTACATGCCCGATGCCGCGCTGCTTGCCGATCCGAACGCTGCGCTCTCCCCGCCGGTCATCAAGCGCCTTTCGTGCGGGGAGGGCGGACGATGAAGCGCTGGGCCGGACCGCTTGCCGTGCTGCTGCTGTGCGCGGTGGGCGCGCATGCTCTCACGCTTCACTTCACCCCTGCGGTGATCATGGACCGCGCGATGGCGGCGCTCGCCACCAGGGGTGTGGCGCTCCATGCCTTCACCTCGCCGCAACGCGTGACGCCGCAGACGCAGAGCGTGGTGCGCTCCTCGCCCGATCTCTATTACGCGCTGTGCCGCTATGACCTCGGCGATCCCGCCGCGCGGCTGACGGTAAGGATGGGCGCATGGCCCGATTACCAGTCGCTCGCCTTCTTCGACGCGCGCACCGACAATTTCGCGACGCTGCGCGGCACGGGGCGGGCAATCGCCGTCGGCCTGCTCCCGCCGGGGAGTGCTCCGCAAGCAGGCGCGATCGTCAGCCCATCAGAGCGGGGGGTGATCCTGATCCGCCGCCTCGCCCCCACGGCAGAGCGCTACGCCGCCGCCGCCGAAGCGGGCAAGGCCGACGCCTGCAGCCTCGAACCGGTCAGCGGCTGACCCGCGCCACCCGCGCCTCGACCAGTGCGATCAGCGCATCGAGATCGGCCAGCCCGTCAAGCTCGGAGGCGCTCACCAGCACCTCGGGCACGGGCCCCGCACCGCCGATCAGGATCGCGGGCAGCGGCAGATCGCGGGTATCGAGCTCCGCTCGGAACTCGTCGCGGTAGAGGAACAGCGCCGGCAGCCCGACCCTCGCGAGGAACGCGCGCCACGCGGGCCGCTTGGACACCGCGCCATAGGTCAGGACGCACAGCGAGCAGGGGTAGGTCGCCGGGCTCACCAGCTTGTGCACCGCATCGCGGGCCGCATTCAGCAGGCCGCCTTGCGCATTATAGACGAAAATGAGTGTGCGCATCTGTCCTATCATTCGCCTTTTTACGGGCGCCCGCGTGCGAGGGATGTGATTCGCATCAAACCGACCTAGCAAAATTCTGCTCGCCCCCGGCACCGCCCGCTCTTTTCCCCTGCGCGCAACGCCGCTAGAGCACTCGCCATGCACGGACAATTCCAACTCACCGACGACCAGCTTGCAATCCGCGAGGTTGCCCAGCGATTTACCGCCGACGCGATCACGCCCTTCGCGGCAGAATGGGACGAAAAGCACATCTTCCCGCGCGATACCATCCGCAAGAGCGCGGAGTTGGGCTTCGGGGCGATCTATGTCTCCGAACAATCGGGCGGGATCGGCCTCGGGCGGCTCGAAGCGGCGCTGATCATGGAGGCGATGGCCTATGGCTGCCCCTCGACCAGCGCTTTCATCTCGATCCACAACATGGCCGCCTGGATGATCGACCGCTTCGGCGGGGAGGCGGTCAAGGCGAAGTATCTGCCCAGCCTCGTCACCATGGACACTATCGCCAGCTACTGCCTGACCGAGCCGGGCTCGGGCTCGGACGCGGCCGCCTTGAAGACCACCGCGCGGCGTGACGGCGACACTTACGTCCTCAACGGCACCAAGCAGTTCATCTCCGGCGCGGGCGCGAACGAGATCTATGTCGTGATGGTCCGCACCGGCGAGGATGGCCCCAAAGGCATTTCCTGCGTGGTGCTTGAAAAGGGCATGCCCGGCGTCAGCTTCGGCGCGCAGGAGAAGAAATTGGGCTGGCACTCGCAGCCGACCGCGCAGCTGATTCTCGAGGACGTGCGCGTGCCGGCCGAGAACCTGCTGGGCGGTGAGGGCGAGGGGTTCCGGATCGCGATGATGGGGCTCGATGGCGGGCGGCTGAACATCGGCGCGTGCTCGCTGGGCGGCGCGCAACGGTGCCTCGACGAGGCGGTCCGATACACCAAGGAGCGCAAGCAGTTCGGCCAGGCGGTGGCCGATTTCCAGAACACCCAGTTCATGCTCGCCGACATGGCGACCGATCTGGAAGCGGCGCGCGCGCTGCTCTATCTCGCGGCTGCCAAGGTCACCGACAACGCGCCCGACAAGACGCGCTTTTCCGCCATGGCCAAGCGGCTCGCCACCGACAACGGCTCGGCAATCGTCGACCGTGCGCTGCAATTGTTCGGCGGCTATGGCTACCTGCAGGACTACCCCATTGAACGCTTCTGGCGCGACCTGCGCGTGCACTCGATTCTCGAAGGCACCAACCAGGTGATGCGCATGGTGGTCGGCCGGGATCTGCTGCGGCAGTGATGGCCACAAGGCTTGCCCTGACGACATTGGTGGTGCCCGATTACGACGCGGGGATCGCTTTCTGTGTCGATGCGCTCGGATTCGATCTGATCGAGAACACCGACATGGGCGGCGGCAAGCGCTGGGTGGTGGTCGGCGGGAAGGAGGGCGGACGGCTGCTCCTCGCCAAGGCTGCCAACGACGCCCAGGCCGCCGCCGTCGGCAACCAGACCGGCGGCCGTGTGGGCTTTTTCGCCCATACCGACGATTTCGCAGGAGCCCATGCACGGCTCGTCGAGGCGGGTGCGAAATTTGAAGAACAACCGCGCCACGAAAGCTATGGCACGGTGGCGGTGTTCAGCGACCCTTTCGGCAATCGCTGGGACCTGATCGAACCGAAAGAACTGGGGCAATGACTGACGACGTTCTGATTCGAGCGAATGGCCCGATCGGCCATATCAGCCTCAACCGGCCAAAGGCGCTCCATGCCCTGACGCTGCCGATGTGCCATGCGATGAGCGCCGCGCTCACCGAATGGGCGGCGGACGATGCCATCAAGGCGGTGATCCTCGACCATGACGAAGGCCGCGGCTTCTGTGCGGGCGGGGACATTGCCTTCCTGCGGGATTCGGCGCTCAATGACGGGGGCGTGTCCGGCCGCAAGTTCTTCCACGACGAATACCAGCTCAACCACCAGATGCACGCCTATGCCAAGCCGATCGTCGCCTTCATGGACGGCATCACGATGGGCGGCGGCGTGGGCATCTCGCAGCCGGCCAAGTACCGGGTAGCGACCGAGAATACCCGTTTCGCCATGCCCGAGACCGGGATCGGCCTGTTCCCCGATGTCGGCGGCGGCTGGTATCTGTCGCGCCTCGGCCAGCGGCTCGGGCAGTTTCTGGCGCTGACCGGCGCCCGGCTCGACGGAGCGGAGTGCCTGTGGACGGGGCTTGCGACGCACTACGTACCGCACGAGATGCTCGAGGGATTGAAAGCGCGCATCCACGATCACCCCGACCGCATCGCCGGCGTGCTCAGCGAACCGGTCGGCACGCCGTCCAAGGCGCGGATCGAGGCCAATGCCGACAAGATCGCCAAGCATTTCGCCTCCGACCGCTACGAGGACATCCTCGCCGGCCTCGAGGCGGCAGCCGATGCCGGGGACGACTGGGCGATGAAGGAACGCGACACGCTCGGCACCAAGAGCCCGCAGACCTGCAAGGTCGCACTGCGCCAGCTGGCTCTGAGCGCGAAGCTGACCGATTTCGCCGACAACATGCGCATGGAATACCGCATCGCCAGCCGCGTACTGACCCGCCCCGATTTTGCAGAAGGGGTGCGCGCGGTGATCGTCGACAAGACCAATGATCCCAAGTGGAACCCGGCCACGCCCGAAGAGGTCGGTGAAGACCTGCTGGACGCGATCTTCGCCCCCCTGCCCGATGGCGAGGAATGGGTGCCGCTAACCTAGCAAATTGCGGGTTGCCCGCTTCGCCATTGCGCGCGAAGCGAGGCAATCCATGGACCATCGCCATGGATCGCCGCGTCACCTGCGGTTCCTCGCGATGACGAACGGGGAAGAAGAATGACCTACGAAACCATCACCGTCGAAACCGACGCCCGCGAGACCAAGGGCGTCACGCTGCTGACAATCAACCGTCCGCAGGCGCTGAACGCATTGAATTCGCAGGTATTGGCCGAGTTGATCGACGCTTTTGCCGCCTATCACGCCGATTCGAGCCAGCTCTGCGCGATCCTTACCGGCAGCGGCGACAAGGCCTTCGCGGCCGGAGCCGACATCAAGGAAATGAGCGAGAAGGCGGCGGCCGATTTCTACCTCGACGATTTTTTCAGCCCCTGGACCAGCGAGATCGTCAAGAAAACCCGCAAGCCGTGGATCGCGGCCGTCAACGGCTTCGCACTGGGCGGCGGGTGCGAGCTGGCCATGATGGCGGACTTCATCATCGCGTCCGACAAGGCCAAGTTCGGCCAGCCCGAAATCAAGCTAGGCGTTGCCCCCGGCATGGGCGGCTCGCAGCGGCTGACGCGCGCGATCGGCAAGTCCAAGTCGATGGAAATGTGCCTCACCGGCCGGATGATGGCGGCGGACGAGGCCGAGCGCAGCAATCTGGTGGCCCGCGTGGTGCCGCATGATGATCTGATCGCCGAAACCCTCAAGACCGCCGCGACCATTGCCGCGATGCCGCCGATGGCGACCATCGCCAACAAGGAGATGGTCAATTCGGCGTTTGAAATGACCCTCGACCAGGGCCTGATCGTCGAGCGCCGGATCTTCCAGATCCTCACCGCCTCCGAGGACAAGGCGGAAGGGATGGCCGCGTTCATCGAGAAGCGCGAGGGGCAGTGGAAGGGGCGGTAGACTGCCAAAACTCGTCATTGCGAGGAACGTGGTGACGAAG
Organism: Erythrobacter sp.; assembly: GCF_023653175.1. Lineage (GTDB taxonomy): Bacteria > Pseudomonadota > Alphaproteobacteria > Sphingomonadales > Sphingomonadaceae > Erythrobacter. The sequence continues at coordinate 2,005 of NZ_JAMNXL010000120.1, read as the reverse complement.
CAATCCACGGACGGACTGAACGGCTGCGGCGCGCCATGGATTGCCGCGAGACCTTCGGTCGCTCGCAATGACGAAGGGAGAGGCATCTCGTGAAAATCGCCTTTATCGGCCTCGGCAACATGGGCGGCGGGATGGCTGCCAACCTCGTGATGGTTGGCCACGAAGTTCGCGCCTTCGACCTCAGCGAAGCCGCCCTTGCCGCAGCGCGTGAGGCGGGGTGCACTACCTTCGCTACCGCCAAGGAAGCCTGCCAGGGCGCCGAGGCAGTCGTCTCGATGCTGCCCAACGGGGCGATCGTCAAAGCGGTCTATTGGGACGACGTCATCGGCCATGCCCCCGAAGGCGCGATCCTGCTCGATTGCTCGACCATCGACGTCGCCACCGCGCGCGAGGTTATCTCGGTGACCGAGGCCCACGGCTACCAGATGGTCGACGCCCCGGTCTCCGGCGGGATCGCGGCCGCCGCTGGGGGGACGCTGACCTTCATGGTCGGCGGCAGCGACGAGGCCTTTGCCCGCGCTCAGCCGATCCTCGCCGCGATGGGCAAGGCGGTGATCCATGCCGGCGCGGCGGGCAACGGACAGGCGGCCAAGATCTGCAACAACATGCTGCTCGCGATCCACATGATCGGCACTTGCGAGGCCTTCGCGATGGCGGACAAGCTGGGGCTCGACGCGCAGACCTTCTATGACATCTCGAGCGTGTCGTCGGGCCAGTGCTGGTCGATGACCTCTTATTGCCCCGTGCCGGGGGTTGGCCCGGTGACGCCTGCCGACAACGGCTACCAGGGCGGGTTCGCCGCCGAGCTGATGCTCAAGGACCTCAAGCTGGCGATGGAAGCGGCGGCAGGCGCGGGGGCCAAGGTCGACCTCGGCGGGCACGCCCGCGAGATCTACGAGGCCTTCGCCGCCGAGAACGCCGCGACCGACTTCTCGGGGGTCATCCGCACGCTTTGAGCGCTTAACCGCCGAGCTTCGGGCAGCGCTTCATGCCGGCCGCGCGCAAGGTGGCCGCCGCCTCGTCATCGCGGCCGGTGAGCGAATCGACGCTGATCTTCAGCACACGGCAATCGAACTGCACCCCGCGGGCGATGCTGCCCTCCGCAATCGCGGCGAAAGCGGCGGGCGGCATCAACCGCACGCCCCGTCGCAGGAAGGTGGTGTGCCAGCGCTCGCCCCCGACCACGATCTCCACCATGGTGTCGCGGGCCGCCTTGTCGGGGCCGTCCAGCACCATCGGGCCAAGCTCGCGCAGCAGCGCATCAGGGGTACGGGTGCGCAGGAACAGTGCGGCATAGCGGCGCGCGGCTTCGGGCTTGTCTCCTGCGGCCAGCGCTAAGCGGAGCATTGCTTCCTGCGCAAGTGGCTCGCGCCAGCCGCGGCGTGCGGCAACTTGAATGGTCTTTGCTGCCTGTTCGGCCTTGCCGGCCCTGGCTTGCGCGACCGTCAGAAGCACGAGACTGCGCGCGGGAACCGGACGGCGCTGCACCAGCCGCTGTGCTTCGGCAAGGGCGCGTCCGCTATCATTGCCGGCCAGCGCGGCGCTGGTGATCGCTGTCTGGGACGCGTTGCGCAAGGGTTCGGGCAGCAAGAGCGCAAGGCCCGGGGCGCGGGCCGCCAAGAGGTCGAGCTGCAAGCCGGCGGTCAGCAGCGCCAAGCCAGCAAGGCTGACGAACCAGACGATCCGCCCAATCATTGTTTTCCCCTCGCATCGTGCATCGCGGTTCGGCTCAGCAGCAGCAGCGCGAAGCCCGCGAAAGCGAGGATTGTCTGGATGCGCAGCGGGTAATCGGTGATCGACTGCAGTGCGATTGCCAGAATGAAGGCGCTGCCCGCCCATCCGACCCAGCGCATCGCGCTGCCCCTCGCGCGCCACGTCAACCAGGCGAGCAGCACCACCCATGCCGCCAGAAGCGCCAAGCCAGGCGCCCCGGCTTCGATGGCGAGCTCTATGTAATCATTGTGAACCCGTCCCGGTCGCCGGAGCGTGAGGTTCTCCAGCGATT
>NZ_JAMNXL010000119.1 GCF_023653175.1 Erythrobacter sp. | reverse complement strand
TCGCCAATATCTGGGGCGATACCGACATCAAGTTCATCGCCGCGCGGAAGGACATGGCCGCCAAGTGGCGCGCGATCATGCAGGGCGCGCACCGGCTGCTGCCCTGCGCCCCGTGGACCGCCGGGCGCTTCATCGCCGATCACGGCCTCGATCCTGCCCGGGTCGAGGTGATGATGCCGATCGTCAAGCAGGAGGACATCCTTCCCCCCGTCATCACCGGCGAAGCGCGGATCGTCACCCTGTTCAACCTCGACCAGCACAAGCGCAAGAACCTCAAGGGCCTGCTTGATGCGGTGGTCGAACTGCGCCGCAGCGAGCCGCGCCTGACGCTCGACATCTGGGGCCGGGGCGATGCCAATACGCTGTGCGACATCGACACGATGATCGCGAGCCGCAATGCGCAGGGCTACATCCGCCTGTGCGGGCCGCTGCCGCAGGGCGCCTTCGAGAGCACCTTGAACGGCTACACCGCCTTCGCCATGCCCACCTTGCGCGAGACCTTCGGCATGGTGTTCGTCGAGGCGCTGCTGTGCGGGTTGCCGGTGCTGCACACGCGCGGCTGGGGGATCGACGGGGTCTATCCCGACGACACCATCGGCTATGCCTGGGAGCACGGCGTGCAGGCCGATATCGCCAAGGGCCTCGCCTACCTCATCGCCAACGAGGCGCGGCTCAAGGGCAACCTCGCGGCGATGTCCGGCGAGGGCGCGTTCGATCGCCACAAGCGCGCCGTGATCGTGGCGCAATATCGCCGCATCCTCGACGAGGCGACCGGCGGTGCGAGCGCGCCGGAACAGGCCGCCGCGCCCGCGCTGGCGCACTGATCCCACCTGCCACTTTTGGCTGCGGCCACGCTCGGCGCTTGCCCTCGGCTGGCAGGCGCGTCAGAGATTTTTCCCGACAAGGGAGAGATTCATGAGCAATGCAACAGGGCCGCTCGCCGGCCTTCGGGTTCTCGAGTTTGCCGGGATCGGGCCGGGGCCGCATGTCGCGATGCTGTTGGCCGACCTCGGCGCGCAAGTCGTGCGCATCGACCGGCCGGGCGGTGCGACGACCAATCCAGTGGTCGAACGCGCCCGCCACCGCTTGGCGCTTGACCTCAAGAGCGAGGAGGGCCGCGCCGCCGTGCTCGCCGCCGCCGCCAGCGCCGACGTGCTGATCGAAGGCTTCCGCCCCGGGGTGATGGAGCGGCTGGGACTGGGCCCCGACGACCTGCTGACGACCAACCCACGACTGGTCTACGCCCGCATGACCGGCTGGGGACAGGAGGGGCCACTGGCGCAGGCCGCCGGGCACGACATCAACTACATCGCGATCACCGGCGCGCTCGCCGCGGTGGGCAAGCCGGGCGAGACCGCAACCCCGCCGCAGAACCTCGTCGGCGATTTCGGCGGCGGGTCGATGTATTGCGCCTTCGGGATCATGGCTGCGCTTTACGAACGCGAACGCTCCGGCAAGGGTCAGGTGGTCGATGCCGCGATCGTTGACGGAGCGACCAGCTTGATGAGCTTCTTCTTCGGCGTGCGCCACATGCCGCACCTTTCCACCGAACGCGGCAAGGGGATGCTCGGCGGGGCGGCGCATTTCTACCGCTGCTTCGCTTGTGCCGATGGCAAGGAGATCTCCTTGGGCTCGATCGAACCGCAGTTCTACGCCGAGCTGCTGGCGCGGACCGGCGCTCCGGAGGAACTGGCGCAGGGGCAGATGAACCCGGCCAATTGGGACGATTATGCGGAACGGCTGGCGGCGCTGTTCCTCACCAAAACGCAGGCCGAGTGGTGCGCCCTGCTCGAAGGCACCGACGCCTGCTTCGCCCCGGTGCTCGGGATCGAGGAGGCGCGGGAGCATCCGCACATGCAGGCGCGGCAGGCCTATGTCGAGCATGACGGCATCTGGCACACCGCCCCGGCCCCGCGCTTCAGCCGCACGCCGGGCAGCGTTCGCTCGAGCGCCGATGACGGCGCCGATGTTGTCGCCAGCTGGCAGGGGGCCGCCTGATGGCCGGCAAGTTCTTCGACGAATGGCAGGTGGGTGAGCGCATCGAGCACCCGATCCGCCGCACCGTGACCGAGACCGACAACCTGCTGTTCTCGACGATGACCCACAACCCCCAGCCGCTCCACATCGACGTGGAAGCGGCCAAGGCCAGCGGGTTCGGGCAGATCCTGGTCAATTCCACCTTCACCTTCAGCCTGCTGGTCGGGCTGTCGGTGGGGGAGACGACCCTGGGCACGCTGGTCGCCAACCTCGGCTTCGACAAGGTGGTGACGCCCAAGCCCGTCTTCATCGGCGACACCCTGCGCGCCTCGTCCGAGGTCAAGGAGCTCAGGGAGAGCAAGTCGCGCCCCGATGCCGGGATCGTCACCTGGGTGCACGAGATGACGAACCAGCGCGACGAGGTGGTATGCCGCTGCGAGCGGTCGGCGCTGATCCAGCGCCGGGGTTGAACATTCTGCACCCCTGCCGTGTAGTCCTTCCTCAGGAGGACACATGGCCAAGGGCAAACACACAGACTCCATCGGCGATGTCGTCGACGGGCTCGAGGATATTGCGGAAAAGCAGGACAAGGTCGCGATCGACGACCTGCTCGACAAATTCGGCGACCGCTCCTTTGCGCCGCTGATGCTCATCCTTGCGCTGGTCGGCATCTCTCCGGTCGGAGGGATCCCGAGCGTGCCGACGATCATCGCCCTGTGCATCGCGATCATTGCCGCGCAGATGGCTTGGGGCCGCAAGCACGTGTGGCTGCCGGGTTTCGTCACCGGGCGGGGTGTCTCCTCGGACCGGCTCACCAAGGGCGAGGACAAGCTGCGCAAGATCGCCGACGTGCTCGACAGCATCGCCAAGGGGCGGCTCAAGTCGCTCGCCAGCGGTCCGGCGCGGCGGGTGGTGGCAGGGCTGATCGTGGTGCTGTGCCTTGCGCTGCCGGTGCTCGAGATCGTGCCCTTCGCGGCCGCCGCGCCGTTCCTTGCGATCGCGATGCTCAGCCTCGCGCTGATGGTGCGCGACGGACTGGTGCTGCTGATTGGCGGCGCGGTGGCGCTGGCAGCGCTGGGTTACGGGGTCTACTGGTTCGCGGCCTGAGTGTGGGGAAGGTGACAAAGGTTACAGTGCGTCAACTTCCCTACCGGAAAATAGCCAATGAAAAACAAGATCTTGCTACCTGAAGCGGCAAGCGGAGAGAAAGGTTTGCGGCGCAAAAACCGGCGTTTCGGCAGGTGCCGGTGCGTAAGGGAGGGGGCCGACGATGGCAAAGAACGCGTCACCGCTAGCCGGTCCGCGGCGAGTAGGAAAATCTACTGCGCCGCCATCACCTCGCCGCCCAGCGCCTGCCACAGCACGATCCGCGCCCGCGCCGCCCGGCCGAGCGCCGCAGCCGCGCTCTCGCCGCTCGAATCCGCCGCACGCCGCGCTTCGAGCACTTCGAGGAAGCTCGCCAGCCCCGCGCGGTAGCGGGTCTCGGCAATGGCGGCGGCACGGTTCAACTGGTCGCGCTGGGTGACCGCGAGCGCGGCCTCCGCATCGACCGCGCTGACAACGCCGTAAGCGGCTTCCGCATCGCCCAGCGCCTGATAGACCGCCCCGCGATAGGCCGCGAAGGCCGCGCGCTTGTTTGCGGCGGCTCCGTCGATCTGCGCGCCCACCCGGCCGAAATCGAGCAGCGGCCCGGCAATCCCGCCGGTCAGCGTGCCAACCACCGAATCGTCGAAAAAGTCCGCAGGCCGGAACGAGAGCAGGCCGATCACCCCCGACAGCGTGATGCGCGGGAAACGCGCGCGCGCCGCGGCGGCAAGGTCAGCGTCGGTCGCGGCGAGTTCGGCGGCGGCGGCGGCGACATCGGGCCGGTTGGCCAGAAGGTCGGAGGGCAGGCTGGCCGGAGCCGCCGCAGGGGCGAGCGCCGGGGCAGGTGCGGCAAGCGCGGCGCGCACGGTTGAGGCGTCCTGCGCGGTCAGCGTCACCAAGCGGCCGATCAGCTGCGCGCGCTCGCTTTCGAGCGCGGCGAGGCGGGTGGCCGAGCCGCTCGCGGTTGCCTCGGCGCGGACGCGATCGAAGCCGGGAGCGATCCCGGCATCTTCCCGCGCCTTGGCCAGGCCCACGAGCTGGCGCGCGGCGGCAGAATCGGCCAGAATCGCGGCGGCCCGGGCGTCGAGCACCCGCCAGTCGGTGATGCTCGCGGCGATCTCGGCCAGCAGCGCGAGGCGAACGCCCTGCGCCTGCGCGGTGGCGCCATCGATCCGCGCGAGCGCGGCGCGTTCCTGCGCTTTCAGCCGCCCGAAGATATCCGGGTCCCAGCTGGCGGTGATGTTCGCGCCGTAGGAGGTCTGCTCGCGCGGGATGAAGCCCTGCTGTCCTGCCTGCCCGAATTGCGCCGGGTTGATGCGGTTGCGGGTGACGCTGCCGTCGGCGGAGATGTTCGGCAGGCGCTCGGCCCCTGCGCCGCGGGCTCCGGCGCGCGCGGCGTCGATCCGCGCGGCCGCCTCGGCAAGGTTGGGCGCATTGGCGAGCGCGGCCTGCGACAAGGCCGCATAGGCCGGATCGCTCGTCGGCATCAGTGCAGCCAGTGCCGCCCCGGTCGCGGCCTCGGGCTGGTTGAAGAAGGCGCGCGGCAGCTCGGGCTGCGGCGTGGCGACCTCTGGGACGCTCGCGCAGGCGGCGAGCGCCAGCGGGAGCAGCGCGGCTCCGGCAAGAGACAGGCGGCGCATCGCCTCAGCCCTCCGTTTTGGCGGGCGCACCCGCCTTGGCCGGAATGAAGGCATCGATCTGCTGGCCGACGCGGAAGGCCTCGGACGGGGGCAGGGCGTAGATCAGCTGGAGCACGCGCACATCGACGCGCTCGGCGGCCGAATTGGTGAGCGAGCGCTTGGGCACCACCTGCGGCTCGGCGCGCACGAAGGTGGCCTTGACGTGGAGCTCGGCCGCGCCGCGCGGGGAAATGATTGCCGCCTCGCCCAGCGCGACGCGGGCGATCTCGTTCTCGTCGATGTCGACGCGCACGTGGAGCGGGTTGGTCTCGCCCATCTGGATGAAGGGGGTGCTGTTGCCGCCCCCTTGCGTGGAGACGAATTCGCCGCTGCGGATGTTGACCGCGAGAATCTCGCCCGCAATCGGCGCGCGGACCACGAGGCGCCCGATCTCGGTGCGCGCGGCGGCGGCGGCGGCCTCGGCCGAGGCCAGCCGCGCGCGGGCGACGGAGAGGCGGCTGGTGGCGGCGGCTTCATCGCCCTCGGCGCGGATCACCTCGGCGCGGCTGACCGCGGCGGGATCCGAGAGGTTGCGGTAGAGCGCGAGCTGCTGGCGCGCAGTCTTCTGTGCGGCGGCTGCCTCGGCGATCGAGGCGCGGGCCTCGGTGATGGCGGCGGTGGATTGCGCAAGGCTCGCCTGCGCGGCGCGGGCGTCGACCGTGAACAGCATGTCGCCCTTCGCGACGCGGTCACCCGGGCGCACGCGCACGTCGGTGACAAGGCCCGACAACGCCGAGCCGATGTCGATGATCTCGCTCGCCGGCTCGACGATCCCCGCGCCCGCGACCCGCGCCTTGCCGGCAAGGTCGCCGACCGCCTTGGGGGGCTGTTCGGTAGGCTCCGCGGTCGAGCGGTCGGGCAGGCCGACAAGAATCAACCATGCGGCGACCGCGAGGCCGATCAGCGCAAGCGCGGGCAGGATCTGGCGGGCAAAGCTTAGATTGCGGAGCATGGTGTCCTCGGCGGATTCGGGAGGGGGAGAGTTGCGGGGGAGGTGTCAGTGGTCATCGGGCATCTCCTTCCCGTCATGGGTGATGCTCCCGTCTTCCAGCACGATGATGCGGTCGGCGAGATCGAAGATGCGGTTGTCGTGGGTGACGATGATGCAGGCGCGGTCGGGGGCGACCGCGACTTCGCGCAGCAGGTCCATGACGCGGCGGCCCGAGCGCGCGTCGAGCGCGGCGGTCGGCTCGTCGCAGACCACCAGACGCGGCTCGTGCACCAGCGCGCGGGCGATGGCGACGCGCTGCTGCTGCCCGCCCGAAAGCTGGCGGGGGAGCTTGTCGGCCTGGTTGCCGATATTGAGCTTGTCGAGCAGCACCTTGGCCCGCTCGCGCGCTTCCTTGATCGGCACCCCTTGCGCGATCAACGGCACGGCGGCGTTGGCGGCGGCGTCGATCGAGGGGATGAGGTTGTACTGCTGGAAGATGAAGCCGATGTTCTGGAGGCGGAACTTTACCAGCTGCGTATCGGTCAGCTTGTAGATGTCGGTGCCGAACACCTTCACCTCGCCCTCGGTCGGGTAAAGGATGCCGCACATGATCGAAATCAGCGTCGTCTTGCCCGACCCGCTCTCGCCCACGACGTAGGTCATTTGGCCCGGCTGGATGTCGGTGTCGATCCCGTGGAGCACGCGGATGGTGGTCTGCCCTGCCTCGAAATCGCGGGTGATGCCGCGCGCGCAGATGGCGGCCTCTGGGGCGCAGTCGGGGATGGTTGCCTGTTGCATGATTGCGCCCTCGCTCACCGGAACACCGCCGCCGGTTCGGTCCTGAGCACCGAGCGGATCGTGACGAAGCCTGTCAGCGCAAGGATCACGATCACCGCGCCGAGGCTGATCAGCGGGATCTGCCAGGGGATGTAGAAGCCCTTGAAGAAGGGATTGGCGCCGAAGCCGCGGATGAAGGCGACCGTGCCGATGACGCCGAGGCCATAGCCGATCATGCCGACGAGGCCTGCCTGCGCCGCGACCATCTGCATGATCTTGGCATTGGTGACCCCGATCGCCTTCAATGCGCCGAACTGCTTGATGTTGTCGCGCAGGAACAGGCTGAAGGTGAGCCCCACGATCGCCACCCCGACGACGAAGCCGAGGAACACGGTGATGCCGAAATTGACGGGGATGCCGGTGTTCTCGATGATGAAGTTGACCCCGGCGCGCGAGAATTCGGCGCGGGTTTCGGCCTTGAGGCCGGTCTCCTTCTCGATCCGCGCGGCGACCTCTTCGGGCGTCAGGCCGCCGCTGACGCCGACCAGCACGAAGGACAGCCGGTTGCGGGTGCCGGGGACGAAGTTCAGGGCGTTGGAATAGCGGGTGTAGAGCACCACCGTGCTGGTGAAGCTGGGGATCGCATCGGCGATGCCGCGGATCACCGCGCGCTGGTCGTTGAGTTCGAGCCGCTCGCCGAGCGGGCTTGCGCCGTTGGAAAACAGACGGGTTACGCCGACATCGTCGATCACCACCGTATCGGGGGCGAACAGCACGTTCGCGTCGCTCGTCGCCATGCGCTTGGGCAGGCCGATCAGCGTCGCATCGTCGACCCCGACGATGCCCACGCCTTCAAGGTCGCCATCCTTGGTGCGCACGTTCGCCTGCGCGCGCAGGTGCGGCACGGCCCACTCCACCCCGGGCACCGAGCGCACCTTGTCGAGCGCGGTCGAGGGCATGGCGTAGCTCACATCGGTGGTGCGGCTGACCGGGTCCATCACCCACACCTCGGCCTCGGGCGCGTTGTACACCCCGCTCGCCCCGCGTTCGACGAGGTTGACGAAGATCGTCATCTGCTGGGTGATGAGCAGGGTCGAAAAAGCGATTCCGAACAGCAGCCCATAGAACTTCTGGGCGTCCCCGGTGAGCATTCTGATGGCGATCCAGAGCACGTTGTCAGGAACCTTTATCAGCGGGTGGGGTTGCGCCGGGGAGAGACTCGACGCATTATTGAACGGTCACGTTTAACTGAACGGAGCCGTTCACTTTGTCAATCGGGCATTCAGCCGACCCCGAAAAAAAGTCCGCTCGGCGCAAGGCCGGGCGCCCTCTCGACGCCGCCAAGCGCGCGGCGATCGTCGACACGGCTGCGCATCATTTCTTCCACCACGGCTATGCCGCCTCGGCGATCGAGCAGATCGCGGCCGATGCAGGCGTCTCCAAGGTCACGATCTACAACCAGTTCGGCGACAAGCGCGCGTTGTTCACCGCCGCGGTCGAATGCGAATGCGAGAAGATGCGCGGCCACTTCTCGCTCGACGCCATGCCCCAGGGCACAATCCGCGAGCGCCTGACCGCGATCGGCGAGGCGATCTACGCATTCCTGTTCCGCCCGGAAATGATCCAGTTCGAGCGCCGCATCGCCGCCGAGACCGAGATCGACCCCGCGATCGGCCTCGCCTTTCTCGAAGCCGGCCCATGGCGCATGAAAGAGGGTTTCGGCGCGTGGCTGGCGCGCGAATGCGAACTGGGCGAGCTGGCGATCCCCGATCCGCTCCTTGCCGCGGAGCAATTCGTCTCGATGTGCAAGGGCATGGGCGATCTCGAACGCCGCTTCGGTGCAAGCGTGACCCCTGCGGAGCGCGATCGCCGGATTGCCGGGGCGGTCGACGTGTTCCTTGCCGCCTATGGCACGGCCCAAAATCGATAATCCGCAAGGCTCTGTTCGAAAATTAGCATCAGCCCTGCGCCCGCGCATTATCTTGCCATTCACTCAGGCGCTCCTACATTGCGAAGCTGACGAAAGGATTCCCCGAGCATGAGTCAGCAGAACGATCCCCAGCCGCAAGGCGACGGCCCCAATCCCTGGATCAAGCAGCTGATGATCTGGGGCGGGATTTTCCTCGCCCTGCTGCTCGTGGTGACGATGTTCAGCGGCGCCGGTCAATCGAACGGCAGCGCGATGCGCTACTCCGATTTCCGCGCCGCGGTATCGCAGGGCGAGGTGCAGGACGTGCAGATGGGCAGCGATGTCATCACCGGCACGCTCAAGAACGGCGACAGCTTCACCACCGTGCCGGTGCCGAACGATGTCGAGATCACCAAGCTGATGGAAGAGAACGGCGTGCGCTTCACCGGCAAGCAGCGCGAAAGCCAGAATATCCTCCTGTTCATCCTGCTCAATTCGCTGCCCTTCGTGCTGATCCTCGGGATCGCCTTCTTCGCGCTACGCCAGATGCAGAAGGGCGGCGGCGGCGGCGCGATGGGCTTCGGCAAGTCCAAGGCCAAGCTGCTGACCGAGCGTTCGGGCAAGGTCACCTTCGACGACGTCGCGGGCATTGATGAAGCACGCGAGGAATTGCAGGAAATCGTCGAATTCCTGCGCGATCCGCAGCGCTTCTCCAAGCTCGGCGGGCAGATCCCCAAGGGCGCACTGCTGGTGGGTTCGCCCGGCACCGGCAAGACCCTGCTCGCCCGCGCCATTGCGGGTGAGGCGGGCGTGCCCTTCTTCACCATCTCGGGCTCGGACTTCGTCGAGATGTTCGTCGGCGTCGGCGCCAGCCGCGTGCGCGACATGTTCGAACAGGCCAAGAAGAACGCGCCGTGCATCGTCTTCATCGACGAAATCGACGCGGTCGGCCGTTCGCGCGGCCACGGCCTCGGCAATTCGAACGACGAGCGCGAGCAGACGCTGAACCAGCTCCTTGTGGAGATGGACGGCTTCGAAGCCAACGAAGGCATCATCATCATCGCCGCGACCAACCGCCCCGACGTGCTCGACCCTGCGCTGCTGCGCCCGGGCCGCTTCGATCGTCAGGTCGTGGTGCCGATCCCCGATATCGACGGGCGCGAGAAGATCCTCGGCGTGCACATGAAGAAGGTGCCGCTGGCCCCCGACGTGAACCCGCGCGTGATCGCGCGCGGCACCCCGGGCTTCTCGGGCGCGGACCTCGCCAACCTCGTCAACGAAGCCGCGCTGCTCGCCGCGCGCCGCAACAAGCGGTTGGTGGCGATGCAGGAGTTCGAGGACGCCAAGGACAAGGTCATGATGGGCGCCGAGCGTCGCAGCATGGTGATGACCGACGACGAGAAGAAGATGACCGCCTATCACGAGGCCGGCCACGCGATCGTGTCGGTGCACGAAGCGGCGTCCGATCCTATCCACAAGGCCACCATCATCCCGCGCGGCCGCGCGCTGGGCATGGTGATGCGCCTGCCGGAGCGTGACAGCTATTCCTACCACCGCGACAAGATGCATGCGAACCTCTCGGTCAGCATGGGCGGGCGCGTGGCCGAGGAGATCATCTTCGGCCACAGCAAGGTCAGTTCGGGCGCGTCTTCGGACATCCAGTATGCGACCAGCCTTGCGCGCAACATGGTCACCCAGTGGGGCATGTCGGACAAGCTCGGCCCGCTTCAGTACGAAGAGCAGTCCGAAGGCTATCTCGGCATGGGTCAGGCCCAGCGGACCTTCCGCTCAGGTTCGACCAACGAGCTGATCGACAACGAGATCAAGAGCCTCGTCGAAGGCGCGCATGCCCGGGCGACCGATATCCTCAAGACCCACGAGGATCAGCTCCACCTGCTGGCTCAGGCGCTGCTCGAATACGAGACGCTGTCGGGCGATGAGATCAACGCGCTGCTCGAAACCGGCAAGATCGACCGTCCGGATGCCCCGCGTGGTCCGGTGCTGGCCGCTCCGGTTCGTGGTTCGGCGATCCCGCGTGCGGGCAAGCGCTTCGGCGGCGCCAAGGACAGCGGCGACGAGGCGGCCCAAGGCGCCTGAGCCCTTCTGCAGCAATCACCAAGGGGGCGTCCGGAGCGATCCGGGCGCCCTTTCCTGTAGCGATTTCAGCGTCCGTTAAGTCGCCCGGCCTCAGGGCGGCGCGCGGAGGTGGGAACATGATCCTTGCACTGCGCTTGCTTGCCCTGACGATGGCTCTCGCGCCGCTCGCCGCCCCGCTGGCGGCGCAGCCTGCCGAGGCTGCCGCGTCCGTCACGCTCGGGGGGTGGATCGCGCGCGACCAGGCGATGGGACGGCTCGCGCCTTCGCCCGAGCGCACCGCCGCACTCGATGCCTTGCAGCACGACATTGTCGCAGCCCTGCGCACAGCGCGCGCGGCGGTGGAGGCGAAGGCCGCCGCCGGGCCGCAGCCCACCACCTGCCTGCCGCCGCCTGGCACGGTCGAGCTCACCTCGGACGAGCTCGGCATGTGGCTCTCACCCGCCCGGCAAGCGAACATGGCGATAGTCTGGCTGAGGTGATGGTGCGCTTTCTGGCGCACCGTTTCCCCTGCCGTTAGGCGGGTTCGGCTGCGTTCCGCGCGGCGAGCTGCGCCAGCTTGTGCTCGATTCCGTCCCACAGCCGCAGGAAGGCGAGCGCCGCCGGTGAGCGCGGGGCGAAGGCGCCCACCGGGCGGCGGTGCACCG
>NZ_JAMNXL010000118.1 GCF_023653175.1 Erythrobacter sp. | reverse complement strand
CTGTTCGGCACGGCCAGCGCGGTCGGCGCGATCAGCCTCGTCTCGGCCAAGCCGCGCCAGGGCTTCTCGGCCGAAGTGCGCGGCGGCTACGGCAACTTCAACCAGACCCTCCTCGGCGGCTATGTCAACATCGGCAGCGACACCATCGCCTTCCGCCTCGCGGGCGAGTGGCGCACGCGTGACGGCTATGTCGAGAACCTCAATCCGAACCAGGAAGAGGAACTCTACGCGCAGGACCAGCTCGGTCTGCGCGCCTCGCTGCGCTGGACGCCGACCGACGCCACCACCGTCGACCTGATCGGCACCTACGACCAGCAGCGCAACGGCGGCACGCCGTTCATCTCGGGCCGCTTCCCGGCCTTCGCCGGCGCGCCGGGCGGGGCGGCCAACGCCTTCCGCGACGCGAACCTCAGCGGCTATCCCGCGGGCGCTGCGGCACTGGGCGACGACCAGCTCGGCCTCAACCGCGAGGTCTATGACCTCAACCTCACCATCGACCACCAGTTCGAGGACGACTGGAGCTTCACCACCGTCAACGGCTACCGCGAGTTCGACAGCGCCGAAGTGTTCGACGCTGACGGCACCGCCGCGCCGTTCCTCGAGTTCGCCGAGCTCGCGCAAGGCTGGCAGGTCAGCCACGAAGGGCGCTTCACCTATTCGGGCAAGACCCTGCGCGCCAGCTTCGGCTGGAATGCCTTCATCGAGGACGGCCGCCAGAACGTGCCTTTCGCGACCGAGGAAGGCGTCTACCTGCAGTGCCTTTTGACCCTGTTCGGCGCGCCGGTTGCCAGCCGCCCGTTCGGGGCCGCCCCTTGCGTCGCGGCGGACGGCAGCGTGCCGACCCTCGGCCTCGCGCCCATCCAGTACAACTCGGTGTTCGAGAATCAGGGCCGCAACGAGGCCTATTCGCTGTTCGCCGATGCGACCTGGACGCTGGGGGACAGCCTCGAGCTGACTGCGGGCCTGCGCTGGCTCAACGAATACCGCCGCTCGGGCTTCTTCGCCGTCGTGCCCAATTCGCAGCTGAGCGGCGCGCCGCTGATCCAGGGGCAGATCGACACCCGCGGCCAGACCTTCACCGCCGATGACCGCTTCAATGCCTGGCTTCCGCGCTTCAACGCGCTGTACCGCATCAGCGACGACGTTAACGTCTTCGCCACGGTCTCCAAGGGCCGCCGCTCGCCGGTCATCAACGTCTCCGCGCGGCGCAGCGGCACTGCGGTGCTGCCCAACGTCAACAACATCGCCGAAGAGACCGTGTGGAACTACGAAGGCGGGTTGAAGCTCGCCACCGGCAGCGTCTCGGGCTCGGTCGGCGTCTACTATCAGGTCTATAACGACTTCCAGGTCTCGGTCGCGCAGCTCGATGCCAACGGTAACCCGACCGGCGCCTTCGTCACCGCGAGCGCGGGGCGCGCCTCGAACCTCGGTGTCGAGGCGGAACTGGCGGTCGACGTGACCGACTGGCTGCAGGTGTTCGGCAATTTCGGCTATATCGACGGCGGGATCGACGAGGACGGCGCCTTCTCGCCGGCCTTCTCGGGCGCGCGCTTCCGGTTGCAGCCGGAATGGCAGGCATCGGGCGGGATCACCATCGACAAGGAGTTCGATAACGGCATCCGCGTCTTCGCAACGCCGAGCGTGACCTATCGCAGCCAGATCTTCTTCGAAGTGCCCAACAACCCGCTGATCTCGCAGGATGCCGTGACGTTAGTTAACGCACGCGCGGGCGTCAGCTTCGCGGAAGGCAAGTACGAGCTCGCCGGCTTCATCCGCAACGCGACCGATGAAGACTACCTGCTCGACGCGGGCAACACCGGCGGGGCCTTCACCATCCCCACCTTCATTCCCGCCGAGCCGCGCTTCTACGGGGTCGAAGTGACCGCGAAGTTCTGATCGCGCGCCTTTCCGGCACACGGCGGCGGGGGACCTTCGGGTTCCCCGCCGCTTTGCTTTTCAAGAGGATGACGGCGACCCCTTGCGCTGTGTCAAAAGTTTATAAATCCAATTAGCAAATTCTAAACATTAGCCCCCGTAAGTCCGCTTGGTTAACGGGGGCTTCACGATGTCGATCACGAGGATTGCACGCGCGCTGGTACCAGCCCGCAAGACTTGGCATATCGCCGCGCTGACCCTGGGTCTGGTCGCAGCAGCACCGCTGGCGGCTGCAGATGAGCCGGGCTGGACGCTCGAACCCGATGCCCGGATCGATATCCAGGCGGTAAGCGCCCAGACCACCACCCGCGACGAGGATCTGGTGATCGACGGCGAGGCGCTGTCGGTGCGCGCGCAGGTGGGGCTCGGCATCGAAAGCAAGCGCACCCGTGTGCGGCTCGAGGCCGACCGGGTCGAGGTGTTCCGCCTCGGCAGCGGGCGCGATGACGTCTCGCGCGACAGGCTGACCGCCAGTATCGAGCATGATCTCACCGATACCTTCGAACTACAGGCGCAGGTGCGGCGCTACGACGACCTGGTCACGGTCGAATCCCCCGATACCGACGCGTGGGAATATTCCGCGCGCGCCACCTTCGAGCCGACGCGCGAGAACCGCTTCCGGGTGCAGGGCACATGGCGCGAGCGGCAATACGACAACGGCGCAGGCCCCGCGACCGCTGGCGAGGGCGAGCGCATCGATGCACAATATCGCCGCCGCTTCGGCCCCTATCATTACCTCGCCTTCGACCTGCGCACCGAAACGATCCGTTCGGACGACCCGCAGCGCGGCTACGAGCGCGATTCCGCTAGCCTTGCCTATACCCGCCCGATCGGCCCCGACCTGCGCCTGCGCCCGGCTATCGAGTTGATCAAGACCCGCTTCGATGGCCGCACCGCCGACGATGGCCCGCTGCGCCGCGACCGGCAAGTCGTCCCCGAGGTCGAGCTGCTATGGTGGCCAGGCAAGTGGCGGATCGAGGCCGAGGCGAAATACGTCTTCTTCTCGAGCAACGAGAGCGCGCGCGAACGCCAAGGTTACCGCCTCACGCTGTCGATCGGATACGTCTTCTGAGATGATCGGACGCGTCGGCCAGATCTGGGCGAACGCAACACCGCAGGTCCGCCGCCCGTTCTATATCGGGCTGGCGGTCGCGGCGGTGCTCGCCGTGCTGGTCGGCCTCGGGGTCGCCAATACCGAGACCTTCCTCGCGCTGCCCTCCTCTTTCGAGGGGGTCGCTTCCTCGCAGGCAATCTGGGGTCTCAAGCCTTCGAACCTGCTGATGGTGCTGCCGCTGGGCTCGTTTCTGGTGGTGCTGGCGAGAAGCTTCATCGGGCTGAAGGCCTTCGGCCTGTTCACCCCGATGCTGATCGCGGTGGCATTCCTGCAGATCGGCCCGGTGATGGGTCCGGTGGTGCTGTGTTCCTCGGTGCTGGTGGGGATGATCGTCACCCCTCCGCTGCTCAAGCTGCGCATGACCCGCGTCGGCTTCCTCGGCGTGCTGATCTCGCTGATCGTGCTGGTGCTGGCGGGCCTGCAGCAGATGCTCGACACCCAGCTTCAGGTTGATGCCTTTCCGGTGATCGTCTGCGCTCTGTGCGTCGAGCGGTGGTGGAAGCAGTGGGGCAAGGACGGCGCCAAGCCGGCCGCGAAGATGGCGTTCAACACCTTCGCGCTGGCCCTGATGATCGAATTCGTGATGGTTTCGGACTTCGCGCTGGCGCTGATCGATTGGTCGCCGCTGCTGATGCCCGCGGTCACCGGGGTCGCGATCGCGATCCTCGGGCGGTATCGTGGCCTGCGCCTGTCGGAAATCGGGCGCTTTGCCCCGATCTGGCTCGAGCGGCGGCGGCGGGCCAAGGCTGCGGCGGCCGAGGCCGAAGCGCTCCCGGATGGGGTCGAGGAGGATCGCCGCGAGGGCCTGCCCGATACGCGGCGCGTGCCCGAGCCCGAGCGAGTGCCCCAGCCCGAGCCGATCCTGGAGCCGCCGCGCCTGCCGCGGCGGGCGGCATACCGCAAGCCGCAATTCCGGCCCCTGCATCGAAGTCACGGCATGGTGCTCGCCGCGCTGGCCGGGCGAGCCCCGCCGCTCGATGGCATGTGGGTGATCGGATCGCGCGACGAGTTGAGGCCCGGCGCAAGGCGCCGCGTGCCGCAGATCGACCCGGATCGCGGGGCCCTTCCACGGCCCCGCCTTGTCGCGTCTGGGGGGCGCACCGTGGCCGAGTGGGCGGAGGAGTGGCCCGATGATGAGCTCGGCGGGCGCCCGCCCATCCACAATGCCTGGGTAATCCGCCGCGTGGAGGACGTTTAGAATGTTCGGCCTATTGAACCGCTGGCTCGGCCTCGGGGAGGGCGGGCTGATCGAGGGCGAGATCCTCGGCATCAACATGCGCAATGCGCTGATCCAGAAATACAACCCGCGCCACGCGATCGAGCGGGCGCGCGACAAGGTCGCGGCCAAGCGCGCGCTCGAGGCGGCGGGGATCGCCTGCACCGGCACCGTCGCGGTGCTCGAGGATCACCAGCAGGTCGCCGATTTCAAGCCCAGCCGCGACATGCCCGATGCCTGGGCGATCAAGCCCGCGCGCGGATCGCAGGGGGACGGGATCCTCCTCGCGGTGCGGCGTGAGGGGAATACCTGGTACAAGGGCTCGGGCGCGGCGCTGCCTGAAGACATGGTGATGCACCACATCCAGAAGGTCGTCGACGGCGGCTTCTCGGGGGATTCGGCGGCCGAGGATGCCGCGCTGATCGAGCCGCTGATCATCGCCGACCCGGCGCTGTCGCGGATTGTGCCCGAGGGCCTGCCCGACCTGCGCGTCATCAGCCTCCACTACACCCCGCTGATGGCGATGGTGCGCCTGCCCACCATCGAGAGCGACGGCAAGGCCAACCTCCACCAGCGCGCGATCGGGGCGGGGATCGACATGGAGACCGGCAGGATCACCCGCGCGGTGGTCAAGGGCACGCCGATCACCCACCACCCCGACACGGGCGTCAACCTCATCGGCTTCGAGATTCCGGGCTGGAAGCGGGTGCTGGAGCTGGCCTCGCGCTGCGGCCCTGCGGTGGGTCTCGGCTATTGCGGGGCGGACATCGTGCTCGACGTCAATGACGGCCCGCTGGTGATCGAGGTCAATGCCCACCCGGGGATCGAGATCCAGAACATCTGTCAGGCAGGGCTGAAGTCGCGGATCGCGGCGACGGGCGAGGATTTCCGCTAGGCTACTTGTCCATCACCGCAGGCGGGGCAAGCGGATCGAAGGGCGAGAGCGGGGCGGCTCCCGCCGGCGCATCCCGCTCGGCGATTTCTTGCGGGGTGAGCGGGCGGAAGCGGATGCTGATCGGCGTGAAGCTGCCATCCTCGCGCTGGCGGATGGTCACGATCCCCCGCTGGTCGCGGTTCTGGAGCTGCTGCTGCAAGGCCTCGGCGCGCTTCTGGCCGATGTAGAGACGGCCACTGAGAAGGCCGTTCATGCGATAGATGCCTGTAGCATCCAGCCGCACCGGATGCGGGCAGACCTGCCCCCGCGTGGCAACGCCCACTGTCTCAAGGTGGGGTGCTTTCCCTTCGAGGCACAATTGGCCGAGCGGGCCGCTGCTGCCCGACTCATCGTAACCCGGCCAGTCGTAGGAGAACTCGACATAGTGCCCGCGCAGGTAATCGCGCGGGTCGTAGCCGACGATGGGCACCTCCCATTCGGTGCCGGTGTGATAGGTGCGGTCGCTCTGCACCCATAACGCTCCGAGGCCGAGGAGCGGGAGGACGGCGGCGAGAAGGCGGGCGGCGCGCATCATGCCGCACCCTCCGCGCGCGGGGCGAAGCGCTTCGACACCCGCACCGCGCCCCATGCCACGCCGAGGATCATCACGCCTGCAAGGATCAGCCCCAAGCCGTTCATCAGCAGATCGCCCGCCAGCTCGAAGCTGAGGATGATGAGCCGCAAGGCGATTACCCCCACCGCCTGCTGGAACCCCCGCCGCCACTGTGCGGCGAGGGCGGCGGCGCCGATCCCGGCCCACAGCGCGAAGAACAAGGCGGCGGCGGGGATGGTCGTGTCGTTCACCGCATAGGCCAGCGGCATGACCAGTCCCGAGCCCGCGATGATCGCGCCCGCCATCTGGCCCGAGATGCCCGGCCGCGCCAGCACAACCCCGATTCCGCCCGCAACCAGCACCGCGCCGCAGGTCAGCACGCTGGCGAGGGCGTGGTCAGGGCCGCTGAACCCGTCGAAGCTCGCAAAGGCGCAGGCGAGCGATCCGCCCGCCACGGCATAGGCGAGCGCGAGCTGTTCGAGCCGTTCCCAGAAATCCTCGCGCCCGCTGCGCGCGCCCAGCCACGTAGCGAGCGGGGCGAGGAGCACCGGCAGCGCGATCACCAGGGCGAGCCAGATGCTGCGGATCAGATCGGGCTCGTCCCCGTATCGGTCGCTTGCCCACACATATTCCCACGCGGTCCACACCGCGCCGCCCATCACCGCCAGCGCACTCGGCCAGCTCCGCCCGGTCAGCAGCAGCAGCGGCGCGAACAGCGCGAGCCACAGCGCGAGCGGCTGCCACAGCGGCGACGAGGTCTGATAGACCTGTCCCAGATGCCCGAAAAAGGTGAGGCCGAGCGCTGCGGTGACGAACACCAGCGCCTCGACAATCCATGGCGAGCGGGCAGCCAGCTGCTCCTCCCGCGCGAACAGCAGCCCCAGCAGCCCCCCGATCAGCGCCAGATGCACGGCGAGACGGACGAGCCCGGGAATATCCTCCCAGTTCGCCGCCACCACCGACACCACGCCGAGCCCGATGGCGAGCGCGCCGATCCCCCACACCGCCCAGAGCAGAAGCGGTCGCGAATGCGCGTCCTCGTAGGCCAGCAGTCGCTCGCGCGTCGCGGCGTCGATGACGCCGGCCTCGTGCCATTCGGCGATCTTGCGCGCGCTCATGGCGGGCAGACTAGCGGCCTGCCCGCCATGCCGCAATCACTTGAGAGCCTTACTGCCCGCTGTCGAGCGCGGCCGCCGTCAGCACGGTCTGGTTCTGGATCGCGGCGGCGGCCCGCGCCTGACGGTCGGCGGCGAGCGGCACCAGCCCGATCTTGGCGAGCACGCCGTCCGCGCCCCAGCTCTGCGCCCATTGGGCGAGGAACTTGTCGAGCCCCGGGGTGACCGGCAGGTTGGCCTTCTTGACGTAGATAAAGAGCGGCCGGCTCGCCTCGTAGCTCCCGTCGGCGATGGTCGCAGGGGTCGGCAGCACCCCGTCGAGCGCCAGCGGTTTCACCGCCTTGGCGTTCTTGGCGAGGTAGGAGTAGCCGACAATCGCGATCGCCTCGGGGTTGGAGGCGACGCGGCGCACGATGAGGTCGTCCTGCTCGCCCTGACTGCTGAAGGCGCTGTCGCTGCGCAGCGCGTGGCAATCGCGCTGGAAGCGTTCCGGATCGCTCTTCTCGAACGAGGCCATCGCGCTGTTCTGGCGGCAGCCGGGCTCGACCACGAGGTCAAGCAGCGCCTCGCGGGTGCCCGAGCTTTCGGGCGGGCCGTAGACCATGATCGGGGTGGCCGGCAGCGACGGGTCGACATCGGCCCAGGTCTTGGTGGCCTGCTCGCGGCCGAAGGGCTTGTTCGCAATCGCGCGGTAGACATTGTCGCGGGTCAGCTTGATGTCGATCCCGCGGTCGGTGGCCGAGGCGAAGACGATCCCGTCAAGCCCGACCTCGATCTCGATGATCTCGCTCACGCCGTTGGCGGCGCATTCGGCGAATTCCTCGCGGGTCATGCGGCGCGAGGCGTTGACGATGTCGGGGGTGGTCGCCCCGACCCCGGCGCAGAAGGCGACGATCCCGTCGGCGGTGCCCGATGAGGCGACCTGCGGCGTGGCGACGCCTTCATTGGCGGCGACAAAATCCTCGGCGACCTGCTTGGCGAAAGGATAGACGGTCGATGAGCCGACCACGCTGATCGCCTTGGCGGCGGCATCCTCGGGGCTGTCGCCGCAGCCCGAAAGGCCGAGCATGGCAGCCAGTGCCAGCAGCACCGCCGGAGCGCGCGCCGCACCGTGTTTGTTCAGCGAAATCCCGTTTGCTTCAGACATCATTCCCTCCCCTCGTGGTCATGAGTCCATGGAGAAGCAGGTCTATTCGGCTTCGAGCTCGGCCTTGGTGAGGATTGTCAGGTTCTGCACCTTGGCGGTGTTGGCGGCCATCGTCTCGGCGGGCATGGCGACCATGCCGATGCGCGCGAGCGGACCGTCCTTGCCCCAGCTCTTGACCCACTCCTTCATGAAGTCCTCAAGGCCCGGGATAGCGCGCATGTGCGACTTCTTGACGTAAACATAGAGCGGCCGCGCACCGGGGTAGGAGAAATTCGCAATATTCTCGTAGGTCGCCTGCACCCCGTTCATCGGCAGATCCTGCACCTTGTCGAGGTTTTCCTCGAGGTAGGAATAGCCGAAGATGCCGACGATCCTGGGGTTGGCGACGATCTTGTTGACGATCAGGTTGTCCTGCTCGCCCTGATCGGAATAGGCGCCGTCGTCGCGGATCTCGGTGCAGATCTGGCTGTATTCGGTCTCGTCCTTTTCCTTCAGCGCCTTCATCGCCGGATCGGCGTCGCAGCCGACGTGGAGGATCAGTTCCTTGAGGGCATCGCGCGTCCCCGAGGTGCTGGGCGGGCCGTAGACGAGGATCGGCTCGGCGGGCAGCGCCGGGTCGACATCGGCCCAGGTCTTGGCGGTCTGCGGCTTGCCATATGGGCGCGCGGCGAGCGCCTTGTAGACCGTCACAGGCGAGAGGTTCAGCATGATCCCGCCCTTGGCGGAGGCAAACGCGATCCCGTCGAGCCCGACCTGGAGTTCGATCACCTCGTCGACCTTGTTCGAGGCGCAGGTGTCGAATTCGGACGGCTTCATCCGGCGCGAGGCGTTGACCATGTCGGGGGTGTTGGGGCCGAGTCCCGAACAGAACAGCTGGATGCCGTTGCCCGTTCCGGTGGACTCGATCAGCGGCGAGCGCATGTCGGGGAAGGTGCGCGAGAAGTTCTCGGCGACCAGCTTGGCGAAGGGATAGACGGTCGAGGAGCCCACCGCATGGACCGATTGCGCGCCCGAGGCGCCGCCCGTATCGCAGGCGGAAAGTGTGGCGGCGGCAAGCGCCAGAACGGCGCCGGTCTTGCAGAGGGCGGTGATGGATTGCGGCATGATGGATCCCGGTCGGCGCCAGCGGCGCGAGGTTTTGCGCATGGTGGGCTAGGGGGCTTTCGTGACAGGTGCGTTACTTGCCGCATGCCGCAGGGCCGCACACGACCGCATCCCTGGGGCAAGTCTCTCAAAAGGCAGCAAATTACATCCAAAATGGAGCAAACCCGCTTAACAGCATCGTAAGAGCTTGCATGGTAGGCCTGCGGGCATGGCACTCTTGCGCCTCCTTTCCCGGCTCGGCATGGTCGCCGCAATGCTGGTGCTGCTGGCTGCCCGACCGGCTCTGGCTGACAACCACAGCGTGCCGACCCATGCCCCTGCCTGCCACACGGCGAGCGGTCTTGCGACCGGGCTCGACGCGATGCGCCCGCGCGCCGGGTGGAACTGCGACAACACCGGCTGGCGTTCGGACGTGCCCGCGGTGTGGCTGCGCTTCGAGGCAGCAAGCTGGAAGGACGGCGCCCTCCCCCGCCACTTCTTCTCCCGCACCGCCCGCTTCCGCTCGATCACCTTCCATGCGATCGACGCAGACGGAGCGGTGCGCAGCCTCTCGCTCACCGAGGCCGACGGCAGGCCCTTTGCCGCCGGCCCGGTGTTCCAGCTGCCGCTGCCCAGGATAACGCCTGCGACCACCACGCTCATCGCCCGGATCGAGGCGCCGCATTCGGTGCCGCTGCTCACCGAGGCGCGCATCACCCATGATCCGCTACGGGCCGACTGGTCGCCGACCGACATGATGCTGCTCGCCTTCGTCGCGGGCATGCTGGTGCTTCCGCTCCTGTTCGACATCAGCTTCTTCGTGGTGCTGCGCGAACGCTTCGTGGTGCTCCACGCCGCAATGGTCACGGCGATGATGACCTATGTGCTGACCGCCGGCGGGCTCGCCTCGGCCTTCGTCACGCTGCCGGTGGCGGTGATGGCGGTAACGGGCGCGCTGTCATGGGCGGTTGGCGTGGGGATTTCGGCGCTGTTCCTCGCCTGCTTCCTCGAGCGGGGCGCGCAATCCTGGACGATGCGGCGGATGACCATCGTGACGGGCTGGTTCACGATGATCGTGCCCGGCTTCTTCGCGCTGCAACTCGATTCCACCCAGCGTTTCGACGATGTCGGCTATTTCGTCACCTTCCTGCCCGCGATCATCGTGATCAGCACGGCGGTGATCGAGGCGGTCCTGCGCGGCAGCCGTTCGGCGCGGTTCCTCGCCATCGCCTGGGCGCCGATCATCATCGCCTCGGTCGAGCGCCTGCTGCGCGGGCTGGGCTGGCATGTCGGCCCCTCGAGCCTCGACCAGATGCTCTATGTCGCGGTCGGGATCGAAGTGGTGGTGATCAGTCTCGCCATCGCCGACCGCTTCCTCGCGCTGCGCCGCGAGCGCGATGCAGCGCTGACCGAGGCGAAGATGCTCGAGCAGATCTCGGCGCGCGATTCGCTCACCGGCCTGATGAACCGCCGCGCGATCGAGGCGCGCTTCGACGAGCTGCTGGCGCAGGGCTTCGACACCTTCGCGCTGGTCGATCTCGACCGCTTCAAGGCGATCAACGACGTCCACGGTCACCAGGTCGGCGATGCGGCGCTGGTCGCCTGCGCGAGCGCGATCCGCGCCTCCGGGGATCGCGATGCGGTGGCGGTGCGCTTGGGCGGTGAGGAATTCGTAGTGCTGCTGCGCGGCCCCCGCCCGATCGAGCGCGCCGAGGCCTTGCGGCAGGCGATCCCGATGCGCATCGCCAAGGAAGTGCCCGGGCTCGACATGCCGGTGACCGCGAGCATGGGCGTGGTGGTGCTCGCCGACGCCGATGCGTCGAAGATGGTCTTCGCCGAATTCTACGCCCGCGCCGACGCGCTGATGTACGAGGCCAAGGCGAGCGGCAGGAACCGGTTGTGCTACGAACGCCTCACGGTGTTCCGCTCTGCGCCCGAGGGACGCCGGGTCAAGGACGAGCGGGCGGCGTAGTTTGCTTTCAGCGGCCTATCGGCGGCGCAGACCTCCCGCCCCGCCT
>NZ_JAMNXL010000271.1 GCF_023653175.1 Erythrobacter sp. | reverse complement strand
GGCTGGCGGCGTTCTCCGGCGTGATCCGCGCGTCCGAGACGTCGACGGCGAGCGAATCGTCGAAGTTCGCCAGCCAGCGCCGCGCCGAGACCGCCTTGCCGTAGCCGACATCGCGCTGCGTGAAGATCGTCTGGCGCTGGAGATTGGAGACGTCCACCACGTCATCGTCGACCAGCGCCAGCCGCCCGATCCCGCTTGCGGCGAGATATTGGAGGGCCGGTGAGCCGATCCCGCCGAGGCCGATCACCGCGACCCGCGCCCCCGCCAGCCGCACCTGGCCCGCCCCGCCGACCTCGGGCAGGACAATGTGGCGGGCGAAGCGTTCGAGCCGTGCCGGCGAGAGGCTCATGGTTCGCGCTTGCTTTCCGGCGAAAGGGGGCGGCGCTCCTGCTTGAAGGCGCCGATGCCCTGCCACCACAGGAAAGCGATCACCGCGCCCTTCACCGGCTGGAGCGTTGCGAGCAGCATGACGACGGCAACCGGCAGGATGATCGCGAGGGTGAGCCATGCGGACATCCCGCCCGAGATCATCGCGATCACCACCGGCGCGAGCAGATGGCCGACCACGAAGATGCCGATATAGGCGGGAAAATCATCAGCTTGCTGCACCGACCAGTCCTGCTTGCAATGGCCGCAGCGGTCGACCGGCTTGAGCCATTTGCGGAACAGCGCCGCTTCGCCGCAGCGCGGGCACTGGCCCTTGGCGCCGCGCATCAGCGCAGAAATCCAGCCCTGGGGGAGGGTGACAAGCTCGGGGGAAAGGCGCTGATGAGGCATGGAAAGGCTGTTTACAGCCTGTGAACTGCCTGTCGACAGGCCTGTGGATGGGCCTGTCGACAGAGCGGTGCACAAATTGTGCGGATTATGTGCGAACTAACCTTGTTTGGGTCAGCTTTCGAGCTGCCTGAGCAGGCTCCGCACGTCGCCGTCCATGTCGGCGTCGCGCTGGCGCAGGTCCTCGATGAGGCGCACCGCGTGGATCACCGTCGAGTGGTCGCGCCCGCCGAACTTGCGCCCGATCTCGGGGTAGGAGCGCGGGGTCAGCACCTTGGAGAGATACATCGCCACCTGCCGCGGACGCACCACCGCGCGGGCGCGGCGCTTGCTGCTCATTTCCGCGCGGTCGATGCGGTAGAACTGGCATACGGTGCGCTGGATCTCGTCGATGGTGATCCGGCGGCGGTTGGCGCTCAGGATATCGGTGAGCTGTTCCTCGGCCAGCTGGAGCGAAACCTCCTGCCCGGTCAGCTGCGCATAGGCGATCAGCTTGTTCAGTCCGCCGACCAGCTCGCGCACGTTGCGGGTGATGGTGCGGGCGAGGAACTCGACCACGTCTTCGGGCACGGCCAGCGGCGCGAAGCGCACCAGCTTCGAAACGAGGATCTTCTTGCGCAGCTCGATGTCGGCAGGCTGGATGTCGGCGACGAGGCCCATCGACAGGCGGCTGAGGAGGCGCGGTTCGACCCCGTCCAGCGCCTGCGGGGCGCGGTCGGCGGCAAAGACCAGCCGCTTGCCCTCGGCCAGCAGCGCATCGATCGTGTAGAGCAGTTCTTCCTGCGCGCTCGCCTTGCCGATGATGAACTGGATGTCGTCCACCAGCAGCAGGTCGAAGGAGCGCAGGCGGGCCTTGAACTCGATCGTCTGGCTCGACTTCAGCGCCTGGACGAATTCGACCATGAAGCGCTCGGCCGAGCAGTAGAAGATGCGCGCACGCGGGTGGGCCTGGAGATAGCCGTGGCCGATGGCGTGGAGCAGGTGGGTCTTGCCCTGGCCGGTCGCCGCCTTGAGGTAGAGCGGCGAGAACTGCGGCTGTTCGAGCGCCGCCATGCGCTGCGCCGCGTTGCAGGCGAGGATGTTCGCCTCGCCCGTGACGAAGGCGGCGAAGGTCAGCGAGGCATCGAGCCCGACCGAGGAGGTGAAGGTCGCATCGCCCAGCGAGCCGGCCGCCATCGCGATTGCGCTCGCGCCGTCATTGGCGGGGCGGCGGCCATCGTCGAGGCGCAGGTCGGGCAGCTGGCGGCGGCCCGGGTGGACCATGATGTTGACCTTGCGCACTTCGCTGCGCGCGATGCTCCAGGCCAGCTGCAGGCGGTCGTGGAAGCGGTCACGCACCCAGTTGGCCGAGAATTCGGTCGGCAGGTACAGATCGAGCGTGCCGCAATCGCGGTTCAGCGCGCCGAGCTGGATCGGCTTGATCCACTGGCTGTGGAGCTGATGTCCCAGATCCTTGCGCAGGCCCTGACTGATATCGGCCCAGTCGGCAGCGAGATTTACGGCTTCGGCATCTTCCATCAGGTGTTCATCGGCCTGGCGGCCAGAGGTGCGCGCCTTGTCAGTCCTGTGCACAAGCTCTTCCCCAATTCACGCGCTGCCTGCAAAGCCCGTCCCGAGGCTGCGCAGACTATTTGATTCCATTGCGACAGGCATGCCTTTCCCTTCCCCGGAATCGCAATTCCGCGGAACCCCCCTGTCGGCCAGTTTGTAAAGGCCACCCGGGCTGTCCCGCGCCGGGTGGAGTTCATGTAAAGAACGCATCGGCCCGATGCGCAAGCGCGGACTTTTAAAAAAAGTGAAATATTCCTGTTGACTCGTCTCTACCCCGCAGGCTTGCGTTGAAGTGTCTGAATTTGCACGAAAACACCCGTTTGAAATGCGCGAATCGCGGTGAATCCTGACGTTTGTGGGGGATGAGGTTGTCGCAATTGTCGCAAACGAAACGGGCCGCGCTCATGGAGCGCGGCCCGTTGGATCGCTGTGGCCGTTCGACCCCGTATTCACGCGCAGAACGCGGTAGACGGGATCGCAGGCGATTCGGATCAGAGCGTGGCGACTCGCCGCGTCAGACGCGACATCTTGCGCGCCACGGTGTTCTTGTGGAGCACGCCGCGGGCAACGCCGCGGGCCATTTCCGGCTGGGCGGCCTTGAGTGCGGCAGCCGCGGCTTCCTTGTCGCCCGCTTCGCAGGCCGCTTCGACCTTCTTGATGAAGCTGCGGATGCGGCTCACGCGCGCGCCATTGATGGCGGCGCGGTTCGCGTTGCGGATGATGCGCTTCTTGGCTTGCGGCGTATTGGCCATATTCGTGTCTGTCTCGCGTTTGCTGCGGGCCGCTTGCAGCGACCGGGAAATTGTTGGCGGTTTGCTCGAAAACGGGCGAGCGGACACATGGCCCAACCGCCGGAAAGCAGCGCGCATAGTCGCAAGCTGCCCGAAGGTCAACGATTCTCCCTTACTTCTGGCAGACGGGGCAGAACCATGTGCTGCGGCCGCCTTGTGCGATCCGCTGGATCACCCCGCCATCAT
>NZ_JAMNXL010000270.1 GCF_023653175.1 Erythrobacter sp. | reverse complement strand
TCCTACAGCACAAGGGTTAACACCCCGGCAATTGCGCCCCGGATCGACGACGACCCGGCGAAAAGGACGCTACGACCCGGTTACGACCCGCCAATGACCCGCCGACGGCGGGCAGTGGCGGAAAGCCGAAGCAGGCAATCACTTCCAGGCGTGGATCGTGCCGCTGTCGTCCAACAGGAAAAGCATGCCATCGGCAACGACCGGGGCAATGCTGACCGGCTGGCCGATATCGGCGAACAGCGAGGCCGAACCCTCGCCCGCGCTGACCTTCCACAGCTCCCCGCGCGAGCTTGCCACCCACAGCTGGCCGCCGGCGAGCACAGGGCCGGTCCAGAAGATCTGCCCTTCCTTGTCTTCCTCGTCCTTGTAGCGCCGCAGCTGGCTGATCCAGCGCACCCGGCCGCTCGACCGGGCGATGGCGAGCAGGCGTGCATCGTCGGTGAGCGTGAAGATCCACTCGCCCGCGATCGCTGGGGTGGAGATGCCGGCGAGGTTAAGCTCCCAGATGCGCTGGCCGCTGACCAGTTCATAGGCCGCCATGCGCCCGCCCTGCCCGAGCGCATAGACGCGGCCCGAATCGATGATCGGATCGGCGTCGATATCGGTGACCGAGCCGACCGTGGTCGAGATATTGGTGCGCGCCAGCGCGTCCGACCACAGCACGCGGCCGTTCTCGTAGCGGTAGGCGGTGAGCTCGCCGCTCGAATAGCCCGCGACGATCGTGCCCTGACCGGCGGCGGGCGCGGCGACGCCGAACACGCCCGACTGGGTGTTCGACCCGCTCTCGTCCCACACCAGCGAGCCATCGCCGATGTTGAGCGAGATCAGCTGGTTGTCCTGCGTCATCACGAAAAGCTGGCCGAAGGCGATGGTGGGCGAACCGCGCAGGGGCCCTGCGGGCTTGACCTTCCACAGCATTGCGCCGGTCTCGGCATTGATCGCCTTGACCTCGCCCACGCCGTTGGTCGCGTAGAGCTTGCCGCCTTCATAGCTGGCCCCGCCGCCGAAGGCCGAGGGGCGCATGTCCTTGGTCATGCTCTCGTCGTTCTGGAGGGTCCACAGCTTGGCGCCGGTGTTCTTGTCGAAGGCGTGGATCACCCCGTCGGTGCCGGTCACGAACAGCTTACCGCCGCCCACCACGGGCGCGGCAGCGAGGCGTTCGCGGTTGCTCGATCCGGCGACCTGCGCGCTCCACACCTTGGTCGGGGTCTCGGCGAGGGCGAGGTGGCCGTAGGACTTGCTCGCCGCGCCGCCAGCCTGCGCCCATTCGGGATTGTTGCGCTGCGGCGGCAGCACCACGCTGATCCCGGCGAGCGCGGGATCGACCTCGGCCCCGCTCTCGATGCGCGAGAGGATCGGCACGCGGTTGCCGATGGTCGGCGTGGTCTTGTCCTTGCCCCCGCCGAACAATCCGCCCTTGCAGCCGGAAAGCCCCACCGCCAGCACGCCCGCCAGCAGCGCGGCGCGCAGGATTTTACTGTGTGTCATAGGCGCTTTTATTCCCATCCCTCGATCATTGTGCAGACGGCGCGGGCGGTGCCGCAGCGCTGTCGCCTTCGTCATCGGACGTGACCCCTTCGTCCTTGAGCAGCTTATTCACGTCAACGATCGCGTCGACGCCCATCAGTCCTGCCATCTGTCGCGCGCGGCTGCGCAAGCTTTCGGGCAGGTCTTCATCCTTCGAGATTTCCGCGAACAGCTTGCCCGCTTCGCCGCGGTTGCCGGCTTCCAGATGCGCCATTGCCACCAGCTCGCCCGCCGAGCCGAAATAGGGATTGCCAGGGACGGCCAGATCCTTGAGCTGCGCGATCACGGCAGCAGGCTGCATGGTGTCGTAATTGATGCTGACCTCGCGCACGCGGGCCAGATCGCGCAGAGCGGGCGGCGTGGTCGGGTCGGCGGCGACCTGCTTGTAGAGCCCGCTCGCCTTGGTCTTGTCGCCCGCTTCCAGCGCTGCAGCCGCCTGGATGAACCGCGCCGCCGCGCGCGCACCGGGCGAGCTGTCCTCGCCGAGCAGGCCAGCGACCTTCTCGGACGCGCTCTTGAAATCGTTCTTCTCGGCAAGGTCGAGCGCGGAAATCACCGTTTCCGACTGCGTCTCGAGCGCTTGTTCGGCATAGTGGTCCCAGATCATATATCCGCCCAGCGCGGCGACCAGTGCCAGCACCCCGCCCAGCACCTTGACCCCGTGCTTGCGCATGAATTCGAGCGCCGCGTCCTCGCGCACCGCCTCGTCGATTTCGCGGATCAGCACCTCGTCCTCGCGCGAGGGGGCGGCGGTGTCGGGGGAGGTGGTCGGAATGCGCGCCATGGTGGGCCTTGGTGTCCTCGTGATATGATCCGCGCCGCCATGCTGATGAGGGCGCGAGGGCGCTCTTTAGGCAGGTGAAGGCCCTCGCGCAATGGCACCGGCTGTCAGGGCGCAGGAGTGGCGGGGAGTGATTGAACGGGGGATGAAGCAATCTGCGTGGAAAAGCAGGTATCAGAAGGCCCGCCCCATCGCGCCCGCATAGGCCGCTTCATAGGCGGCCTGCATCACCGCAAAATCGAAATTCTCGTGCGCGCGGGCGGCGTTGGCCTTGCCGAGGCGTGCGCGCAGAGCGGTGTCGGCGGCGAGCGCGAGCAGTGCGCCCGAAAGTGCCCCGACATCGCCCGCAGGCGCCAGGAGTACGCGACCCTGTTCGCACAGGATATGGCGGATATCGCCCACATCAGTCGCCGCCACCGGCACGCCTGCCGCCATCGCCTCGATCACCGAGAGCGGAAATTGCTCGGAAGCCGAGGACAGGGCGAAGATGTCGAACAGGCCGACGACCTTGGCGGGGTCGACATTGCCGGGAAGGTGGACGCGCGCGGCGATCCCCAGCGCTTCGGCTGCGGCGGTGATGGCACCGCGCTCCGGCCCCTCACCGCAGATCACCAGCTGCCATTCGGGCGGGAGGGCTGCGAAGGCAGTGACGAGATCGGGCAGGCGCTTGACCGCGCGAAGGCCTGCAAGCGTGCCGACCCAGAACTGCCCCTCGCCCTTGCGGATCGGCAGGGCGGCAGGATCGGGCGGGGCGGCAAAGGCTGCGGTGTCGATGCCGTTGGGGATGCGCAGCACCCGCGCTTCGGGCTGGCGCCAGACATCGCGGGCGATCGTTTCGAGGCCCGTCGAGGGCACGATCAGCGCCGCCGCCCGCCCCAGTGCGGCGCGGCGGTAGAGGTTGCGCGCAGGCTTGAGGCGCACCGCCTCGTCCTCGTTGAAACCGTCCTCGTGGTGCACCAGCGGCGGGAGCTTCCAGACCCCGCCGAACACGCGGTG
>NZ_JAMNXL010000269.1 GCF_023653175.1 Erythrobacter sp. | reverse complement strand
GTGATCGGCTTCGATAACGCGATCGCGCTGGTGCGCGGCGGGCCGGACGCGGCCAGCCTGTACCTGAGGCAGGAGCTCGGCACTGCGCTGCTCGATGCGATGGTGCCCGAACTCGGCGAAGCACTGCGCATCAGCCGCGATCCGCTGCTCGGCCAGGCGCTCGGCGCTCTGACCGGGGTGGATGTCGCAAGCGTCGCCGACCGCTTCGGCCGCCAGATCGACGATGCCGTCTGGGGCGAGATCGCGCGCGAGGAAGCCGCGATCCGCGCCAATCCGGAACGCACCCGCGATCCGCTGCTGATCGGGGTGTTCGGGCTCGGCAGCCGAATCTAGAAGCGGCCCCGGTCAGAACCGGTAAGTCAGCACCGTCTGCGGCACATGGGTGGTGCGCGCAGGCAGGGACCCGCGCGGCGCGACGATCAGCCAGTAATTCGCCCCCACCTCCAGCCGGTTATTGATCCGGGTGGCGATCCCCGCCTGCGCGCGCCATTGCTCGGTCGAGGCGCCCTGACCGTCATTGCGCCCCTGCAGCAGCCCCAGCCACTCGCCGCCCAGGCTCGCGCGCCAGACTTGCCCGAGCGGCTGGTTGTACTGGATGCGCTGGCGCAGCCGCAGCTCCATCCGGTCGGCGCCATCGAAGAAGCGTTCCTCCAGCCGGGTGCGCCATTCGATTCGGCCCCGGGTGAGGCTCACCTGCTGGTGCGGCCGGATCTCGGTCGCGCCGCCCGCCTCGAACACCGCGCCCCCGCCGCCGATGCGCAGGCCCTTGGCTATGGTCTGCTCCACCGTCACGCGGATCGTCTGCTGCTCGTCGCCGCGCGCTTCCTCGCGCCAGCGTTGGGTGGCGTCGATGGTGAGCCGCGTGTCCTTGTCGAGATCGCCAGTGAGGTTGAAGAAGTGCCACAATTGCACGTCTTCGTCCTGTGCCCATGCTTTGGACGGTTGCCAAGCGCACGCGAGGGCGGCAAGCAGCGTCGCAATTCGTGCGGGCAGGCGTGTCATGCGCTCGCCCTAAAACGCTGGCAGCCCGCTGCCTATCGGAAAACAGTCTGGAGCGACTCTCATGAAATTCTTCGTCGACACTGCCGAGATCGAGGCGATCCGCGATCTTGCCGCCACCGGGCTGCTGGACGGGGTGACCACCAATCCCTCGCTGATCGCCAAGTCGGGGCGCGATTTCAAGGAAGTCACCGCCGAGATCTGCGGGATCGTCGACGGGCCGGTGAGCGCCGAAGTGGTCGCATTGGACCACGCGACGATGATGAAGGAGGCTGAAATCCTCCGCAAGATCGCCGACAATGTCTGCATCAAGGTGCCGCTGACGGTTGATGGTCTGAAGACCTGCAAGGCGCTGTCATCGGAGGGCACGATGGTCAATGTCACCCTCTGCTTCTCGGCCAATCAGGCGCTGCTGGCGGCCAAGGCGGGGGCGAGCTTCATCTCGCCCTTCGTCGGCCGGCACGATGACAACGGCTTTGACGGCATGGACCTCATCGAGGACATCCGCCTGATCTACGACAACTACAATTTCGCCACCGAGATTCTTGTCGCGAGCGTGCGCCACACCATGCACGTGCTGCAGGCCGCCAAGATCGGCGCCGACGTCATGACTGCGCCGCCCAAGGTTATCCACGACCTGTTCAAGCACGTCCTCACCGACAAGGGGATCGAGGGCTTCATGGCCGATTGGGCGAAGTCCGGGCAGAGTATCCTCTAGGCAATGGCCGACCAGTCTCCGCTCGATCTGTTCAAGCAGGCGCTCACCGGCGCATCGCGGGCCATTGCGCGCGATGCGGAGGTGGAGGTCGCGTGGAGCGCGGATGTGCCCGGCGCTGCCGGCAACCGCTTCCGCGTGCCGCTGCCGGGCCGCGATCTGCCCGCCGATCAGGTGCGCGAGGCGCGCGGCTTTGCGGATTCCTTTGCGCTCAAGCTGCGCCACCACGATGCTTCGCTCCACGCCAGATCCGCGCCGCCCGAACCCATCGCCCGCGCCTGCTATGATGCGATCGAGCAGGTGCGTTACGAGGCGCTGGGGGCCAACCGCTTCGGCGGTATCCGCGCCAATCTCGACGCCGCGACCGAGCTGCGCACCGCGGGCGACAAGATCGTGCGCGCGCAGAATTCCTCCGAAGTGCCCTTGCAGACCGCGCTTGCCCTGCTGGTGCGCGAGGCGCTGACCGGCGAAGCCATCCCGGCCAAAGCGCAGGGCGGGATCGAGCTGGTGCGCGATTTTCTGGAAGAGAAGGTCGGCGGCGATTTCGCGGCGCTGGCCGAGGCGGTCAGCGACCAGAAGGCCTTCCAGAAACTCGCGCTCGACATGCTGCGCGAGCTCGATCTGACCCGGCCGACCGAAGCCCCCGACGAAAGCGATTCGGACGAGGCCGACGAGGATGACGGCCCCGACGACGAAAACGAGGGTGAGGACGACAACCAGGGCGAGGGCGATCCGCAGTCCGCGGAAATGGCCGGCGACATGGCCGAGGGCGAGGGCGAGGGGGAGCAATCCTCCGACACCCAGACCGACAGCGACATGGCCGAGGGCGAGCCGGGCGACGACAGCGACGCCGCGAATGCTCCCGTCCGCCCCAACCGCCCGCAGGCCGAGGTGCCCGCCAGCCTCGACTACAAGGCCTTCACCACCCGCTTCGACGAGGAAGTCGCCGCGCCCGACCTGTGCGACGCGGAGGAGCTCGACCGGCTGCGCGCCTATCTCGACAGCCAGCTGACCGGCTTGCAGGGCGTGGTGACGCGCCTTGCCAACCGCTTGCAGCGCCGCCTGATGGCGCAGCAGAACC
This sequence comes from Erythrobacter sp., assembly GCF_023653175.1. Classification (GTDB taxonomy): domain Bacteria; phylum Pseudomonadota; class Alphaproteobacteria; order Sphingomonadales; family Sphingomonadaceae; genus Erythrobacter. Next base: position 511 of record NZ_JAMNXL010000269.1, on the reverse strand, counting down.
GCAGCTGGGATTTCGACCAGGAAGAAGGCGTGCTCGATGCCGCGCGCCTCGCCCGGGTGATCATCTCGCCCGGCACGGCGCTGTCCTACAAGGTCGAACGTGATGTCGAGTTCAAGGACACGATCGTCACCCTGCTGATCGACAATTCGGGCTCGATGCGCGGGCGGCCGATCTCGATTGCCGCGATCAGCGCCGACATTCTGGCGCGCACCTTGGAGCGCTGCGGGGTCAAGACCGAGATCCTCGGCTTCACCACCCGCGCGTGGAAGGGCGGGCAGAGCCGCGAGGCGTGGCTCGCCGATGGCAAGCCGCAGAACCCAGGGCGTTTGAACGACCTGCGCCACATCATCTACAAGCAGGCCGACGAGCCGTGGCGCCGCGCGCGCCGCAATCTTGGGCTGATGATGCGCGAGGGGCTGCTGAAGGAAAACATCGACGGCGAGGCGCTGATCTGGGCGCACAGCCGCCTGCTCTACCGCCCCGAAGAACGCCGCATCCTGATGGTGATCAG
>NZ_JAMNXL010000117.1 GCF_023653175.1 Erythrobacter sp. | reverse complement strand
GCCGCCGAACCGCTGATGCATCGCCTCGTCCCAGCGCTCGTCACCGAGATGGGCCAGGCCTATCCTGAGCTGGTGCGCGGTCAGGCGCTCATCCAGGAAGTGCTCGAGCGTGAGGAAACCCAGTTCCGCCGCACCCTCGACAAGGGGCTGAAGCTCCTCGACGAGGCGACCGGCGACCTTGCGACCGGCGGGGAACTCGACGGCGAGATCGCCTTCCGGCTCTACGACACCTACGGCTTCCCCTATGACCTGACCGAAGACGCCCTGCGCGCGCGCGGGATCGGGGTCGATCGCGAGGGATTCGACGCGGCCATGGCTCGCCAGAAGGCCGCCGCGCGCGCCGCGTGGAAGGGTTCGGGCGAGGCGGCCTCGGGCGAGGTCTGGTTCGACATCGCCGAGCGTGAGGGCGCGAGCGAATTCACCGGCTATGCCGCCACCAGCGGCGAGGGCAAGGTTGTCGGAATCGTCAAGGGCGGCGCCGAAGTCGCCAGCGCCGCGGCGGGTGACGAGGTGGTGATCCTCACCAACCAGACGCCCTTCTATGGCGAAAGCGGCGGCCAGACAGGCGATGCCGGCACCATCGCCAGCATCGCCGGCCTGCGCGCGGTTGTCACCGACACCTCCAAGCCGCTCGGGCGTCTCCACGCGCATCAGGTGCGGATCGAGGCGGGCGCGGTCAGCGTCGGCGACACGGTCGAGATGAAGGTCGATGCCGAGCGGCGCGACCGCATCCGCGCCAACCACTCGGCCACCCACCTCGTCCATGCCGCGCTGCGCGGCCGCCTTGGCGGGCACGTGACGCAGAAGGGCAGCATGGTCGCCGAAGACCGCCTGCGCTTCGATTTCTCGCACCCGGTCGCCCTGACCCCTGAGGATATCGCCGCGGTCGAGGCCGAAGTGAACGCCGAGATCCGCGCCAACGAGCAGGTCTCGACCCGCTTGATGACCCCGGACGATGCGGTCGCTGCCGGCGCGCTGGCGCTGTTCGGCGAGAAATACGGCGACGAGGTCCGCGTGCTCGCCATGGGCCGTGCGGGCAAGGAAGGGCGCAATTACTCGGTCGAGCTGTGCGGCGGCACCCATGTGCGCGCCACGGGCGACATCGGCATCTTCCGCATCGTCTCGGAAAGCGCGGTCTCCTCGGGCGTACGCCGCATCGAGGCGATGACCGGCGAGGGCGCGCGCCAGTGGCTGGTCGGCCGCGAGGAAGCGCTGAAATCGGCGGCGAGCGTGATCCGCGCGACGCCCGAGGAAGTTCCCGCAAGGCTCGCCGCGCTGCTCGACGAGCGCAAGCGGCTCGAGAAGGAATTGGCCGAGGCCAAGAAGGCCCTGGCGCTGGGCGGCGGCGCAAGCGGCGGTGCGGCCATCGCCGAAGAGACTGTCGCGGGCGTCACCTTCAGCGGGCAGGTGCTCGAAGGGCTCGACCCCAAGGAACTGCGTCCGCTGCTCGATGCGGCCAAGCAGCGCATGGGCACCGGCGTGGCGGCGGTGATCGCGGTCAATGACGGCAAGGCGAGCATCGCGGCGGCGGTCACCGATGATCTCACGGCGCGCTTCAGCGCGGTCGATCTGGTGCGCGCCGGCGTCGAAGCACTGGGCGGCAAGGGCGGCGGCGGGCGACCTGACATGGCGCAGGGCGGCGGGCCCGACGGCAGCAAGGCAGCCGAGGCGCTCGCGGCGGTAAGGGCGGTGCTGGCGGGGTGACGCGCCCCGCGCGCCTCGTCCTTGCGCTTTCCGCAGCGGCCCTAATGGCGGGCGGTGCGGCGACACAAGCGAGGAGCGGCGAGCGCCCCTTTCCCCAAGGCCTCTATGGCAATGTCGAGATGTCGGGCGAGACCGGCGATCTCGGCGGCTTCGAGGTGCGCTTCTTCACCGATCCCGCGACGGCCAAGCCGATGGCCGAATTCACGCTGTGCGAGGGTTGGTGCAACATCGCCTACACCGCGGAAGTCACCCGCACAGAGGACGGGTTCACCTTCTCGCATGTCGAGACGCTCGAGGCCTACAACGACGGCGGCACGCTGAGCGCAGAGAATCACGTCGTTCAATACCACGTGACGCCGTCCGGGAAGGGGTGGAAGGTCCGCCTGCTCTACGATGGCGACGATGTCACCGCCGGGGAGGCATGGCGGATCAAGCCGCTCGAGGCGCCTTTCGGTCTGGCGGTGGCGCGCGGAGAGGAAAGTGGCCATGAATAACGGTGAACGATGCGTGGTGATCACGGGCACCCACAAGGGCAAGTCCGGAACGGTCGAGGACCGCAACGTCAGCAAGGGCGGCAATGTCACGATCACCGTGCGCCAGGCCGATGGCACGCGGTTCAAGACGCTGGAGCGCAGCGTCAGGCCCGCCTCGGAAGGCGAAGGCTAGGAGGTTACCTCTCGCGCGAACTGCCGCGGGTCGCCGGTTCCGAGCCGCGCGCGAGGTCGGTGTCGGGGCGACGGTTGCCCTCGAGTTGCTTGTCCTTGATGGTGCCGTGCTTCTCGTCGGTCAGCGTTTCGGGGCCACGGTCGGCGGGGTTGTCGGGCTTGGCAGGTTTGGTCATGGGACAATCTCCTTGCCCATTGAACTACCGCCGCAAGCCCGCGATTGTTTCTCCGCCCGTCGTGCTGGTGCGCAGTTTCGGCTTTTCGCTGAGTCCCCCGTCGCGTTCCAGCTGCTCGCGGAACTCGTCGCGCTTGGCGTGGATCGAGGCGATCACCGGGCCCATCGCGACGCCGATGTCGACCAGCACCGCTTCCGACAGCTGGAGCGAGGCCTCGAGGGTCTCGGGCACCGCATGGCTGGCGCCGGCGCGGTACATCGCCGCGGCGTGATCGGGATCGCGCGCGCGGGCGACGATCAGCAGATCCGGATAGGTCTGGCGCAGCTTGGCGACGAGCCGCTGGGCGAGCACCGGCTCGTCCATGGTCAGCACCACCGCGGGCGCGCTCTCGACCCCGAGCCGCGCCAGCGTATCACCCCGCGCCGCATCGCCGAAGGTCGCGCGGTAGCCGTCGCGCTTGGCGGAATCGATCAGGTCGGGGTTGCTGTCGATCATCACATAGGGCTTGGCGTGGGCACGCATCATGTCCGCGACCAGCCGCCCGACGCGCCCACCGCCGACGATGATGGTGCGCGCGGTGTCGGTATCGTCCTCGGGCGGTATGGATGACGGGCTGTCGACGCCCCTGGCTATCACCGCGCCCAGCTTGGCCAGCAGCGGCGTGATCGTCAGGCCGATCGCGGTGACGGTCTGCCAGAAGCGTGCGGTCTCGGTGTCGAGCACCAAGGCGCTGGTCGCCGCGGCAAGCACGATCAGCGTCGTCTCGGACGGCGAGGCCATCAGCAGGCCTGTCTCGGCCGCAGTGCTGCGCCGTGCGCCCATCAGGCGCAGGAGGATGCCGGTGACGATCGCCTTGAAAACCACCACGCCCACCACCGCCGCAGTGATCGCGCCGATCTGCGCGCCGATCTCGACGAGGTTGATGCTCATGCCAACGGTGATCAGGAACACGCCCAGCGCGAGGCCCTTGAAGGGCTCCATGATCTGCTCGACCTCGGTGTGATATTCGGTCTCGGCGATCAGCAGCCCGGCGATCAGCGCGCCGACGATCGGGGAGAGGCCGACCAGCGCGGTGGCAAGGCTCGCGCCGATGACCACCAGCAGCGAGGCGGAGAGGAACAGTTCGGGGCTCTTGGTGCGCGCCGCCTGCGCGAACAGGCGGGGGAGGACGTAGCGGCCCGCCACCAGCAGCACCGCGATCACCAGGCCGCCCTGCCACAGGGTGCGCCCCATGCCCGCCCAGCCTTCATCGGCGGCATTGGGAGCCAGCGCGCCGAGGACGAAGATGATCGGCACGATCATGATGTCCTCGAACAACAGCATCGAGAGCGCCGCGCGCCCGACCGGCGAGCGGGTGCCCGAAATCGGCAGGACGATGGCGGTCGAGGAGAAGGCCAGCGCGAAGCCCAGTGCCAGCGCGGCGGTGACATTCATGCTTCCGGTCAGCCCGAGGAACAGCGCCAGCGCTCCGCCGCTCACCAGCACCTCGAGCGCGCCGAGCCCGAACACCAGCTTGCGCATCGCCCAAAGGCGGTTGAACGAAAGCTCGAGCCCGATCGCGAAGAGCAGCAGCACGATGCCGAAATCGGCAAAGGGTGTGAGCGCCTCCGGGTTGCTGATCGTGACGTGGTAGAGCCACGGGATCCGCTCGACGAGTGAACCAAGCCCGAAGGGGCCGACCAGCACCCCGATGAGGATGAAGCCGATAATCGGGGTGATCCGGAAGCGGGCGAAGACCGGGATGACGATGCCGGCTGCGCCAAGGATCACCAGCGCATCCGACAGAACGGGGGAGAGGGTCAGTTCGCCAGCCACGCCCAAGGCTTAACGGGGCGGGGCGGGGCTGTCACCCTCCGCCTGCGCCATGCGGTCCGATAGGACGCGTCACGCCCGTCTCGCGCCCTTCGCCGAGCGGATCCTTGATGTTGCCGACCCGCTTGTCCCACTCGATGCGGTAAAGATCGAAGCGGCGGTCGGCGAGGTTCATCACCGTGCCCTCGGCCCGCGCCCAGCTCAGATCGGCAAGGTTGACGTCGCTGATCGTCAGGGTCTCGACGTTCTCGGATGCCTCGGCAGCGATCCCGTCGCGCGCGAAGGGGAAGTCGCAGGGGGTGAGGATGCAGGACTGTGCGTATTGGATGTCCATGTTGGCGACATTGGGCAGATTGCCGACATTGCCGCTCATCACGACAAAGCACTGGTTTTCGATCGCGCGCGCCTGCGAGCAGTAGCGCACCCGCATGTAGCCCTGCCGGCTGTCGGTGCAGAACGGCACGAAGATGATCCGCGCGCCTTCGTCCACCAGCCGCCGGGCGAGTTCGGGGAATTCGCTGTCGTAGCAGATCAGCACGCCGATGGGGCCGCAGTCGGTGGGGATGGCGTCGATCGTGTCGCCGCCCTTGATGTTCCACCAATAGGCTTCGTTGGGCGTGGGGTGGATCTTCTCCTGCGCGTGGATCGATCCGTCGCGCAGGCAGACATAGGCGACATTGTGGATGTCGCCATCGGGCATCCGGGTCGGGTGTGATCCGCCGATGATGTTGATGTTGAAGGCGAGCGCCATTTCCGACAATCGCTGCCGGATCCGCGGAGTGTAGTCGCTCAGCGTTTCGATGGCTTCGAGCGGGGTGAGTTCCTTGGGCTCGGCCGACAGGAGCATCACCGTGAACATCTCGGGAAACACGATGAAGTCCGCCTCGTAATCGGCGGCGACATCGACGAAATATTCGATCTGCTTCATGAATTCATCGAAGCCGGACACGGCGCGCGATTGCAGCTGGCAGGTGGCGATGCGCACGCTTTCGACATCGCGCGGCAATCGGTGCTTGGGCGGCGCGTCGCTATCGACGTAGGGGTTGCGCCAGATCATCCGCACCGCGTTGCCGCGGCTGGCTTTATCCTCGGGCAGGTATTTCGGCATGATGCCGCCGGGTTCGAACCCGTTGGCAAGCTGGAAACGCAGCACCGGATCGTGGATCTTGCTGTCGATCACCAGGTCGAGATATTGCTCCGGCGTGTCAGCGCGGTTCGCCTTGCGGCGCTTGGCGCGGGCATAGCCGGGCATGCGGCCGCCAAACACGATGCCGGTCAGGTCAAGCCGCTCGGCCAGTGCGCGGCGTTCCTCATAAAGGCGGCGGCCCAGTCGGGTGCCGCGCACCGCCGGATCGACGCACAATTCGTAGCCGTAGAGCCAGTCGCCGGTCGGGTCATGGCGGCTGCCGAAGCCGTTGCCGGTCACCTCGTCCCAGGTATGGTCCGACAGTGCCACGCGCTCATCGAGCCGCATAGAGGCGCAATACCCCACCACCGCACCATCGAACAGCGCGACAAAGCAGCCATCGGGGTAGTTGTTGATCTGCCCGCGGATCTCGCCCTGAGTGTAGGCGGGCAGATCGTCATATGCGCGGCGCACCAGATCGCCGATTGCCCGCACGTCTTTGAGCTTGGCCTGACGGATTTCGAGACGCGCGGTTGATCGGCTTGCCATATTATTCCCTTGCGAACAGCGCGTCGACCGAGCCGCCGCTCGCCGCCAGCGCGGCTTCGACCCGCTTGCGACCGTGATAATAAAGCAGCGCCGGGTGCTTTTCGCCGCGCGCCTCGATCCGGGCGACCTCTTCCGGGGTCAAGGCGCTTTCCCGAGCGACGTGGTCGCAATAGCCTTCAACGCGCCACCGCGGCTGGCGCATCATCGCGATAGGGCCGAAGTGGTGCACAAGTACGCCATGCGTGATCTCGTGGGCCAGCACCGCTGATAGCTTGCGCGACCCGCCGATGTTGCGGTTGTTGACGATGCGATCCGCTGCAAAATCGGCACGATTGACGATAAGGTTCTGCCCACCGAACCGCGTCAAGGCAAAGGTTCCGCGGTAAATGTTCGCCAGCCACAGCCAGCGCCAGCTGCCATCGGTCAGGAAGATGCGGCGCGGTTCACGCTCTCGCGCAATCGGGCTGGCGGACACCAAGGTCTCGGCCCGCGCCATGACCTTCTCGAGCGTGGCCTGATCGATCGGGGTTTCGGACCAGATCTGGCTATCCCCCGCCTCGGCATAGTGCGGGAAGGCCAAGAGCTGCGGGGCGAATAACGGCGATGCCAGCAGCAGGATGGGCACGCCGATCATCAGACCGGCGCGCCCTCCCATCAATGAGCGGATCAGGCCCAGGAGGCCATTTCCTTCTCGAGGTTCTCAGCAACCGTCTCGAAGAACTGCTCGGTGGTCTGCCATGCTTGGCCCGGGCCGATCAGCAGCGCCAGGTCCTTGGTCATGTAGCCCTTCTCGACCGTGGCGACGCAGACCCGCTCGAGCGTTTCGGCGAACTTCACCACATCGGGCGTGCCGTCGAACTTGCCGCGATACATCAGGCCGCGGGTCCAGGCGAAGATCGAGGCGATCGGGTTGGTCGAGGTCGCCTTGCCCTGCTGGTGCTGGCGGTAGTGGCGGGTGACAGTACCGTGCGCGGCTTCTGCCTCGACGGTCTTACCGTCGGGCGAGAGCAGCACCGAGGTCATCAGGCCGAGCGAGCCGAAGCCTTGCGCGACGGTATCGGACTGCACGTCGCCGTCGTAGTTCTTGCAGGCCCAGACGAACTTGCCGCTCCACTTCAGGGCCGAGGCGACCATGTCGTCGATCAGGCGGTGCTCGTAGACCATGCCCTTGGCCTTGAACTGCTCGGCGAAGCCCTCGTTGTCGAACACTTCCTGGAACAGGTCCTTGAAGCGCCCGTCATAGGCCTTGAGGATGGTATTCTTGGTCGAGAGGTACACCGGCCAGCCGAGGTTCAAACCGTAGTTGAAGCTGGCGCGGGCGAAGTCGCGGATCGAATCGTCGAGGTTGTACATCGCCATCGCCACGCCGGCGCTGGGGAAGTCGAACACGTCGAGATCGATCTTGGTGCCGTCCTCGCCATCGAAGACGAGGCGCAGCTTGCCGGGGCCGGGGATCAGCGTGTCGGTCGCCTTGTACTGGTCGCCGAAGGCATGACGGCCGACCACGATCGGATCGGTCCAGCCCGGCACAAGGCGCGGCACGTTGTCGATCACGATCGGTTCGCGGAAGACCACGCCGCCGAGGATGTTTCGGATCGTGCCATTTGGGCTCTTCCACATCTTCTTGAGGCTGAATTCCTCGACGCGCTGTTCGTCGGGGGTGATGGTGGCGCACTTCACGCCCACGCCATACTGTTTGATCGCGTTGGCGGAATCGACGGTCACCTGATCGTCGGTCGCATCGCGGTTCTCGATCGAGAGGTCATAATACTTCAGATCGATATCGAGATAGGGCAGGATCAGCCTTTCGCGGATCCACTGCCAGATGATGCGCGTCATCTCGTCGCCATCGAGCTCGACAACGGGGTTGGCGACTTTGATTTTCTGCATGGCTGATGCCCTATCCTTCTTGCCCCGTCTGCGCAGGGCTAAATGTGATCGACAGGAAGCTGTTCAGAGCCCGTCCAAGGCTTGAATATCCCGCGCGGGCTTTAGCAGAGGAGCCGGGCCTTGCAAGCGGGGGGCGGTGTGAATGGAGCGCAACCGCCGTTGCAACGGGGGCAGACACAAAAAAAGCCCGCCGGAAAGGGCGGGCGTTTTCGATTCAACCGATGGTGGGCGTAGCAAGGATTGAACTTGCGACCCCTACGATGTCAACATAGTGCTCTACCACTGAGCTATACGCCCACACCATCGGATGTGCGGCTCTCCCGGGGGGAGAGCGGAGCGGCCCTTTATCGCAGCCCTTGGGAAGGTGCAAGCGATTCGCGCCGGAGAAAAGCTACAGGCGCGCCGCGTCCGCTTCCTCGAAGACACGCTCCACCTCCAGCACCAGATCGCGCAGGTGGAAGGGCTTGGAGAGCACCTTGGCGGCGGGCTGTTCGCGGCTGGCGCGCAGGCTGACGGCGGCAAAACCGGTGATGAACATCACCTTGGTGCGCGGGGAAATCTCGGCGCAGCGCTGGGCAAGTTCGATCCCGTCCATCTCGGGCATGACGATATCCGAAAGCAGCAGGTCGAAGTCGCCCGTTTCCAGAAGCGGCACGGCATCCGTGCCGCGATCGACCGCGCTCACTTCGTAGCCGGCATTCGTCAGCGCCCGTTCGAGATAGGCGCGCATCGCGGCCTCGTCTTCGGCAAGCAGGATCCGGGGGGTGCGTGTCGCTGTCATGCGCGGGTGTTAGCAGAACCGGCTTAAGAAATCTTTCCCCGTGTCGCAGCGACCTTGCGTGCCGGTGCGAAGATTGCCGCCGTGACGGGCCGATCAGGCTTTGACAGGCCCGCGCAAACCCGTCAGCAAGGGCGCTCATGAACATCCACGAGCGCCCCTCACGGCCGGGTCCTGCGGCCCAGCGCACCGCCTCGAGCGGCGGCACGGTGCCGGGGCTCGAGACGGCGCCGGCCTTCACGCTGACCGTACCGCCGCGCCTCAGACTGCCGGTGCTGGTCGCGGTGCCGCATGCGGGCCGCGCCTATCCGCCTGCGGTGACGGCGCGGATGCGCGATGCGGGGCTGGCGCAATTGCGGCTCGAGGATCGCCATGTCGACCGGCTCGGCGTCGCCATCGCGCGTGAGACCGGGGCGGCGCTGCTGGTCGCCCATGCGCCGCGCGCGCTGCTCGATCTCAACCGCGCCGAGGATGATATCGACTGGGACATGATCGAGGGCGGCCGGCCCGTCGGCATGCCCTCTGCCGAGCCCGGCCAGCACAGCAATGCGCGGGCGCGCAGCGGGCTGGGGCTGGTGCCGCGGCGGCTGCCGGGATCGGGCGAGATCTGGCGCGGGCGGCTTGCGCCGGCCGAGCTCGCGGCCCGGATCGAAGGCATCCACCGCGCCTATCATGCCGCGCTCGAGGAGGCACTAGCGCGGATCTGCGCCGAGTGGGGTGCAGCGCTGCTGGTCGACCTGCATTCGATGCCGCCGCTGCGCGCGGGCGAGGGCGAGGTGCGTGCGCCGGTGGTGGTACTGGGCGACCGCTTTGGCGCCTCGTGTCACAATGCTCTTGTCGCGCGCGGGCTCGGGCATCTGGAAGCGCGCGGCGTGCCGGTGGCACTCAACCGGCCCTATTCGGGCGGCTATGTGCTCGACCGCCACGGTGCACCGCGCAGCGGTGTGCATGCGGTGCAGATCGAGGTGTGCCGCGGCACCTATCTCGACCGCCACCTTGCCGAGCCCGGCGCGGGCCTGCCCGCGATCGCGGCAATGCTCGCCGATCTGGTGCGCGAGCTGGGCGCGGAAGCGGCCTTGCTCGGCGGGGCGGAGGGGCTGCGCCAAGCTGCCGAATAGGCTCCCCTGACGCAAAACGGGCGGGCGAACCAAAGTCCACCCGCCCGCAATTCGCTGGCGAACCGGGCATATCGCCCGGCCCGTCATCCAAAATCAGTTCAGTGCCGGGGCGGGCGTGCCTTCGGCGATCATGGGCACCTTGCCCTGTGCGAGCTGGCGCTCGAAGACGACGCGCATCAGGTTGAGCGAGAAGAGGTGCGCGTAGATCAGCATCAGCATGCCGTTCTTGGCGAGTTCCTCGAGCGTTGCGGCGGGAAGCTCGCGCAGCTTGCCCTCGTCGACCATACGGAAGCCGCGATAGACGAAGGGCTTGTCGGGCATGTCGTTGCGGGTGATCGCGATTTCGCCGTCCATCAGGATGTCGAGCTTGGCGAGCTCTTCCATGAACAGCTTGGTGCGATGGCCGGCTTCCTCGAAGCGGCGGCAGAAATCGAGCACGTTCGCGGTGTATTCGGTCGGCTGGCCGGCGGGATCGAACAGGGCGATGCCCTCCTCGGTCTTGCCGAGCAGGCCTGCGCTCGGATCGAAGCACAGCGACATGTCGTCGCTGCCCTGCTGAAGCTTGGCGAGGATGAAGGGATAGCGGCGCGCATAGGCGGGCAGATAAATCGCCTCGTTGATCTTCATGTCGTCGCCGACGAAGGTGTTGACGCCCTCGTTGAGGCCGAACAGCGCGATCGGCAGCGGGCTTTCACCGGCGGTGAAGACGATGGGAAAATCGCGCTGGGCGTCGACGAATTCGTCCGAGGTCAGCGGGATTGCGTGGGTCGCGGCGAGATAGCCGGCGTTCTCGAGCGGGCTGGCGCGCCATTCGGCGTGGTCGCGGCTGTTGAGCGGCAGAAGGTCCTGGTAGAACAGCGGAAGTTGCGGTTGCGGCGCGCTGGCCATGACGAAGTCTCCGAGAAACTGTAGTGGATGATCCCCTCAGCGGAAAAAATGTCATCCCCCGCCGAAAGCGCCGCCCTTAGGGCCTTGTGTTGTCCCGCGCAAGCGGCGGCAATCAGGCGGGCTGGGGCGGGCGGATGAGTTTCCCCGGATTGAGCAGCCCGGCAGGATCGAGCGCTGCCTTGACGCGGGCCATCACCGCCAGCGCGACCGGATCGTGGAGCCGCGCAAGCTCGTCTACCTTCATCTGCCCGATGCCGTGTTCGGCGCTGATCGAGCCGCCCCACTGGGTCACCAGATCATGCACCCTCGCGCTGACCGCCTTGCCCTCCGCCTCTTCCCACACGCCCCGCGCGGCCCCTGCCGGCGCGAGGACATGGAAGTGCACATTGCCGTCGCCAAGGTGCCCGAAGGCGACCGCGCGGGTGCCGGGGAAGGTGGCCTCGACCTCCGGCACGGCGGCGAGGATGAACTCGGGCATGGCCTCCACTGGCACCGAGATGTCGTGCTGCATCGCCGGG
>NZ_JAMNXL010000268.1 GCF_023653175.1 Erythrobacter sp. | reverse complement strand
GCCGACCTTGCGCTCTACCGCGCCAAGGACATGGGCGGGGGCGAGCATTGGCGCTTCGAACCGGAACTCCACGCCTCGGCCGAGGAACGCCGCCAGCTCGAGGTTGCGCTGCGCACGGCGCTGGGCCGCGACGAGATGGTGCTGCACTATCAGCCGGTGGTCGACGCGCACACCGAACAGGTGGTGAGCTTCGAGGCGCTGGTGCGCTGGAATTCCGCAGAGCACGGCTTTGTCAGCCCCGGCAAGTTCATCCCGCTCGCCGAGGACACCCGCCTGATCGTGCCGATCGGTCGCTGGGTGATGCGCCGGGCCTGCGAGGAAGCGCGCAACTGGCCCGAACACGTCAAGGTCAATGTCAACGTCTCGCCCGAACAGCTGCTCGAACCCGGCTTCCATGCCGAGGTGGTGCAGGCGCTCGCGGCGACGGGCCTGCGCCCCGAACGGCTCGAGGTGGAAGTGACCGAGAGCATCTTCCTGCGCGACGCTAGCGTTGCCCGCAATGCGCTCGAACAGGTCATGGCGCTTGGCTGTTCGGTCGCGCTCGACGATTTCGGGACGGGCTATTCCTCGCTCGGCTATCTGAGGAAGCTCAGGTTCTCGACCATCAAGGTCGATCGCACCTTCGTTCAGGGCGCCGCGCAGGGCAGCGCGGAGAGCCTCGCGATCATCAATGCGGTGGTGGCGATGGCCAAGAGCCTCGACATGACCACCACCGCCGAGGGCGTGGAGACCGGCGACGAGGCGGAACTGATCCGCAACCTCGGCTGCGACAAGATCCAGGGGTTCTATTTCGGTCGGCCGATGACCGCCGAAGATGCCGTCAACCTGTTCCGGCTGGCGCGCGAACGCCGCGCCTGACCCGCGTCAGGCGGCGGCGAAGCTCGCCAGCGCGCTTTCGAACAGCCGCCGTCCGTCGGCACCGCCGAGCGCCGGCACCGCCGCCGCCTCGATCGCGCGTTCGGGGTGCGGCATCATGCCCAGCACCCGGCCATTGGCGCTCAGCACCCCGGCAATGTCGCGCGCCGAGCCATTGCATCCTTCGGCATAGCGCAAGGCGACGCGGCCCTCGCCTTCGAGCATGTCGAGCGTGTCGTCGTCGGCGAAATAGTTGCCATCGTGATGCGCGACGGGGATGCGGATCGTCTCGCCCGCCGTGTAGAGCGCGGTGAAGGGCGACGCCGCGTTCTCGACCTTCAGCGCCACGGTGCGGCACACGAAGCGCTGCCCGGCATTGCGCAGCAGCGCGCCGGGGAGCAGGCGGGCTTCAGTGAGCACCTGGAAGCCGTTGCACACGCCCAGCACGGGCACGCCGCGCTCCGCCGCCGCAACGACCGCGCGCATGATCGGGCTGGTCGCCGCCATCGCGCCCGAACGCAGGTAATCGCCATAGGAAAAGCCGCCGGGCAGGGCGACGAGGTCGAGCCTGTCCGGCAGGTCGGCATCGCCATGCCACACACGGATCGCTGGGCTCCCCGCGACAGCCTCGATCGCCGACGCCATGTCCCGGTCGCAGTTGGAGCCGGGGAAGGTGATGACCGCCGCCCGGAACGCCATCAGTTCGCGCCCTCGCCCAAGCCTTCGCCCAAGCCTTCGATCGTGAAGCTCTCGATCACAGTGTTGGCGAGCAGCTTCTCGCACATCTGCCGGATCGTTGCTTCGTCTGTGCCGTCGGCCAGATCGAGTTCGATCAGGCGGCCGATCCGGACATCCTCGACGCCCGCGAAACCGAGGCCCTCGAGCGCGTGGTGCACCGCGCGGCCCTGCGGATCGAGCACCCCGGGCTTCAGTCTGACGAGGACGCGCACTTGCATGGCCTGATGCTCCATTCTTGCCGGCGGGCGGCCCCAAGTGCCGCCGCTTCGCGGGGTCGCTATAGCGCGCCGCGACGCGCGCGCAATCGCGGCGATGCGCTTCTCAACATGCAGGGCAGGCGGCCCGCCTTGACCCCTACTTGTCACATTACGGTCATGCAAGCGGCCCGATTGTAACCCACTTGCAACAACTGTCCGAAGAACGCCCGCAAAGCGTCGCTTTCGCGCAACATATACGGTGTGGCGATCTCGCGCGAATCGGAGAGAAATGTCACGGCCGGGCCCGCACCTACGCACCATCCGACCATACCATAGGCCATAGCCAAGGGGGTTTTCCGATGTCTCACCGCTTCTCCGCCATTCGTGCAGCCTGGACGGGCTCCACTGTCCTTGCTGCCGCAGCCGCTTTCGGTTTTGCCGCACCCGCCGCCGCTCAGGACGGCGCGAGTGCCGAGGATGAGGGCCAGCTCGCCACCATCATCGTCACCGCCAACCGCCGCGAGGAAAACCTCCAGGACGTGCCGGTGTCGGCCGACATCCTTGATCAGGAGCGCATCGGCGCGATCTTCAGCGGCGCGGCCGACATTACCGCGCTGGCCGGCACCGCCCCCGGCCTCAACGTCGAAAGCTCGAACGGCCGCGTCGCCCCGCGTTTCTACATCCGCGGCCTCGGCAACACCGATTTCGACCTTGCGGCCTCGCAGCCGGTCTCGGTGCTGCTCGATGATGTCGTGCTCGAGAACGTGACGCTCAAGAGCTTCCCGGTGTTCGATGTCGAGCGGGTGGAAGTCCTGCGCGGGCCGCAGGGCACGCTGTTCGGCCGCAACACGCCCGCCGGCGCGGTGAAGATCACCAGCATCAAGCCGAGCCAGGAATTCTCCGCCTCGGGCTCGCTGTCCTACGGCAGCTACGACACCATCGCGCTGAACGGCGCGGTCGGCGGGGCGCTGGTCGAGGACAAGATCGCGGTCCGCATCGCGGCCCAGCTCCAGCACCGTTCCGACTGGATCGACAACGGCTTCACCGGCGACGACAATGTGCTGGGCGGCTACGACGACTTCGCGGTGCGCGGCCAGCTGCTGCTCACCCCGACCGAGCGCTCGAGCATCCTTGCGGCGGTCAATTACCGCAACCTCGACGGCTCCTCGACCTTCTTCCGCGCCAACGTGCTCGGTCGCACCACCGCGCAGCCGAACAACACCAACAAGCTCAACAATAACTATGACCGCGACCGGGTGTTCTACGACGCCGGCGGTGGCAACCTTGCCGATTATGAGCAGGTCGGCCTGACGCTGACCGGGGCCTATGAATTCGATGGCATGACCCTGACCTCGATCACCAGCTACTGGACGAGCGAAGGCTCGAGCCGCGGCGACGTCGACGGCGGCTTCGGCGCGGTGTTCCTGCCGGGCGGCGGCGGTCCGGGCCTGATCCCGTTCCCCTCGGACACGCAAGACTCGCTCGATCTCGAGCAGTTCACCCAGGAAATCCGCCTCGCCTCGACCACCGACGGCCCGCTCAGCTG
>NZ_JAMNXL010000116.1 GCF_023653175.1 Erythrobacter sp. | reverse complement strand
GCGCGCCTTGCCGAGGATGTCGGGCTCCGACGCATTCTTCCCCATCGCCGCGCCGAGCGCCCGCGCGACCTCGCGCACCGAGCGGTCCTCGCCCGAACCGATGTTGAACGTCCCGCCCGCTGCCGCCGGGTGATCCAGCGCATCGGCAAAGGCGCGCGCAACATCGCTGACGTGGACGAAATCGCGGCGCTGCTCGCCGTCCTCGAAGATCATCGGCGGCTGGCCGTTCATCAGCCGGGCGGCGAAGATCGCCAGCACCCCGGTATAGGGGTTGGAGAGCGCCTGCCCCGGGCCGTAGACGTTGAACAGCCTGAGGCAGGTGCTCTCGATCCCGTAGGGCGCGGCCATGATGTGGGTCATGCGCTCCTGCACATATTTGTTCAGCGCATAGACCGAGGAGAGCGCGGGCGCCTTCCACTCGGGCGTGGCAACGGGGGCGAGCGGGCGGCCTTGCGCATCGCACGGATCCCAGCTGCGCTGGCCATCGCGGAGCACGCCGCGCGCCGCATCCTCGACAAGCGCGCCATCGGCATCGCGGTAGAGCCCTTCCCCGTAAATGCTCATCGAGGAGGCGGTCACGATCCGGCGGACGGGGTGGTCCATCAGCCGCTCCATGAGGATCGCGGTGCCGAGTTCATTGGTGGCGGTATAGCGCGCCGCCTCGTACATCGACTGGCCCACGCCAACCTCGGCGGCGAGGTGGACGACCGCGTCCACGCCTTGAAACGCGGCAGCGACCGCATCCTCGTCGCGCACGTCGCCGTGCCGGAAATCGATGTCGGCGGGGAGATCGGCCGGGCGCGCGCCCTCCGGGTGAACCTGCGGGATCAGCGCGTCGAGTACTCGCACGGCGTGGCCGCGGCGGAGCAATTCGCGGGCGAGGTGTCGGCCGATGAAGCCGGCGCCGCCGGTTACCAAGATCAATTCCGCCACTTGCGCACTCCCGACAGCTGCTGGTTCTTCTTCAGCTAAGTTCCTAGTCGAAGCGGGGCGGGCATGGTTTAAATCGGGATGCTAACGCATGTTGATCGGTTCTTGATCGACATGGTGGCCTATTCGGATGCTCAGCTGCAAGTCTGCGGGGACCACGCACTAACCCAAATTGGACACATGGCTCCTTGAGGGCTGGCGGCGAGTCGGCTTCTACTTAGCTTCGCCAGCTTCGGGAGCACCATGACCGCCACTATTCTCCTCGTCCGCCATGCGGCGCATGCGCAGCTTGGCCGCGTTCTGACCGGGCGAGGCGGCGATGTGCCGCTGACACCGGCCGGGCGCGCGCAGGCCGAGGCTCTGGCGGAGCGACTGGCGGCAGGCGGGCTCGATGCGGTGCACACCAGCCCGGTCCGCCGCGCGCAAGAGACCGCGCGCGCCATCGCCGGGGCAGCGGGGCTCGCCGAAACGGTTGCACCCGGGCTCGACGAGATCGATTTCGGCGCCTGGACGGGCAAGCGCTATGCCGACCTTGCCGGCGATCCCGATTGGCAGGAATGGAACAGCCGCCGCGCCGACGGCAGAGCGCCCGGCGGTGAGACGATGGGCGGTGTCCAGCAGCGGGTGCTCGCGAATCTGCGCGCGGCGGCCCGCAACAGAGCGGGCGCGGTGATCGCGATGGTCAGCCACGCAGACGTGATCCGCGCCGCGGTCGCCGGCGTGCTCGGCCTGCCCCTGGGGCGCATCCTCGGCTTCGACATCGACCCGGCCTCGGTCACCCGCATCGCCGCAGGGTCCTGGGGCGAGCGGGTGATGAGCCTCAACGAGCGCGCGGGTTGAGGATGGCTGACGCTCCGTCCAACCGCAGCTTGCGCGCCGACGTCGAGGCGCTCGCACCGTGGTTCCAGAACATCGATCTGGGCGGCGGGCTGACCACCGCGCCCGCGCACTTCCTCGGCGATTACCCCGCCTTCAAATACCGCCGCTTCGCCCATGCCCTGCCCGCCGATCTCACCGGCAAGTCGGTGCTCGACATCGGTTGCAACGCCGGCTTCTACGCGATCGAGATGGCGCGGCGGGGCGCGGGGCGCGTGCTGGGGGTCGACAGCGATCCGCGCTATCTCGATCAGGCGCGGCTGGCGGCGGGCGCGCTGGGCTTTGCCGGCATCGAATTCGCGCGATGCGACGTCTACGACGTGGCAGCTCTGGGCGAGCGCTTCGATCTCGTGATCTTCATGGGCGTGCTCTACCACCTGCGCCACCCGCTGCTCGCGCTCGACCTGATCCGCGAGCATGTGGCAGGCGACCTGATGCTGTTCCAGACCATGCAGCAGGGGAGCGCCGAGGTGTTCGCGGCCCCGGCCGACCATCCCTTCCACAAGCCCGGCACCTTCGATCCGCCAGACTATTTCGACGCGCCCGGCTACCCCAAGCTCCATTTCATCGAACGCGAATTCGCAGCTGACTGGTCGAACTGGTGGGCCCCCAACGCCGCCTGCGCCCAGGCGATGCTGCGCGCGGCGGGCTTTGTCGTCGAGAGCCATCCGGAGGCCGAGGTCTATCTCTGCCGCGTGGCCCCGGTGCCCTTTGCCGAGATGGGCGCGGGCGCGGTCTATCCGGCGCAGGGGATGCGAGCATGATCGAAGCCGCGATGATCTGGAACGAGCCCAACAACAAGTCGCACTGGAACCCCGAGCTCGACCCCGACTGGGCGATCTATGCCGACACGGTGATCCGGGCTGGCCGGTCGATCGCCGCGATCAATCCGCACGTGACGCGGGTGCTCGGCGGAATGTCGCCGATCGACCCCTTCTGGGTCGAGAAAATGCGCGGGCACGGCGCGCTGGACGAGGTCGACGTGGTCGCCGTCCACGGCTTCCCGCTCGACTGGAACCTCTGGCCGATCCACGCCTGGCCGGACAAGATTGCCGAGATCGAGGCGGTCGTTCCCGACAAGCCGGTGTGGGCGACCGAGGTCGGCGTCGGCAGCTTCGGGGCGGACGAGGTGCAGGTCTTCGGGCTGGAACGCACCGCCGATCTGCTGCTGGGGCGCGTGCCGAACGTCTACTGGTATTCGCTGTTCGACCTGCCGCAGGCCTGGGGCGCGGAGACGCGGCACCGCAAGGCGGAAGGGTCGAGCTATTACCGCCACTTCCACATGGGCCTGATCCGCGCCGACGGGAGCCCCAAGCCCGCGTTCGAGAGCTACGCGCGGGTCGCCGACCGAATGGGCCTGATGCAGTGGTTCCATTTCGAGGATCCGCGCTTGAATGACGCAGTCAGGATCATGCAGGGCCTCGGCGTCCGCAAGCTGCGCACCGGCCTCAGCTGGGCTGACCGCTTCCGCCCCGGCGCGCTCGACTGGTTCGACCGGCAGATGGAGGCGCTCGCCCCCTTCGAGGTGATGGTGACCTATTGCTTCACCCCCGAACATCTCGGGGTGGAGGCGCATCACACCTCCTGCGCGCGCGACCCGCAGGCCTTCGCCGATTTCTGCGCCGAGATGACCGAGCGCTACGCCCCCGCCCGCCCGCTGGTCCGCGCGGCGCGCAGTTGACCCTAAAGGAGAATTCCATGCTGTCCCCCGCGGCCCGCAGGATCAAGGTGGCGCTGGTCGGCGTCGGCAATTGCGCATCCTCGCTGGTGCAGGGCATCGCCCATTATCGCGGCGGGGCGAACGAAACTGTGGGGCTGATGCACCGCAGCCTCGGCGGCTACGAGGCGGGGGACATCGGCATTGTCGCCGCCTGGGATATCGACCGCCGCAAGGTCGGCCGCGACGTCGCCGAGGCCATCTTTGCCAAGCCCAATTGCACCGCGCGGTTCTGCGACACTGTCGAGCCGACCGGCACCAGGGTCCGCATGGGCCGCCTGCTGGACGGGGTCGCCGCGCACATGGCCAATTACCCCGAAGACCGCACCTTCCTCCCCGCCGACGC
This sequence comes from Erythrobacter sp., assembly GCF_023653175.1. GTDB lineage: Bacteria > Pseudomonadota > Alphaproteobacteria > Sphingomonadales > Sphingomonadaceae > Erythrobacter. Next base: position 7,527 of record NZ_JAMNXL010000116.1, on the reverse strand, counting down.
GTCCGAACCCGATCACGCCGCCGTGGTCGATGTGCTGCGCGAGAGCGGTGCCGAGGTGATGGTCAACTACCTTCCCGTCGGCTCGCAGCAGGCCAGCGAGTTCTACGCCGACTGCGCCATCGAGGCGGGCGTCGCCTTCGTCAACGCCATCCCCGTGTTCATCGCCAGCGACCCCGCCTGGGCCGAGCGGTTCCGCAGCGCAGGCATCCCGATCATTGGGGACGACATCAAGGCCCAGCTCGGCGCGACCATCGTCCACCGGGTGCTGACCGATCTTTTCGCCAAGCGCGGAGTGACGCTGGAGCGGACCTACCAGCTCAACACCGGCGGCAATACCGACTTCCTCAACATGCTGGAGCGCAGCCGTCTCGCCGCCAAGAAGGTCTCCAAGACCGAGGCCGTGCAGGCCGTCGCCGCCGCAAGGCTGGGGGACACGGATATTCACGTCGGCCCGTCCGACTATGTCGCCTGGCAGAACGACAACAAGGTGTGCTTCCTCAGGATGGAGGGCACGATGTTCGGGGGCGTCCCGATGAACCTGGAACTGCGGCTCTCGGTCGAGGATTCGCCCAATTCGGCAGGTGTCGCGATCGACATGATCCGCTGCGCGCAGGTCGCCCGCGACCGGGGGCTGGCCGGGCCGATCCATCCGGCGAGCGCATGGTTCTGCAAGCATCCCCCGCGCCAGATGAGCGATGACGAGGCCCACGCGGCGCTCGAAGCCTTCATTGCGGAAGGCTGATACGATGCGCGCGGTTGTCCTGACCGGCCCGGGGGCCGCCGCCATCACCGATGTCCCCCTGCCCGAACCCGGCGCAGGCGAGGTGCGGGTGCGGCTCGAGGGATGCGGGGTGTGCGCCTCCAACCTCATGCCGTGGGCGGGGCCCGAATGGATGCGCTACCCCACGCCGCCGGGCGATCTGGGGCACGAGGGCTGGGGCCGCATCGAGGCGGTGGGCGAAGGCGTGACGGGGCTGGCCGAAGGCGATAGCGTCGCGGCGCTCTCGTTCCGGTCCTATGCTGAGGCCGACATCGCGCCCGCCGCCATGGTGGTGAAGCTGCCGCCCGCGCTGGCCGGCCGGCCCTTCCCGGGCGAGGCGCTTGGCTGCGCCTTCAACATCTTGCGGCGGAGCGACATCCAGGCCGGGCAGACCGTCGCGATCATCGGCATCGGCTTTCTGGGCGCGGTGCTGACCAGGCTCGCGAACGCAGCGGGGGCCGAGGTCATCGCCATCTCGCGCCGCCCCGAGAGCCTCGCCCTCGCCCGGGATTTCGGTGCGGCCGAGACCATCACCATGGACGACCACGGGCGGATCATCGAAGCGGTCAAGGCGATCACCAGCGCGGTGCTGTGCGACCGGGTGATCGAATGCGTCGGCAAGCAATGGCCGCTCGATCTGGCGGGCGAGATCGTCGGGTTCGGCGGGCGGCTGGTGATTGCGGGCTACCATCAGGACGGGCCGCGGCAGGTGAACATGCAAGGCTGGAACTGGAAGGGCATCGACGTCGTCAACGCCCACGAGCGCGACCCGGCGGTGCAGCTGCGCGGGGTGCGCGAGGCGGTGGCGGCGGTGAGCGAAGGCCGCCTCGATCTCGCGCGGCTGCTCACCCACCGCTACCCGCTGGCGCGGCTCGGCGAGGCGCTCGATGCGACGCGCGACAAGCCCGCCGGCTTCGTCAAGGCGTGGATCGACCTCGGGTGACGCTTTCAAGGGAGAGTAGGCCCCGCCTCGGGTTCCTCGGCACCGGCTGGATCGGCCGTCACCGGCTCGAGGCGATCGCGGCCACCGGCGCGGCCGAGATCGTTGCCCTTGTCGATCCTGCCGAGGATTGCGCGCGCGAGGCACTCGCGCTCGCGCCGGGTGCGGCGATCCTGAGCTGCTACGAGAGCCTGCTCGATGCGGGGCTCGACGGGGTCGTGATCGCCACGCCCAGCGCGCTCCATGCCGAACAGGCCATCGCGGCGCTGGAGCGGGGCGTTGCCGTTTTCTGCCAGAAGCCGCTCGGGCGAACCGCCGCCGAAACGGCCCGCGTAGTGGAAGCGGCCGAAACCGCCGACCGCCTGCTGGGGGTCGACCTCTCCTACCGCCACACAAAGGCCGCCCGCGCGCTTGCCGCACTGGTCGAAGCGGGCGAACTGGGCACAATTTTCGCCGCCGATCTGGTGTTCCACAATGCCTATGGCCCGGACAAGGCGTGGTTCCGCGACCCTGCGCTGTCGGGCGGGGGCTGCGTCATCGACCTCGGCAGCCACCTTGTCGATCTGGCGCTGTGGCTGACCGGTTTTCCGGCGGTCGAGCACGTCAGTGCAAGGCTCTTTGCCGGGGGCGAGCCCTTTGCGCGCGGGGGCGAAGTGGTCGAGGATCACGCCCTCGCCCGGCTCGATCTGGCCACCGGAGCGGCGGTGCGGATCGCCTGTTCGTGGAACCTGCATGCGGGCGAGGACGCGCGGATCGAGGCGAGCTTCCACGGCACCAAGGGCGGCGCGCGGCTGCGCAATGTGGCGGGAAGCTTCTACGATTTCGAGCTGGCGCGCTTCACCGGCACGGCGACCGAACCACTGGTCTCCCCGCCCGACGACTGGGGCGGACGCGCGGCCGCCGGCTGGGCGCGCGCGCTTGCGACCAGCCCCCGCTTCGATCCCGAGGCGCACCGCTTCACCGCCGTCGCTGCGGTCATCGACCGGATCTATGGGGCCGCCGACCGCGCCTGAAAGCCTGCGCGCCTCGCCCGCCGCACCGCAAGGGCGCCTCGGCCCCGGCCTGACCTATGTGAGTGCCCCAAGCGCCTACACAAAGCACCTTCGCGCCTGCCTATCACAGGAGGAAACAGCCGATGGCAGACGCAATCAACACCGAAGAAACCCGCGAGCTCATTGCCTCGAACAAGGTCGAGGGCACCGCCGTTTATGATCTTGGAGGAGAGCGTCTCGGGTCGATCACCAACTTCATGGTCGACAAGCGCTCGGGCAAGGCGGAATACGCCGTGATGCAGTTCGGCGGCTTTCTCGGGATCGGGGCCGATTACTATCCGATCCCCTGGTCGATGCTGACCTACAGCACCGATCATGGCGGCTATGTGGTCGATCTCGACAAGGACACGCTCGAGGACGCGCCGCGCTATGCGGACAACAACAACGAGCCCGAATATGACCAGACCTACAACAGCCAGGTCTATTCCCATTACGGCGTGACCTACTAAGGGCCGCGCCGTAGGCGGCCCCGCTCCGCCCCCGTTGGGCGGGGCCGCCATCAGCTTTCCGGATCGAGCGTCTCGGCAACCTCTTCGGTCTTGCGCGCAGGCATCGCGATCATCCCGAGGATGAACAGCGCGAAGACCAGGCAGATCGCGTTGGGCACGATCAGCGCCCATTCCCCTTTCATGATCCCGAACGTGGTCCACGCCGCAAAGGCGAGGCACGTCAGCGCGAACATCGCCAGCGAGAGGCCCTCGGTGGACCGCTCGCGGATGATCTTCCAGGCCTGCGGGGTGAAGCTTGCCACCGATGCGCTCGCGCCGATGGTGCCGATGATCGTGACCCAGTCGATGGTCATTGCGAAACCCCTTCCTCCACAACCACGCGCGCCCGGTTGAGCGACCCCGGCAGGCCATCGGCCAGCGCCCGCACCACCGCCTCGCGCACGTCGCAGCGCAAATCGAACATTTCGCTCCCGCCGCGCGCGCTCATCAGCACGCGCACTTCGAGGGCGTGCGGCGTCATGTCGGTGACCTGCACCGCCGCCGCGCGCCCGTCCCACAGCCTGTGCGAGCGCACCGCATCGAGCGCCACCTCGCGCAGGGCGGCGATATCGGCGGTGTGGTCGACATGGACGAACACCGTGCCGAGCAGCTGGCTGGTCTGGCGCGTCCAGTTCTCGATCGGCTCCTCGACCAGCTTGGAGACCGGGATCACCAGCCGTCGCTGGTCCCAGATCCGCAGCACCACGTAAGTGAGGCCGATCCGCTCCACCCGGCCCCATTCGCCCTGATAGACCACCACGTCGTCGATCCGCACCGGTTCGGTGAAGGCGAGCTGGAAGCCGCCGACAATGTTCTTGAGCAGCGGTTGCGCCGCGACACCCACTGCCAGCCCCGCGATCCCCGCCGAAGCCATCACCGCCAGCCCGATCTCGCGCACGGCGGGGATAGCCAGCAGCATCAGCCCGGCGCTGACCAGCAGCACCACGATGACCGCAATCCGGGCGAGAATGTCGGCCCGGGTGCGGCGACGGCGCGCGGCGAGGTTGTCCTCGACCTCGAGATCGCTCTGGGCATAGACGTAGCTCTTGAGGAAGCGGATGCCGGCGATCACCAGCCAGCCCCACAGCAGCGGCATGACAAGCCGCACGAAGGCGACGATCCCCGCGGCCAGATCGCGGCTCGGCACCGCGATGCGCTCGACCGAGAGCAGCGCGAGAGCGACCGCGATCCAGCGCAGCGGGCGGACCAGATGCTCGATCAGCAACTCGTCGCTGCCGGTCTCGGTGCGCCGGGCGATGCGCCGGGCGACGAACACCAGCAGGCCGTGGACAAGCAGGGCCGCGGCCGCCAGCGCGGCGGCGATGCCCAGCGTCCAGACGAGATCGATCAGCCCCTCTTCGCCGGGGAGCAGGTCTCCAAGCTGTGCGAAGTCCATCGTGTCAGCTGCCGACGATGATCCCGCCATTGGGGTGCAGCACCTGCCCCGTCATGTAGCTTGCATCCTCGCAGGCGAGGAACAGGAAGCAGGGCGCGACCTCGTTGGGCTGACCCGGTCGGCCCAGCGGGGTGGATTGGCCGAAGGTCTTGAGCTTCTCCTCGCTCGCGCCCCCGAACGGGTTCAAGGGCGTCCAGATCGGCCCCGGCGCCACGCCGTTCACGCGAATGCCCTTTTCGGCGAGGTTCTGCGAAAGCGAGCGGGTAAAGGCGGTGATCGCGCCCTTGGTGGCGGAGTAATCGAGCAGCTCCTCGGCACCTTCGTACATCGTCACCGAGGTGCAGTTGATGATCGCCGCGCCGCGCTCGAGAAAGGGCATCGCCGCCTGCACCATGTAGAACATGCCGTAGACATTGGTCTGGAAGGTGCGCTTCAGCTGCTTCTTGGTGATCTCGGTCACGTCCTTGTCGGGATGCTGCTCGCCAGCATTGTTGACGAGGATGTCGATGCGCCCGAATTTGCGGATCGCGAGGTCGATGATTTCCTTGCAGTGATCGCGCTCGCCGATGTCGCCGGCGATGGTGACGGCGCGCGCGCCCTCGTCCTCGACCATTTCGGCCGTCGCCATCGCGTCCTCTTCTTCCTCGAGATGCGAGATGACGATGTCCGCGCCCTCGCGCGCGAACAGCACCGCGACCGCGCGGCCGATTCCGCTGTCGCCGCCCGTGACGATCGCGACCTTGCCCTCGAGCCGCCCCGATCCGGGATAACGCGGCTCCCAGTCGGGCTTGGGCTCGAGATTGGCCTCGAGGCCGGGCAGGTCGCCTTCTTCGAGCTTGGAGACAATCTTGGACATGGGGAGGTTCCTTGCGTGTGAGGGTTCAGGAGAGGGTGAGGTCGAGCGCCAGCATCAGCGCGAGGCCCGCCATCAGCGCCGGGTTCGCCGATCCGTGCGCCATCTGGCGGCGGGTGTGGGGGATGATCTCGGCGGCAACCACGAACAGCATCGCGCCCGCTGCAATACCGAGCGCCCAGGGGAGGATCGCTGCCGACGCCGAGGCGATGGCGACGCCGAAGGCCGCGCCTATCGGCTCGATCAGCCCGGTCGCCAGCGCCGCCGCCGCGCAGCGCGCGCGGCTCCAGCCGATGCTGGCGAGAAGCGCTGCGACCGCCATCCCCTCCGGGATGTTCTGCAAGCCGATCGCGAGCATCGTCGCCCAACCGAGCTGCGGATCGCCGCCCATGAAGCTGAGGCCCACGGCCATGCCTTCAGGAAGGTTGTGCAGGGTTATCGCGAGCACGAACAGCGCGATGCGGCGCTCGTCGGGTGCGGCGGGCCAGTAGCGCCCTTGCGCGGCGAGCCCATGGCTCCACACCCCTAGCCGCGCCATCACCGCAGCGCCGAGCCACAGGGCGACCAGCACGCTCGCCCCGGCGGCGATCAGCGAGGCCCCGCCCTCGCGCAGCTGCACGAAGGCGGGTAGGATCAGCGAGCCGAAGGCAGCGGCAATCATCACGCCTGCGGCAAATCCGACGAGCAGGTTCTGCCGCCGCGCATCGGGCGCGCCCGAGACCGCGACCAGCAGCCCGCCGAGACCGGTCATGGCCCCGGCAAGGCTGCTTGCCGCGATTCCTGTCAGCGCCACCTCAAGCATGCATCAGTCGTCGATCACCGCGCCCGCGCCAAGATCCGCCCCGGTCAGCGGATCGCTGTTCGGGTCCGAAGCTGTGCGCAGCATCATCGCCTCGACGGTCTTCATCTGGTCGGCCGGCAGCTTGACCTCGGCCGTGCCCTCGCCGCCATCGGCGGATCGGGTCATGTCGCTCTCGTCGGTGGTTTCCCATTCGGGTCCGCTGTTCCACGGCCCCTGGGTGTCGCCCGGCCCGGTCGAGGCGTTGACATAGAGGCTGTCATAGGGCGCAACCCCGGCAAGGCGTCCCGGCGGGAAGTTGTCGGCAATCGAATAGAGCGCCTTCTCGAAGCTCTTCTGGTGGGCGATCTCGCGGGTCATCAGGAAGCCCAGCGCGTCCTTGATGCCCGGATCATCGGTGATCGCGATCAGGCGTTCATAGATGATCTTCGCCCGGCTCTCTGCCGCGATGTTGGAGCGCAGATCGCAGGTCGGATCCCCGCGCGAATCGATATAGGCCGCGGTCCACGGCACGCCCGAGGAATTGGTCAGCGCAGGCCCGCCGCCATAGAGGATCGACTGGGTGTGACTGTTCCCGCCCGCGGTCAGCGATTTGTAGAGCTCGGCTTCCTCCAGCGCGGCCTCGGCCAGGTCGCCCTTGGCGCCCTTGTTGAGCATGGCGACGATCGAGCCGATCACCTCGAGGTGGCTGAGTTCCTCGGTGGCGATGTCGAGCAGCAGGTCCTTGCGACCCGGATCCTCCTCGGCGAGGCCTTGCGTGAAGTAGCGCATCGCCGCGGCCAGCTCGCCGTCGGGGCCGCCGAACTGTTCGAGCAGCAGCGAGGCGAGCGCCGGGTTCGGCTCGGCAACGCGGACGGTGTATTGCAGGCGCTTGTTGTGACTGAACATGATGGGTTATCCTCTCGAAACGGCGGTGTCGCCCGACCGGATCACCGGCTCGCGGACGATGTTGTTGCGCTCTGCGCGCCGGTCGGGCGGGACGAGATCGCTCTGGCTAGGCAGCCGCATATAACTAATGACACTCACCACCAGCGGCACGCCGAGTATCCAGAACGGTAGAACGTTCGTAATCCAAGAATTGTCCATGAATAGTGCTCCGGATGCGACGAACAGTTTTCGCTCGCCCGTTTGATAAAGACTGACCGCTCCGCAGCCGTGACCCTATAACATGGGTTCGCAATGCCCGGTCTTTCGGCCATATTTGCCGAACTTCACATAGGTGAGACTGAAAACGTTCCG
>NZ_JAMNXL010000115.1 GCF_023653175.1 Erythrobacter sp. | reverse complement strand
CGGGCATGGTCTGGCAGTCATCGGGCATGCGCACGCTTCGGTTATCCATGCGCGCCGTTTGGCGAAGGAATGCAGCGGTGTCGAGCCTTGTTGTACCCACTAGGACAAGGCGCGCCTGACGCGGACGCAAGAAAAAGCCGGGACGGTCGCGAACGACCACCCCGGCCCCATCAGATCGAACCAAATGCGATCAGCAGCAGCCGAGGCCGCAGCATACACCCAGCGCACAGCAAGCCTCAGCGATGGGCCCGGCACCGGCGGCAAAGGCAGCCGACGAGCTGAACAGCGCCATAGCGGCGGCAATTCTGGTAGCGATTTTCATGCGATGTCTCCTTATCCGACTTGCGGGCAGTCCGGGGTTTCCCCCGCAGCCTCGTGCGTCTTTCGCGAGAACGCCTCGACTGGTTACGTCACCCCCATGGCGTCGTCAAGAAACCGGCCGATGTCGGCCAGCATCGCAGCGCGCACCGCGCTCTTGCCCGGATCGTGCTGGAGGTCCGGATCCTTGCGCCAGAACGCCGAATTCAATCTTTGGTCTTAAGGTAGTCCGCCCGGAACTGTATGGTAAAGCTTGCGAAACTATCCCCGGCAATGGCATCGCGCATGCCCTGCATCAAGGCCTGATAGAAGCTGAGGTTGTGCTCGGTGACCAGCATCGCACCCAGCATCTCGCCCAACTTGACGAGGTGGTGGATGTAGGCGCGAGAATAGGTTGTGCAGACCGGGCACCCGCAACGTTCGTCGAGGGGCGCGGTGTCCTCGGCATGGCGCGCGTTCCTGAGGTTGAGCGGCCCGTTCCAGGTGAAGGCCTGTCCGTTGCGGCCCGAGCGCGTCGGCAGCACGCAATCGAACATGTCGATCCCGCGCTCGACCGCGCCGACGAGGTCGTCGGGCTTGCCCACGCCCATCAGGTAACGCGGCCGGTCGGCGGGGAGCATGTCCGGCGCATAGTCGAGCACGCCGAACATCGCCTCCTGCCCCTCGCCCACGGCAAGGCCGCCGACCGCATAGCCATCGAAACCAATATCGGTAAGCTTGTCGGCACTGATCCGGCGCAGGTCTTCATGCAGCGCGCCCTGCTGGATGCCGAACAGCGCGGCGCGGGCGGCGTGTTCCTCGCCGCTGTCGAAGCCCTCGCGGCTGCGCTTCGCCCAGCGCATCGAGAGCTCCATCGAGGTCGCGATCTCGTCCTTCGGGCGGTCGGCGCGGGGACATTCGTCGAAGGCCATCACGATGTCCGAGCCAAGCAGCCGCTGGATTTCCATACTGCGTTCCGGCGTGAGCATGTGCCGCGAGCCATCGAGGTGGCTGCGGAACTCCACGCCCTGCTCGGTCAGCTTGCGCAGCTCGCTGAGGCTCATCACCTGATAGCCGCCACTGTCGGTCAGGATCGGGCGCTGCCAGTTCATGAATCTGTGGAGCCCCCCGAGCCGCGCCACGCGCTCGGCGCCGGGGCGGAGCATCAGGTGGTAGGTGTTGCCGAGGATGATATCGGCGCCGGTCTGGCGCACGGCCTCGGGCTTCATCGCCTTGACCGTGGCGGCGGTGCCGACCGGCATGAAGGCGGGCGTGCGGATCTCGCCGCGCTGCATCCGGATGATGCCGGTGCGTGCCTTGCCGCTGGTGGCGTGGAGCGTGAAAGAGAAGCGGGGCGGGGTCATTGCGGCTGCGCCCCTAGCCGCCCTCGGCCTTGCTGTCACGTTCCGGCAAGAGAATCGGGGCAAGCAAAAGGGGCAGGGAGACGTGCCTCGTGCCCCCTGCCCCTTCGGTAGTCAGTTCAAGCGGTAAAGCTTAGAACTTGATGCCGACGCCCACGGTGCCGCGCAGCGTGTCGAACGCGATGGTGTCGACGTTGGCGCGCAGCACGAGGCTGCTGATCGGGAATTCGACGCCGACGCCGACGAGGTAGTCACCCGCGGTGGTGTCGAGATCGAAATCGTCCTCGTCGAAATCGGGATCATTGATCAGGTTGCCGGCGTCGATGTCGACCCACTGGTAACCGCCGCGGGCGTAGATCTTGCTGCCGCCCTGGGTCTTGAGACCGAAGCGACCCGACACGCCGTATTCCGCATCGATCGGGCCCGAGCCGAGGTTGGCGTTGCCTTCGACGCCGACAAACAGGGTTTCACCGAGCGGGAAGTCGACTGCGGCGAAGACGCCGTAGATCTCGCCGCTCTCGTCGATGTCGAAGTCTTCGAATTCGGCGTCATCGACGTCCACGGCAAGGTCATGGAGACCGACCTGCGCACCGATGGTGACTTCCGGCTTGGCGGCGTCCTGGGCCTGCGCGGCGGTCGGCAGGGCGATCGCGCCGAACGCTGCGATCGTCGTGATTGCGATCTTCTTCATTCTGATTTTCCTTTGCTTGAACCTGCCGCAGGGGGTGCGGCGGGTTGCCCGAGCAATTAGGAATCAGCCACTTGCTGCGCAATGAACGAACAGCAAAGTTTCTGTTCATGTCTGTTCATCAGCAGATTGTCTCCTACCAACAGCTGTTTCGTATCGACCGGGGGAGTCTGCCGGAGGGTCGATCGACCGACCCTCCGGACAGCTGGCATTGGTCAGAACTTGATGCCGACACCCACGGTCCCGCGCAGCGTGTCGAAGGCGATGGTATCGACATTGGCGCGTAGCACCACCGAGCTCACCGGCACTTCGACGCCGACGCCGACAAGGTAATCGCCGCCCACATCCATCACGTCGATGTCGTTTTCGTCGAGGAAATCCTCGTCCACGCCGGTCAGGTTGCCGAGGTCGAGATCGACCCACTGGTAACCGCCGCGGGCGTAGATTTTGCTGCCGCCTTCAGTCCTGAACCCGAGTCGGCCGGCAACGCCATATTCGGACTCGATCGGGCCGCTGCCGAAGTGGAAATTCCCCTCGACCCCGGCGAACAGGCTTTCGCCGAGCGGAACGTCGGCTGCGGCAAAGACGCCGTAGATTTCGGCGGTGTCGTCGATGTCGAAATCATCGAACTCGCCGTCGTCAGCATCGAAATCGCCGAGGTCGACGCCGAGGTCATGCATCCCGACCGAGGCACCGATGGTGATGTCGGCCTTGGTGGTGTCCTGCGCCTGAGCGGCGGCGGGGAGCGCCAGCGCGCCGGCAGCCGCGAGCGATGTGAAGAGGAGCTTCCTCATGTCTTATCTGTCCTTCGATTAATCGCCGCGGGAGGTGCGACGTTGGACAGGAGCTAGGAAGCGCGGATTGTCTGTGAAATGAACGAAGCTAGGTGTGGTCGTTAATGTCAGTCCGGTGGTGCATCATGTCAGGCCAGCGCAATGTTGGACTAACATAGATTACTCCCGCAGCCGCCATCCGGTGCGGAAGATCACCGCGATGATGATCGTGCAGACCGTCAGGAACCCCAGCGTCAGGCCGAGCGAGAGGCCGATGGGCACGTCGGACACGCCGTAGAAGGCATAGCGCAGCCCGCTCACCAGAAAGGCGATCGGATTGGCGAGCGCGACCGCGTCCCACGGCTGCGGCAGGTCGCGAATCGAGTAGAAGGTGCCGCCGAGGAAGGTCAGCGGGGTGAGGATCAGCATCGGGATGATGCCCAGCTTCTCGAAGCTGTCGGCCCAGATGCCGAGTATGAAGCCGAACAGCGCGAAGCTCGCCGCGACCAGCATGATGTAGAATGCCGCCAGCAGCGGGTAGGCGATCTCGTATTCGACGAAAAGCCGCGCGGTGGCGAGGATGATGGCGGCGAGGATCAACCCCTTGGTGGCCGCCGCCCCGACGAACCCCGCGAGCGTTTCGGCCACGCCCACGGGTGCGGAGAGCAGTTCATAGATCGTGCCGGTGAAGCGCGGCATGTAGATGCCGAAGCTCGCATTGGAGGTGGTCTCGCCGAGAATCGTGAGCATCAACAGGCCGGGGATGATGAAGGCCCCGTAGGGCACCCCGCCGACCGGCTCCATGCGCGCGCCGATCACGCTGCCGAACACCACGAAATAGAGCGAGGTGGTCAGCACCGGGGAAAGGATCGACTGGAAAGCGGTGCGGAAGGCGCGCGCCATCTCGCGCTGGTAGATGGCAAAGCCGCTGCGCGGATTGAAGTGCATCACGCGGCCTCCCTCTCGCCGAGCAGGCCGACGAAGATGTCCTCGAGCGAGCTGTCATGGATGTCGAGGCTGGTGAAGCCGATCCCGGCGCGGGTCAGCGCCTGGGCGAGCTGCGCGACTTCGGCGCGGCCCTTCCCCTCCCCGTTGCCGCCGCGATAGGTGAGGCGGGTGCCGCCCTCGGAAAGCGTAGCGCCGAAGCCCGCCAGCGACTCGGGCACCGACGCGAGCGGCGAGGCCAGCGCGATCACCGCTTCGGTGGTGCCGAGCCGCTCCATCATCGCGCGCTTCTCGTCGACCATGCGGATGCGCCCGCCCTGGATGATCCCGACGCGGTCGGCCATTCCCTCGGCTTCTTCGATATAGTGGGTGGTGAGGATGATGGTGACCCCGCGTTCTTTCAGCGCGGCGATCTGCTCCCACATGTCCTTGCGCAGTTCCACATCGACGCCCGCCGTCGGCTCGTCGAGGAACAGCAGTTCAGGATCATGCGCCAGCGCCTTGGCGATCAGCACGCGGCGTTTCATCCCGCCCGAAAGCGCGCGGATCTGCGCGTCCTTCTTGTCCCAGAGCGACAGGCTCTTGAGGATCTCCTCTATCCGCGCCGCATTGTATGGCTTTCCGAACAGCCCTTGCGAATAGGCGACCGCGCGCCACACGGTCTCGAACATGTCGGTGGCCAGTTCCTGCGGCACCAGCCCGATCCGCGCGCGGGCGCGGCGCCAGTCGCGCGCGAGATCATGACCGAAGGCGGTGATCGTCCCGCCCGTGGGCCGCACCAACCCGCACACCGCACCGATCAGCGTGGTCTTGCCCGCGCCGTTGGGCCCGAGCAGCGCGAAGATCTCGCCCGGATTGATGTCGAGATCGACATTGTCGAGCGCGCGCGGGCCGTTCCTGTAGGTCTTGGTCAGGCCGCGAATGGAGAGGATGGGTTCGCTCATGCGCTCCGGTTACGGGAGCAGCAGCGAGGAGTCACCATAGGAATAGAAGCGGTAGTCGGACGCGATCGCATGTTCGTAGGCCGCCACCATCCGCTCGCGCCCCATCAATGCGCTCACCAGCATCATCAGGGTCGATTTGGGCACGTGGAAATTGGTCATCAGCCCGTCGACCGCCTTGAGCCGGTAGCCCGGGGTGATGAAGATCGCCGTATCGCCTGCGAAGGGCCGGATCACGCCGTTCTCGTCGACCGCGCTCTCCAGCAGGCGCAGCGAGGTGGTGCCGACCGCGATGATCCGGCCCCCCGCGGCGCGCGCGGCGTTGAGCAGGTCGGCGGTCTCGGCGGAGATGCGGCCGAACTCGGCGTGCATCTGGTGGTCGTCGGTATCCTCGGCCTTTACAGGGAGGAAGGTGCCCGCCCCGACATGCAGCGTCAGCATCGCGCGCCCGATCCCGGCAGCGTCGATGGCCTCGACGAGCCGCGGGGTGAAGTGCAGCGAGGCCGTCGGCGCGGCAACAGCGCCTTCCTCGCGCGCGAACATGGTCTGGTAATCCGCGAGGTCGTGTTCATCCACCCCGCGCTTGGAGGCAATATAGGGCGGAAGCGGCATGGTGCCGGCGCGGGTCAGGAGGACTTCGACCGGCTCCTCGCCTTCGAACAACAGGGTCAGCGAGCCGTCCGCGTGACGCGCCTCGGCAAGGGCCGTGACGCCCCCGCCGAACACCAGTTGGTCGCCGATCTTCACTTTCTTGGCGTTGCGGATGAAGGCCTGCCAGCGGCGCAGATCGATCCGCTTGTGCAAGGTCGCGCCGATCTTCGCCTCGCCCCCGGCGCGGCGACCTTCGAGCTGGGCGGGGATGACGCGGGTGTCGTTGAAGACCAGCACGTCGCCGGGCGAGAGCAGCTGCGGCAGATCGCGCACACCGCGATCCTCGAACGGCGCATCACCCCCACGCACCACCAGCATCCGCGCTGCATCGCGCGGGCGCACCGGGCGCAGCGCGATGCGCTCGGGCGGAAGCTCGAAATCGAACAGGTCAACCTTCATGGGGCGCGCGCCTAGCGGGAAGGCGCGGGCGGCGGAAGGCCTTTACTTGCCCGAGCCAGCGTTCAGCATATCGAGGGTCACCGGCGCGTCATCGGTCGCCGGAGCGGGCGGCGGCGGGGCCTTGCCGTCGGCCGCGATCGAGGCCTGGACGATATAGGTCGGAGTCGCAGGCGGCTCGCCACGGACGATCGCGTCGACCGCTTCCATGTTCTCGATCACCCGGCCGAAATTGGTGTATTTCTTGTCGAGGCTGAAGCGCGGGTAGAAGACGATGAAGAACTGGCTGTTGGCGCTGTCCTCCTCGGCCGCGCGCGCCATCGAGAGCGTGCCGCGCACGTGGGGCATGGGATTGAATTCGGCCTTGAGATCGGGAAGCTCGCTGCCACCCTGCCCCGTGCCGGTCGGATCGCCGCCCTGGGCCATGAAGCCCTCGATCACGCGGTGGAACACCACCCCGTCGTAGAAGCCCGCACGGGTCAGGGTCTTGATGCGCTCGACATGGCCCGGGGCCCAGTCGGCCATCAGCCGCGCCTTGACGCGCTGGCCGTTCGACAGGTCGAGCACCCAGATGTTCTCGGGATCGACCGCGGGATCGTAATTGATCACGGCATAGCTGCGCGCGGCGGCGGGCACCTCGTCCTCGTCGGGCTTGTCGGTGTTCTCGCCGAAGGCCACCGGCGGGGTATCGTCCTTCGGCTGCTGCGCGTGAGCAGCGCCGGGGCTGGCAAGCAGCGCAATGGCGACAAGGGTAGAGGCAAGCGTGGCTTTGATCATGGTTCCATCCGGATTGTGACGGGCGTGTAGCCTCGCCGGACTGTCACTGCAATGAATGAAGGACATGCAGATGAGGGCGGCGCACCTGCGCTCAGGAATCGCCCTTCATCCCCTGCTCGCGCACGCGCGCCATCACGTCCTTGCACACCTCGAGGCTGACGAACTTGGCAATGTCGCCGCCATAGATCGCGATTTCCTTGACGAGCCGGCTGGCGATCGGCTGCAGCGCGACATCGGCCATCAGGAAGATAGTCTCGATCTGGTCATTGAGCTGCCGGTTCATGCCGGTGAGCTGGTATTCGTATTCGAAGTCGGTGACGCCGCGAATGCCGCGGATCACCACCGAGGCCCCTTGCGCCTCGGCAAAGTCCATCAGCAGGGCATTGAAGCCGACCACCTCAACATTGCCGAGACCAAGCGTCGCCACCTCGCGCTCGACCATCGCCATGCGCTCGGCATCGGTGAACATCGGGTTCTTCGCGATATTGGTGGTGACCCCGATGATCAGCCAGTCCACGAGATTGGACCCGCGCCGGATGATGTCGGCATGGCCCAATGTGATGGGATCGAAGGTTCCGGGATAGATCCCGACGCGGCGTGTCATCCTGTGTTCTCTCCCATTGTCCCGCGCGCAGCCTTCAGGCGATCCGCGACGAAGGCGTAACCCACACGCTACCCTGGCCCCGCAGCTTGTAGACAAAGCCCTCGCCCGAGCGCAGCGCGCTGCGCAGGCCCGACACCAGCGGGCCGATGCCCACATCGAGGCTGGCCGAATACATCAGCATGAAATCGCCATCGACCACGACTTCCTGCCCGTGCTTCACGGCGATCTCGTCGATCTCGTAAACCGGCACCGGGCTCTCGACCGCAAACACGCCGGCGCCGGTGATCTTGGGCTGGGCAAGGCCATTGCCCGAGAACAGTCCCTGGATCGAGGCGTGCATGTGGGTGGAGAGCGAAATCTCCGCCGCGCAGGCATAGAATGCCTTGTCGTCGAGCAGAAGCGCGTCCTGCGGCCCGTCCATGGTCGCGAGAATGAAATGGCGGCGCACCGGCTCGCACCAGATGGTGCCCGAGCCGCTGTAGCGGGTGGCATGGGCGCTCTCGCCGGTCGCGGCCGCCGCGGCGGCGCGGGCGAAGAAGCCCTTGTTGGCCTCGTGCTGGATGACGTCGACCTTGAGGTTGCCGTAGGAATATTGCAGCGCGCCCGGCTGGATCAGCACCGCGCCATTATTGAGCTCGATCTCGAGCTGGTGCACCTCGGTCGGCTCGGCAATATAGTGCAGCTGGCCCTCGACCCCGGTCGGGATGCCGCGCGCGACCATCTTCTTCTCGACATAGCGATGCACCCGCATCGTCACGCCGCCGCGGCTCTCTTCCTGAATGCACTGCCGGAACGCCATCGACCCTCTCCCCTGTGTTGCGAATTAACGATCGCGCTCGACGATGAAGCGGGCGAGCGCGCGCAGAACATCGGCTTCGCTGCCGTAGGAGGCGAGCCGCAGCACCGCCTGATCTACAAGCGCGCGCGCCTGTTCGCGGGCCTTGTCGATGCCCATCAGCGTGACGAAGGTCTGCTTGCCCTGGCTCTCGTCCTTGCGCAGCGCCTTGCCGGCCTTGTCGATATCGCCTTCGACATCGAGCAGATCGTCGGCGATCTGGAAGGCGAGCCCGATATCGCGGGCATAGGCGCGCAAATGCATGCGGGCCTCGGGCCGCACCTTGCCCAGGATCGCGCCCATCTCAACTGCGGCGGCCAGCAGCGCGCCGGTCTTCAATTGCTGGAGCCGGGTGATCGCCTGCAGATCGTAGACCACCCCTTCTTCGTCGGCGACCATGTCCATCATCTGGCCGCCCGCCATGCCGCTCATGCCGGATGCCTGCCCGAGGGTCAGGATCAGTTCGGACCGGGTGAAGGGGTCCTCGCTGGTGGAATCATCGGCGAGGATCTCGAAGGCAAGCGCGTGGAGCGCGTCGCCCGCCAGCACCGCGGTCGCCTCGTCATAGGCCTTGTGAAGGGTGGGCTTGCCGTGGCGCAGATCGTCATTGTCCATGCAGGGCAGATCATCGTGGATCAGCGAATAGACATGGATCGCCTCGATCGCCGCACCTGCGCGCAGGGCGGCATCGCGCGAGACGCCGAACAGCGCGGCGGTGCTGCAAACGAGCAGCGGGCGCACCCGCTTGCCCCCGCCGATCGCGGCATAGCGCATCGCCTCGACCAGACGCGCGCTGGTGTCATCGGGGACGGGCAGCAACGCGTCGAACAGCGAATCGATCTCGGACTGGACGCGGCGGATTTCCTCGGCCAGCAGGCTGCCGGTTGCCTCTACCAACATCGTCTCAGCCCTCCGTATCGAAAGGACGGGTGCCGGTCGCCCGGCCATCGGCGGCGGTCACGATCCGCTCGATCCGCGCCTGCGCCGCATCGAGACGCTGCTGGCACGCTGCTCGCAAGGCCTCGCCGCGTTCATAGAGGCTGATCGACTGGTCGAGCGGCACGTCGCCGCGCTCGAGCTGCTGCACGATCTGCTCGAGCGCGGCCAGCGCCTGCTCGAAACTCATGTCGGAAATGTCCGGCGCTGCCGCTGCCGGTGATGAAGTGCCCTCGTCCATGGCGCGGAGCATTGACGGGGCGCAGCGGTGCGGTCAAGGCTGCGCGCGGCGGGCCGGGATCAACAACACAGGATTATCGCTTTCATGCTGCTGAAGTGGATCATCGCCTACGGCGTTGCGGCCGTGGCCTTCCTTGCCTTCGACATCGTCTGGCTGCGCTGGGCGGCAGGCAATCTCTACAAGCCGGTGATCGGCGAGATCATGGCCGAGACCTTCAACGCCAAGGCTGCGGTGGCCTTCTATCTCATCTATATCGCCGGGATCTGCTGGTTCGCGATCCGCCCGGGTCTTGAAGGCGGCGGGGTGCAGGCGGCGATGCTCAACGGCATCCTGCTGGGCGCGCTGTGCTATGCGACCTTCGATCTGACCAGCCAGGCGGTGATGAAAGTGTGGGCGACGCACATCTCGGTGCTCGACATCCTGTGGGGCGCCTTCGTGACGGGCGCGGCGAGTGCGATCGCGTGCTGGGCGGTGCTGAAATTCGCCCCGGCCGCGCCGCTCGTGCCACCTGTCGGCTAACATGTTCATCGGCCACTTCGCCCCCGCTTTCGTCGCCGCCGCGGTCAGTCCCGAGCGGCCTCGGCTGGGGGCGATGTTCGTGGCCGCGCAGCTGGTCGACTGGGCGTTCTTCACCCTCGCCCTGTTCGGGATCGAGGCGATGCGCATCGACCCCAAGGCGAGCGTGATGGTGCCCTTCGATCTGCACCATATGCCCTATACCCACAGCCTGCTGGGCGCGGGCGTCTGGGCGGCGGCGTTTCTCGGCGTGGTCGCGATCTATCGCCGCAGCCTGCGCCTCGGCGTGCTGGCGGGGATGGTGGTGCTATCGCACTGGGTGCTCGATCTGCTGGTCCACGTCCCCGACCTGACGCTCGACGGGACGCCGCCCAAGCTGGGCTTCGGGCTGTGGAACATGCCGTGGGTGGCGATGCCGCTGGAGCTGGGGCTGACCTTCGGTGCCTTTGCCTTCTATCTTGCCCGCACCCGGGGGCCGGCAGGCCCTCCGCTGGTACTCGTGGCCGTGATGCTGGTGTTGCAGACGGTCAACTGGTTCGCCCCCCACCCTGCCGCCGCCGGGCCGTTCCTCTACATTCAGGCCCTTGTCGCCTTTGCGCTGCTGACGGTTCTGGCCGCGTGGGTCGGGGAGAATCGCTGGTTCCGCCGACGCGGCGGCTTGGCGACGTCGGCATGGTGATCTAGGGGGCCTCGCCAAGGAGTCCCGCTCATGACCGCCATCACCCCCGAAATCGTCGAACAGCACGGCCTGTCCCCTGAGGAATATGCGCGTGTCCTTTCCGCGCTGGGCCGCGAGCCCAATCTGGTGGAGCTCGGCATCTTCTCGGTGATGTGGTCGGAGCACTGCTCCTACAAGTCCTCGCGGATCCACCTGAAGAAGCTCCCCACCGAGGCCCCCTGGGTGATCTGCGGCCCGGGCGAGAATGCCGGCGTGATCGACATCGGGGACAATCAGGCGGCGATCTTCAAGATGGAGAGCCACAACCACCCGAGCTACATCGAGCCCTATCAGGGCGCGGCGACCGGCGTGGGCGGCATCCTGCGCGATGTCTTCACCATGGGCGCCCGGCCGATGGCGAACGCCAACGCGCTGCGCTTCGGGCGGCCTGAGCACCCGAAGATGAAGCACCTCGTGCAGGGCGTGGTCGCGGGGATCGGCGGCTATGGAAATTGCGTGGGCGTGCCGACCGTGGCGGGCGAAACCAATTTCCACCCGGCCTATGACGGCAACATCCTTGTGAACGCGATGACCGTCGGCGTCGCCGATCAGGACAAGATCTTTTACAGCGCCGCGACCGGGCTCGGCAATCCGATCGTCTATGTCGGCAGCAAGACCGGGCGCGACGGGATTCACGGCGCTACCATGGCGTCGGCGGACTTCGGCGAGGATGCCGAGGCCAAGCGGCCCACGGTGCAGGTCGGCGATCCCTTCACCGAAAAGCTGCTG
>NZ_JAMNXL010000267.1 GCF_023653175.1 Erythrobacter sp. | reverse complement strand
GGATCCTCGAACTCGATCGCGGGTCGTACTACCCCTATGAGGGCAACTATTCGACCTATCTCGAGAAGAAGGCCAAGCGGCTCGAGCAGGAAAGCCGCGAGGAAAGCGGCAAGCAGAAGGCGCTCCAGCGCGAACTCGAGTGGATCCGGCAAACGCCTGCCGCGCGCCAGACCAAGTCCAAGGCGCGTATCCGCAAGTTCGAGGAACTCCAGAACAGCCAGGACAGCCGCGCAGTCGGCAAGGCGCAGATCGTCATCCAGGTGCCCGAGCGCCTCGGCGGCAAGGTGATCGAGGCCAAGGGCATCTCCAAGGCTTACGGCGACAAGCTGTTGTTCGAAAACCTCAGCTTCATGCTGCCCCCGGGCGGGATCGTCGGTGTCATCGGGCCGAACGGCGCGGGCAAATCGACGCTGTTCAAGATCCTCACCGGCAAGGAAACGCCCGACAGCGGCACGGTCGAGATCGGCTCGACGGTGCGCCTTGGTTACGTGGACCAGAGCCGAGACCACCTCGACCCGAAGAAGAACGTCTGGGAGGAAATCTCCGACGGGCTCGATTACATGAAGGTCAACGGGCAGGACATGTCGACCCGCGCCTACGTGGGCGCGTTCAACTTCAAGGGCGCCGACCAGCAGAAGAACGTCGGCAAGCTTTCGGGCGGTGAACGCAACCGCGTGCACCTGGCCAAGATGCTGAAGCAGGGCGGCAACGTGCTGCTGCTCGACGAGCCGACCAACGATCTCGACGTCGAGACCCTCGCCGCTCTGGAAGACGCGATCGAGAACTTCGCAGGCTGCGCCGTGGTCATCAGCCACGACCGCTTCTTCCTCGACCGCCTCGCCACCCACATCCTCGCTTTCGAGGGCAACAGCCATGTCGAATGGTTCGAAGGCAACTTCGAAGCCTACGAGGAAGACAAGCGCCGCCGTCTGGGCGATGCGGCCGACCGGCCGACGCGGGTGGCTTACAAGAAGCTTACGCGCTGAGGCTTGGCCTTGCGGCGGCTGAATAGGGCGGAGCAGCGGGAGCGCAAGCAACTGGAGGATGCCTTTCTGGCAGCCTTCAAGACGGAAGCGCGAGCGCGCGAGTGGAAGTTCCTGAAGCCGACAGCTTTCGCGGTCGTCAGCACATGGTTCGTAATGGTCGACCCGGCCATCCACCGCGACGAGGAACGCGCCAGCCTGACGGTCAAGATCAAGCCGCGCACGATTGATGACCTGATGGCGCGGGTTGCTTATGGCAGGCCGCTCGGGAAGCACCCCTTGTCGACCCTCGCTCGGGGACCATTGTTTCTCACCTTGCCGATAATCGACGAGCCGATGGATTCCACCTGCGGCGTCGGGCCAATGCTGGAGCAGGCCTGCTCGATGCTGGATCGTGCCCGCGTCTTTGCGGAGCAGTTCACACTCGACGATTTTTTCGAGGCCGAAACACTCGGTCGGCGAGACGGCCAAGTGCGCTACAACGCCATTCTCGCGCTGCTGCTCAAGAAAGACTACGATCTGGCCCATCGCTTGCTCGACCACGCCGACAATGGCGCTGGTCTTTCGGCCAGTGTGCTCATCACTTCGCAGCAGATCAGGGACTGGATGGCAGCCAATCCGTAGTCTCAGCAGAAGGCTTGGTTAACCCCGACCCGCCCCGGGGCGCCCCGCGCTGCTTCGGCAAACTTGCTATTTTTGGCAGGCTGATAGGCGCGACTCTTTACGCAAATTTAATCGGGCATACGTCACTCTCCCTAGAAACCTAACAGGTCGCAAAAGGGCAGCGGGGCGTGATGACGGGAATCGAAGTGCCACTCGAGGTGGCCGCATTGCTATGCGCCGGGTGCGCCGCCGCTGGCGCCTGGGCCGGACGACTGCGCGCCAACCGCCGGCTCGATCCGCGCAGCGGCGCTGCCGGGGGGCCGCTCGTTTCGCTCCACAAGCCCGAGGTCTTGTCGCAGGCGATCGATCTTGCCGCGCGCCGCAACGCCATGCGCGCCGCCTCGCAGGCGGTGCTGCACGGGCGGATCGACCAGCTTCACGCGCTCGGGCCGGTCTGGAACAACGACACCCGCGCCGAGGTCCGCGAGCATGTCGCTGCGGTCATGCGTGCCAGTCTGCGCCGCGGGGACCGCATGGCGCACGGCGAAGGCGATGCCTTCACCATCACCCTTGCCGGCGCCGACGAGCGCGCCGCGGTGCGCATCGCAGACCGCCTGCGCCGCCGGCTCGGCCAGCTGCGCCTGCCGCAGTTCGGCAGCGAGGCGCGGCTCACCGCGAGCTTCGGAGTCGCCGCCGAAGGCTTCGGCGATGGCGACGAGAGCATCGCCGGGCGCGCAGCCCGCGCGCTCGATGCAGCGCTTGCCAAGGGGGCCGACCATGTCGTGCCGGCGAGCGAGATCGAGGAGATCATGCTCCTACCTGCGCCCGCGCCCTCGCCCGCAAGTGCGACCGTCGCGGGCCACTCCGCCTCGGCGGCCTGATCCGCTCAGGGCGAGACCCAGCGCCCCTCCCACGCCGCTGCTCCGTCCCCCTCCGCGCGCGTGAACTGCGCGCGCACATGCCCGGTGTGGGCGAGGTAGAGCCAGTCGAGCGCCCTCAGCGTGATCCTGAGCAGCGCAAAATTCTCCCGCGCGGGCACAAGCTGCGCATCGTCGGGTTCGACGCCTTCGAATTCCGGCGGCAGGCCCGAGGTCGGCGTGTCCGAACCCGCCCCCGGCCCCTCGCCCAGATAGCAGCGCCGCGCGAAGTTGGTGCTGGCGTTCCACGCCGCATCGACCTCGGGGCCAGTGCGGAGGATCTCGCCGACCCCGCGCGCGCGGATCTGGATCTTGGCGCCCTTGTCGTAGAACAGCATGGCGATGCGCGGGTCGGCTGCGAGCGCAGCCGCCTTGGGTGCGCGGGCATCGGTGTGGAGCCGCAGCCGCCACGCGGAAGCATCGAAGGCGCGCAGCACCATCACCCGGGCATCGACATCAGCGGTGACGATCACCGGCGTGTGCAGCGGCGACTTGCGGTCGCGGGGCGCGCGAATCAGCCGGTCGCGGCAATCGGCGAGGCAGGCATCGAGAGTTTCGAACATCGCCGCGTGCCTTTGGCGGCAACCGCGCGCGCGTCAAGCGGCGCCGAGGAATGTTCAGCCATGCCGCAATTTTTCTGAACATCGGCGAGCCGGTTCATCGCTGCGACAGTCTGCGGGGTCTAATGCGACATGATCACAACATGCCTGTGGTGGGCTGGCGATACTGGAGGCACTACCCATGAAGTCACTTTTTGCCCCCTTCGCCAGAACCGGCGGATCGCTGGCCGCGCTTGCGGCGGCGCTGGCTGTCGCGCTCCCGGCCGTGCCCGCCGCAGCTGAGCAAGATCGACCTC
>NZ_JAMNXL010000266.1 GCF_023653175.1 Erythrobacter sp. | reverse complement strand
GCCGGGCGACGGGCTCCGTCGCATTCTCGAGGACCCGGACCTCTTCCCGGTCGGGCGCAACCGCACAGACGTAGGTGTCAGACCCGTGGGGGACGATCAGGACCAACGCCTCGTCGGCGGCAAGCCGCGCCTTGACGTCGCTCAGCGATAGCGCGGCTGGCGAGACGAGTTCGTCGAATTCGGGGAAGGCCCGCTTCAGCTCCGCATCAGCGGCGGCCAGCTCCTCGACCACTTGCGCCAGCGCCGCGCGCTTTTCGTCGAGGCCCGGCGTTTCGCTCGCGAGGATGCTGGCTGTGACCGCAAGGTTGAGCGCGCGGGCACGATCGGCAAGTTGCTGCTTGCGGGTGATGAGCGCGCCCAGCGGACCATCGCCCGCCATCGCGCGCGCGGCGGCCTCGGCCATGGCTTGCCCTGCTGTCGATTGCTCGAGATCCTGGCCTGCGACAAACATTTCGCTGCGCAGGGCATCGGCATCGGCATCGGCGGCAGGGCCACCGGCATCCAGTCCGGCCGAGGTTGCCTCCATCAGCGCGCCATAGGCCATCGACAGGGGATCATGCGTGGTCGCATCCCCCGCAAGCGCGCGGGTGAGCGCCGAGGAGGCGGCATCGGGCGTGCTGCCTGCATAGCCGCCCGCAAGCCGCGCATCGCGGTGCCTGCGGCCAATCGCGGCCGCTTCGCGCGCCAGCGCCAGCGCCTCGCCTTGATCACCCCCGGCCGCCACGATCGCGCGCGAGAGCGTGGTCAGCAGGATCACGAGATCGGGATGGTCGGGGCCGAGCTTGCGCTGGATCGGAACGCCGAAGCGCAGCAGCGGCAAGGCCTCCTCGGCCCGGCCCTGTCCCAGCAGTGCGGCGGCCAGATTGTACTTGTACTTGGCATAAGTGAGGCTTTCCGAGGTGTCCGTCTGGCTGAAGAAGCCCTCGAAGATCTCGAGCGCGGTGCGGGCGTTCTTCTCGGCAAGCGCAAAGCGGCCCTGGAAGTTCTGGCGGAAGGCCATGTTGTTGTAGGTCTGCGCGACAACGTGGGTCGGGCGGGTGAAGTAGCGCGTGCGCAGGCGATTGGCGGCTTCGAACTGGAAATCGGACTGGCTGATCTTGCCTTGCGCGCCAAGGTGTTCGGCTTGCCGTTCGAGCAGATTGGCATAGCGCAGCCCGGTCAACAGACTGTCCATCGTGCCGTTGTTCGTCTCGTCCGCGCCGGTCTCGCGCCACGCGGCCTCGGCGCGCGGGAGCGTGGTGGCGAGCAGCGCCAGCGCCTCGGCATGGCGGCCTGTCTGGCCGAGATCCCAGCTCAGCGCCTCGACGGTCTTGAACACGTCGCCCGAATCCGGGCCCTCCTGCTTCACCTGCAGATCGAGCAGCACCCGATAGGCATCGATCGCATCACCGAGGTGCTGGGCATTGTCGAGGTAGCGCGCGAGTGCCTGCTGCAAACCGATCCTCACGACAGGATCGGCGCTGGCGGCCACCGCGCGGCGCAGATGCGCTTCTCCTTCGGCCGGGCGGCCCTCCCGGCGCAGAAGATCGGCTATGTCGACCGCGATGATCGCAGCCGCGTAGCTCCTGGGCCCCTCACGCGATGCTGCAAGGGCGACCCTGCGATCGATGATGGTGCGCTCGCCCGGGAAATCGCCGATCAGCGCATAGGCGCTTTGCAGCACCGGCAGGGCATGGTCCTGGTCCTCGGGCGCGGCGTCGTCCGAACCCAGCACAAGCGCCTCGACAATGGGCAGCAGCCTTGCGACCATTTCGGCGTTGCCTGCGCTGATCGCGACCTCGAGCCTTTCGACGAGGGGGCGATAGGACGTCGCGGCGTCGGCCTTGCCGAGTTTCCCGTCGTCGGCACGCGAGGGGCTCTTCTTGGCAACCTTGTCCGCACCAACGTCCGGCGCAGCGAGCGCAGGTGTCGGCTGCAACACAGCCACAAAAGCCGCCAGCAAGGCAGCCGCGCAGTAAGATTTCGATGCGGCCATGTGCCACTCCCCCCGAGAGCGATTCTTGGCGGGAGGGTGGCGGGTTGGCAAGGGATCGCGTGCAGGCGCTATCGCCGGACCACGCAGTCCGCCGAGATCCAGATGGCCGATGCTCGAATGGGAAACTGGCTGGGGCGGAAGGATTCGAACCTTCGCATGGCGGTACCAAAAACCGCTGCCTTACCGCTTGGCTACGCCCCAGCAAGAGGCGCGTCCTATAGCGGCTGAAATCAGGATGTGAAGGGGGCGAAAGCGCGTAATCCGCCCCCTTCCCATGATCTCAGACCGGGGGGCTGGTTACAAGCCGCTTGCCTTCGAAATCGGCGGCCGAGTGGCGCTCTTTCAGCTGGGTGTCCTCGTCGCCCCACACCTTGTTGACGATCCGTCCGCGCTGGACGCCCGGACGCGCGCCGATTTCGGCCACCCAGCGCGCGACGTTGGTGTATTCGTCGATCGACAGGAAGGTCTTGGCGTCGTTGTAGATCTGCCCGGCCACGAAGGGCGCGAGCCAGGGGTAGTTGGCGATGTCGGCGAGGGTGTATTCGTCGCCCGCCAGAAACCGGCTTTGCGCCAGCCGCTTGTCGGCGACGTCGAAGATGCGCTTGGTTTCCATCGCGTAGCGGTTGATGGGATATTCGTATTTCTCGGGCGCATAGGCGTAGAAGTGGCCGAAGCCCCCGCCGATGAAGGGCCCGCTGGCGACCTGCCAGAACACCCAGCTCAGCACTTCCGCGCGCGCGGCAGGAGCGGTGGGCAGGAACATCCCGAACTTCTCGGCGAGGTGCACGAGGATCGCGCCGCTTTCGAAGATGCGGAAGGGGGCTTGAGCGTCGCTCTTGTCGAGCAGGGCGGGGATCTTGGAGTTGGGGTTCACGCCGACAAAGCCGCTTGTGAACTGCTCGCCGTCGCCGATGTTGATCGTCCAGGCGTCATATTCGGCGCCCGTGTGCCCGGCCTCGAGCAGTTCTTCCAGCATGATGGTCGCCTTCACCCCGTTGGGGGTGGCGAGCGAATAGAGCTGGAAGGGGTTGTCGCCCTCGGGCAGGGCCTTGTCCTCGCGCGGCCCCGCAGTCGGCCGGTTGATGCTGGCGAAGCGGCCGCCCGAGACGGTGTCGGCACTCCAGACGGCGGGCGGGGTGTAGGGGCTATCTGCCATCGCGAAATCTCCTTTCGGCGCAGCATCGGTGCGCGCCGTCGTGTGTCTCAAGCTGGCGCCTGCAGGGGCGGGGTTCAAGATGGAACATCGCGAGCCTCACGCGCATTTCGCTTGGGGATGGAAAAGCTGGTCTATGTTGACGACGCGCTGCCCGGGATCACGCGTCGGCGCGCGGGCAAGGGCTGGGCCTATCACGATCCCTCGGGCAAGCTGATCCGCGACCGCGCCGAGCG
>NZ_JAMNXL010000114.1 GCF_023653175.1 Erythrobacter sp. | reverse complement strand
TTCCTTTTCGTGTTCCCTTTTGTGCGGTCGCCCGATAGGTCTCTTGCCGCAACCCGATACGGGTGACGGGAGAGAGAGAATGAAGCGGATTGCGGTTCTGGCGGCGACGACCGCTGCGCTGGTGGCAGTTCCGGCGGGCGAGGCGCTGGCCAAGCCCCGCTACGCCGCAACCATTACCCGCACCACCTTCGGCATCCCCCATATCGAGGCGCGGGACTGGCGCGGCGTGGGCTACGGGGTCGCCTATGCCTATGCCGAGGACAACCTGTGCCTGCTGGCCGAGGAATTCGCCACCGTCGCGGGCGAGCGCTCGCGCTTCTGGGGGCCGGCGGCCAAGGCGGTGCTCGGCTTCGAGGAGGTCGACAACCTCTCCTCGGACGTGTTCTTCCGCGCGGTGATCGACCTGCCCGCCCTGCGCGAGGGCGCCAAGACGCTGAGCCCGCGTGTGCAGGATCTGCTGGCTGGCTATGTCGCGGGCTACAA
Source organism: Erythrobacter sp. (assembly GCF_023653175.1). GTDB lineage: Bacteria > Pseudomonadota > Alphaproteobacteria > Sphingomonadales > Sphingomonadaceae > Erythrobacter. Next base: position 11,035 of record NZ_JAMNXL010000114.1, on the reverse strand, counting down.
CCGCTTCCTCAAGGATGCCGGCACCGAAGGAATCCCCGCCGAATGCCGCGGCAAGGCGTGGGTTCGCCCCATCACCGCCGACGACATGCTGCGGATGAACGAGAAGCAGATGCTGCTGGCAAGCTCGCTGAACCTCGCCCCCGCGATCGCCAATGCCGCGCCTCCGGGCAGCCCTGCCCCCAAGGTCGCCATCAACATGCCCGATCCAAAGGAACTCGGCATTGGCAGCAATGGCTGGGCCTTCGGCAGCGAGGTCACCGCCACCGGGCGCGGCATGCTGATCGGCAATCCGCATTTCCCTTGGAAGGGCCCGAGCCGCTTCTGGCAGATGCATGTAAAGGGCCCCGGGGGCTACGAGGTGATGGGCGTCGGCCTTGCGGGCACCCCGATGCCGACCCTCGGCTTCAACAAGGATGTCGCCTGGACCCACACCGTCACCGAGGCGCGGCACTTCACGCTCTACCAGCTGGCGCTCGATCCGGCGGACGCGACGCGCTACATGGTCGACGGCAAGAGCGAGGCGATGACCCCGCAGACCGTCACCGTACCGATGCCCGAGGGCACCCCCGCCCTAACCCGCACGCTCTACTCCACCCGCTGGGGGCCCGTCTTCGTCGTCCCCTCACGCGGGATCACGTGGAGCGCCGCGAGTGCCTTTGCCTTGAAGGACGCCAACCGCGGCAACCAGCGCGGGATCGAGACCTGGCTGAGGATCGGCGAGGCGAAGAAAGTGGGCGAAGTGCAGGCGGCGATCAGCGAGACGCTCGGCATTCCATGGGTCAACACCATCGCCGCCGACCGCTTCGGCGACGCGCTCCATGCCGATATCACCGCAGTGCCCAATGTCGGGGCCGAGAAGGCCAAGGCCTGCGCCACGCCGATCGCGGGGCTGTTCGCGGAGCTCGCGATCCTGCTCGATGGCAGCAAGGCGGCGTGCGACTGGGACAAAGCCCCCGGCACGCCCGTCCCCGGGTTGATGCCCGCCAGCGATCAGGCGGCGACCACAGTCAAGACCTGGCTCACCAATTCGAACGATTCTTACTGGATCAGCAACCCGGCGATGCCCTATCGCCAGCTTTCGCCGGTGCTCGGCCGGTATGCGACGCCGCGGTCCTTGCGCACGCGGTCCAACTTCACCGAGACCGCCGCGCTGATCGCAGGCGGCAAGATCGACCATGCGCGCGCGCAGGCCCATGCCTTTGCCAACAAGAGCCTCGCGGCCGACATGGTGATGGACGACATCGGCGGGCTGTGCGTCACCCCTGACCCCTTGCCCGAAGCCGCCGTGCGCGGCTGCAAGGCACTGGCGAGCTGGGACCGCCGCTTCGAGGCGGACAGCCGCGGCGCCGCGCTGTTCCGCGCCTTCTGGCCCAAGGCCGCGCGCCTGCCGGGCCTGTGGGCGGTGCCCTTCGATCCCGCCGATCCGGTGAACACCCCGCGCACCCTCGCCACCGAGGGCGCGAAGGGCGAGAAGCTGCTCGCCGCGCTCGGCGAGGCAGTGGCGGAACTCGACGCCGCCGCCATCGCCCTCGACGCGCCGTGGGGCGAAGTGCAGCGGGTGGTGGCGGGGAACGATGCGATCCCGATCCACGGCGGCCCCGGTACGCTCGGCATCCTCAACATGCAGGAATCGGTGTCCGTCCCCGGCGGCCTCACCCCGCGCCACGGGACGAGCTACATCCAGATCGTCGGCTTCGACGACAAGGGCCCGGTCGCCGACGCGATCCTGAGCTATTCGCAGTCCACCAACCCCGCCAGCCCCCACGCGCACGACCAGACGCGGGCCTATGCGGCCAAGCAGTGGCACCGCCTGCCCTTCTCGGCCGAGGCGATTGCAGCCGAGACCATCGCCCCGCCCAAGCGCATCGCCGAGTAGCCGCCAGCAATATCGCGATAGCGGCGGCGGCGGCGCGGCGCTGTAACTCTGGGCCTGTCGGCAACGAACACCGGCAGGCGCCGCGTCACGCGCCGGAGAACCAACGAGGGGGAATACAATGTTGACCGGTTTGCTTCGCACGAGCGCAGCAGGCGCCGCCTTGGCGGCTGCCAGCGTGATCTGTGCGCCCGCCGCCCTTGCGCAGCAGGCGGGGATCGAGATTACCGTCGTGACAAGCGAGGGCGCGCCGGTCGCAGGCGCCGAAGTGGTGATCGAGAACGCCGCCATCGGCCTTACCCGCACGCTGGTCACCGATGCGAGCGGCACGGTGCGGCTGGACGGGGTGACGACCGGCGGAGCCTATCAGGTCTCGGTCCCAAGTGCCCCCGGCTTCGCGCCGCTCGCGGCGCAGGCCGTGGAACTGCGGGCGAACTTCACCCGCAGCGTGATACTCCAGCTTCAACCGTCCGCCGACGCCGGCATCGTGGTGACCGCCGCGCGCGCGATCACCGGGCTCAACACGGCCAACGCCGAGATTTCCGCCTCGCTCGCCCGCGAGCAGTTGGTGGCGCTGCCCATCGAGGGCCGCGATGTGCTCGGCGCACTGATCCGCCTGCCCAATGTCGTCCCCTCGACGGGGTTCTTCCCCGAGGCGCCGTCGATTGCGATCAATGGGAGCAACGGCCTCGACACCAACTACCTGATCGACGGGCTCGACAATAACGAGAACTTCCTCGGCGGGATCAAGTTTCCCGTGCCCTTGGGCTTCACCCGCGAAGTGACCGTGCTGGCGAACAGCTACTCGGCCGGCTACGGGCGCACGGCCAATGGCATAGTCAATTATACCACCCCGTCCGGCAGCAACACCTTCACCGGCGAGGTCTATGGCTTGGTTCGCCCCGGCAGGCCGCTGGACGCCCGGTCCCCCTTCCCGCGCCGCGACCTGTCGGGCAACCCTGTCGGCGAGAGCTTCGAGCGCTATCAGGGCGGCTTCGCCGCGGGCGGCGCGCTGAAGCGCGACACGACCTTCTTCTATGCGAACTACGAATACACCCGTGATCGCAACACCCAGATCGTCGACGCGCCGCAATTGGGGATCGTCGACACGGTCACCGGCAACAACGAATTCCATCTCGCATCGCTGCGCCTCGACCACCGGCTGACCGACGACTGGACGATTGGTGTGCGCGGCAATATTGGCCGCGTCACCATCGACCGTCCGGGCGGCGCGCTGGGCGGAGGGAACGCGACCTTCCCCTCGGCCGGATCGCGGCAGGACCGGTTCTCGACGCTGATCGCCGCGACAGCGAGCTATGCAGGGGCCGATTGGAGCTACGATGGCGCGCTGCAATTCAGCCGCTTCCGCTGGGATTATGGCGAGGCGACGGGCGCGCCCGGCGCTCAAGTCGTGGTGCGCGGTCCCTCGGGGTTAACTGCGGCGGTGGTCGGCAATCCCGGCTATGTCTTCGACAGCCTCGAGGAGACCTGGCAGACCACGCACCGCGTCAGCCGCGACCTCGGCGCGCACCGGCTGAGTGCAGGCGTGGACGCGATTGCCTCGGACTTCGCGCTGCTCGGCGGGGGGAACCCGAACGGGAATTTCACCGTCGACCTGACCGCCCCGCAGCTCGCCAGCCTGTCGGGCCGGGGGCTGGCGCTGACTGCGCAGGACGTGCTGTCGCTCAACCCGGTGGTTGCCAATTACGCGGTCGAACTGCGCCCGCAGAGCTTCGGCACGCCGCAGACACTGATCGCGCTTTACCTTGAGGATGCGTGGGAGCTGTCGCCGACGCTCACCGCCACATTGGGCGTGCGGTGGGATTACGACACCTTGACGGAGCGCGGTGCGGGTGATGGCGACACCGACAATATAGCCCCGCGCCTTGCCTTGAACTGGCAGCCAGACGCGCGCTCTTCGGTGCGCTTCGGGGCGGGGATCTTCACAGGCAAGCTCTCCTACGCCGTCATCTCCGACGCGCTTCAGCGCAACACCACCTCCGCCGGGTTCCTGAGCCAGCTCGCGCAGTTGCAGGCGCGGGGCGGCATTCCCGCGGGGATCGATCTGCGCGATATCACCTTCGACGGCAATCTGACGGTCACGCCCCCCTGTGCGACCGTTTCTGCCTGCCCTACTCCGGCGCAGGTGCAGGCGCTGCGGGGCACCGCGACATTGGGCGAGGGGCGCATCCTCAGCCCGACCGGCTACGACAATCCGTGGAGCGTGCAGGTCAGCGGCGGCTACCAATATGCCGCGACCAGCACCCTCACCCTGTCGGTGGATGCGCTCTACAGCCGCTCGCACAATCTGCTGCGGCTGCGCGACCTCAACGCGCCCGCGCCCTTCACGCCCAACCTTGCAAACCTCACCGAGGCCAACATAGCGCTCTTGCGCGCCCTGCCGGACAATGCCGCGCGCTTCGCTTTGGCGCAGAGCCTCGGCCTTGTCCGCAGCCAAGCCGCCGCCGACGCCTCGCGCCCGATCCCGCTCGTGGCAGGCGGGGCGCGGCAGATCACGGTGTCGGAGACCGAGGGCGAGGCTGAATACCTCGCGCTGATCCTGCAAGCGATCAAGCTGCGCGGCGAGGACGACTATGCGTTCCGCGTCAGCTACACCCTCTCGCGCCTGAGGAACGACACCGACGACATCAATTTCCGCGCGGCCAATTCGAACGACTTCGCCGCCGAATGGGGCCCCTCGGCCAATGACCGGCGGCATGTGATCTCGGCGGTGGGCTACCTCTATCCGCTCGACGGGTTGACCCTGACCGCGGCGGGCCTGTTCCAGTCGGGCCAGCCGGTCAATCTCGTCCCCGATGCGCGGATCTTCGGGACGCAGGACCTGAACGGCGACGGGGCGAGTTTCGGCGAGAACTTCCTCGGCAATTCCGACCGCTACCCGGGCGAGAGCCGCAATTCGGCGCGCCTGCCATGGTCGGCGACGGTCGATCTGGGGGTGCGCTACGCACTCCCCGTCGCGGGTGGAAAGCTTGAGGCGAGCGCGGACGTGTTCAACGTCTTCAACGCCAATAACCAGAGCGGCTTTGCCAACGCAGCGACGACTTCGAACCAGATCCAGTTCGGCGGCGGGACGGAGTTCGTGCAGCGGAACGCGGGCGCGCCGCGGCAATTCCAGTTCGGGCTGGCCTACAAGTTCTAGCCGATCAGCGTCTCGACCGAGCCCAGCTTGCCGAACCCGGCAACGACCGCGCTGCCGGGCGCAACCACATGGACGCCAGTGATCGCGCCGCTCGAAACCCACCAGCCGGGCTTTATGGCAAAGCCCCGGCGGGTGAGGTTGGCAAGGAGGAAGGCGACCGCCCCGAACGGCCCGTCAAGCATGGTCGCGGTGGTGGCGCGGCCGACTTCGGTGCCGTCGATCGCCAGCGTCACCTCGACAGCGTCGAGCGCGTCCCACTGCGCGCGCGGCACGACCGGGCCGAGCAGCAGGCCGGCATTATTGCCATGGTCGGAAATCGTGACGCAGGGCCCGTCGGCATTGATCCGCGCATAGGGCGAGGAGGCGATCTCGATGCCGATCCGCACCTCGTCGACCCACGCCATCGCCTCCTGCGGGGTGGCGGGCAGCGGCCCGTCCTGCGGCGCGAGGCGGAGCATGAATTCGGCCTCGGCGGCGGCAAATCCGCCCCGGAAGACCGGGAAGGGCGCGGCCGAACCGGCGGCGAGGATGGTGTCGGAGAAGGCGGGGCCGACGAGCCGGTCGGCACCGAGTTCAGCGTCGCGCGGCGGGTTGATGCGGCCGACCTTCCAGCCGCCGACCTCGCGCTCCCACAGCGCAAGGGCCGCGTCCTGAATGGCATAGGCGCTCGCCAGATCATGCGGCGCCGCGCCCGGATAATGGCTGATCGCAGCCCCGCTGCGCCGCGCGGCGACGAACGCCGAGGCGATGTCACGCGCATCGCAAAGCACGGTTTCGGTATTGTCCTCTCGCTCCACGAAACGGAGCCTTGGCGAAAAAGGAAACCGGTGTCAAAAGCTTTCTTGTGCGGGTCGGGGCTGCAAGTCGCGGCGGCTTTTTGCATTCGCGCGAATGCCCTCTAGAAGGGCGAAGTCCTTGCGAAAGATGTTCACCACCGCCGATGCCCAAATCGAACAAGACGCCAACGATCAACGATGTGGCCCGCCTCGCGGGCGTGTCGAAGAAGACCGTCAGCCGGGTGATCAACCGCTCCGCGCTGCTGAGCGAGGACACCCGCACCAAGGTCGAGGCCGTTATTGCCGAGCTTGGCTACGTCCCCAACCCTCAGGCGCGCGCGCTGGCGCTGCGGCGCAATTTCCTGCTCGGCCTGCTCCACGACAACCCCAATGCCCAGACCGTGCTCAAGGTGCAGGAAGGCGTGCTCGATGCGATCCGCGACACCGAATTCGCGCTGGTGGTGCGCCCGGTCGACCGGCATTCGCCCACGCTGATCGAGGACATCCGCCACTTTCTCGAACTGCAGCGGCTCTACGGCGTGCTGATCCTGCCGCCGATCTCGGAGAATGATGCGCTTGCCGAACTGTGCCTCGAGATGGGCTGCGGCTATGTCCGCATGGGCTCGGCGATGCTCGACGATGCGGATCACATGGTCGCCTCGAACGACCGCGAGATGGTCGAGGCGGCGGTTGATCACCTGGTCGAACTCGGCCACCGCCGGATCGCGCTGATCGAGGGGCCCAAGGGGTTCCGGTCCGCGCACGAGCGGCGCGAGGGGTTCCTCGCGGCGATGGCGCGGCACGGGCTGGTCGTTCCTGACTCGGCCCGCGCACCTGGCACCTACCGCTTCGAGTCCGGGTTGGAGGCGGCAGGGCTGCTGCTCGACGCGTCCGAGCGGCCGACCGCGATCTTTGCCAGCAATGACGAGATGGCCTCGGGCGCCTTCCACGCCGCCCGCCAGCGCAATCTGCGCGTGCCCGACGACCTGTCGATCATCGGCTTCGACGATTCGCCGATTGCCGCCCACATCTGGCCGCCGATGACGACCGTCGGCTGGCCGGTGCGCGAGATGGGCCGCGCCGCCGCATTGAAGCTGATCGCACCGGCCGAGGAGGTCGCAGGCGAGTCCCGCTTCCCCGCCCGGCTGGTCAAGCGCCAGTCGGTCGCCCCGCCCAAAGCCTGAAATGGGTGGTTGAAACCGCCCCCGCTTTGGCGCTACACCCCGCCCCATGACACCGGTTTCCTAAAAAGACCGCGCAGGGAAGGACACAAGGCATGAAGATCGCGCTCATCACCGAGAACAGCCAGGCGGCCAAGAACGGCATCATCCACGAGGCGCTGACCGCCGTGGTTGGGCCGCTGGGGCATGAGGTGTTCAATTACGGCATGTACTCGGCCGAGGATTCGGCCTCGCTGACCTACGTGATGAACGGGCTGCTGACCGGCATCCTGCTGAACTCCAAAGCCGCCGATTTCGTCGTCACCGGCTGCGGCACGGGGATGGGCTCGATGCTCGCCTGCAACGCCATGCCCGGCGTGTTCTGCGGGCTCGTGATCGACCCGACCGACGCCTTCCTGTTCAGCCAGATCAATGCGGGCAACGCGATCTCGATGCCCTATGCCAAGGGCTTCGGCTGGGCGGCGGAGCTGAACCTGCAGGATTGCTACGCCAAGCTCTTCGAAGGCGAGCCGGGCGCGGGCTACCCCAAGGAACGCGCGGCAATCATGGCGGTCAACCGCGGCAAGCTTGCCGACCTCAAGGCGGCGAGCTGCCACGACATGCTCACCGTTCTGAAGAGCGTCGATCAGGACCTCCTGCGCGCCGCCATCGCGGGCGAGAAGTTCGCCGAATATTTCTACCCCAATTGCCAGGATGACGGCATCGCCGCCTATCTGAAGGCGCTGTAAGAGGGCGGCTGACATGGCGATATCCTTCGACCTTGCGGGCAAGCGCGCGCTGGTGACCGGGGCCAATACAGGCATCGGTCAGGCGATTGCGGTCGCTCTGGCCGAGGCGGGAGCCGACGTGGCGCTCGCCGGGCGCAGCGCGCCGGACGAGACGCTGGCGCTGATCGCCGCGACGGGGCGCAAGGTGGTCGACCTGCGCGCGGACCTTGCCACGATCGCACCGGTGAAAGGGCTGGTCGACGACGCGGTGGCGGCGCTCGGCGGGCTCGACATTCTGGTCAACAATGCCGGGATCATCCGCCGCAACGACCTTGCGGACTTCACCGAGGAAGACTGGGATGCGGTGGTCGACACCAACCTGAAGACGCTGTTCTTCCTCAGCCAGGCCGCCGCCCGGGTGATGGCCGCCCAAGGATCGGGCAAGATCGTCAACATCGCCTCGCTCCTGAGCTTTCAGGGCGGCATCCGCGTACCGAGCTATGCCGCCGCCAAGTCGGGTGTTGTGGGGCTGACCAAGGCGCTGGCGAACGAGCTCGCGCCCAAGGGTGTGCAGGTCAACGCCATCGCGCCGGGCTACATTGCCACCAACAACACCGCCGCGCTTCAGGCCGACGAGACCCGCAACCGCCAGATCATGGAGCGCATCCCGACCGGGCGCTGGGGCAGGCCGGAGGACATCGCCGGGGCGGCGGTGTTCCTTGCTTCGCCTGCGTCCGATTATGTGACCGGGCATGTGCTGGCGGTCGACGGCGGCTGGCTGGCTCGGTAACCTCACCCCCATGCACATCACCTGCTTCGGCGAAATCCTGCTGCGCCTCTCGCCGCCCGAGCGGCGGATGCTGGTGCAGGCAAGCAGCCTCGACATGGTCGTCGGCGGGGCCGAAGCGAATGTCGCCTCGGCGCTGGCGAGCCTCGGGCACGCGGTTCGCTTTGCCGGGGTGGTGGCTGACAATCCTCTGGGCGAGCGCGCCCTCGCTGCGCTTCGGGCGAGCGGTGTCGGCGCTGCGCACATCACGCGCGCGCCCGGGCGGATGGGGCTCTATTTCCTCGAGGCCGGTTCCGGCCCGCGCCCTTCGGCGATCACTTATGACCGCGGCGGAAGCGCCTTTGCCGAGGCCGCGCCGCAGAGCATCGACCTCGCGGGCGCGCTGGCCGGTGCGCGGCTGCTGCATTGCGGAGGGATCACCCCGGCGCTCGGCCCCAAGGGCGTGGCACTGGCGCGCGCTGCGCAGGCCGCGGCCCGAGCGGCAGGCGTACCGGTCTGCTTCGACGGCAATTTCCGCGCACAGCTGTGGGCCGCGTGGGACAGCGATCCCGCCACGATCCTGCGCGAGCTGGTGGCGGATGCGACGATACTCATCGGCAATCACCGCGACATTGCGCTGCTGCTCGGGCGGCCGTTCTCGGGCGAAGGCGAGGACCGGCGGCGCGAGGCGGCCGAGGCAGCTTTCGCGGCGTTCCCGAACCTCGAGCTGATCGCCTCGACTGCGCGCCATCTGGTGACGAGCGATCACCACCGCATCAGCGCCCGGGTCGACAGCCGCGAAGGCAGCCACCAGACCGAGGAGATCGACGTCACCGGGATCGTAGACCGGATCGGCACGGGCGATGCCTTTGCCGCAGGTGTGATCGACGGCTGGCTTGAAGGCGGCGATCTCGCCGTGATGGCGGCGCGAGGGCTGGCGCTCGCCGCGCTCAAGCACACCATCGCGGGCGACATGTGCCCGGTCAGCCGCGCGATGCTCGACGGCTTCAGCGCGGGTGCAGGCGATGTCCGCCGCTGAGGGGCTCTCCCGCCGCGCCGTGCTGGCGGGCGGGGCCGCGGGGGCCTGGGTAATGCTGGGCGGCAGCGTCGTCGTTGACGCAACCGACGGCGTGGCCGCTCCAGATGGATACTACAAGAGCCGCGAGACTGCGTTCGACCAGCGGCCCGCGCGTTCCTTCCTCAGCATTCGCTATGCCACCGCGCGGCGCTTCGAGAAGCCGGTGCCGATCCGCGAGGCCCAGCAGAACGGTGGAGCCTTCGACCGGTTCGGCCCCGCCTGCCCTCAGCCGGGTAACGCCTACCCCGACCAGAGCGAGGACTGCCTGTTTCTCAACGTCTGGACACCCGACCGACGCCCGCGCGAGCGCAAGCCGGTGATGGTCTATTTCCACGGCGGGGCCTATTCCACCGGCTCGGTCACCGATCCCCTCAACGACGGCGCGGCGCTCGCGGCGCGCGGCGATGTGGTGGTGGTGACGGTCAATCACCGCTTGAACGCGCTGGGTTATCTCTACCTGCCCGAGCGCTTCCCCGACAGCGGCAATGCCGGGCAGCTCGATCTGATCTGCGCGCTCGAATGGGTGCAGCGGAACATCGCGGCCTTCGGAGGTGATCCGGGCAATGTCACGGTCTTCGGCCAGTCCGGCGGGGGCGCGAAGATTGCGACGCTGATGGCGATGCCCGCCGCCCGCGGCCTTTTCCACAAGGCGATCACCATGAGTGGCCAGCAGGTCACGGCATCAGGCCCGCTCAATGCCGCCAAGCGCGCCGCCGCCTATCTCGCGGCGCTCGGCGAGGATCCGGCAGGCGCGCCGGTCGAGGCGCTCGTCGCCGCGCTCGGTGCGAGCGATCCGGTGCTGGGCGGGCGGGTCTATTTCGGCCCGGTGCTCGACATGCGCAGCCTCCACCGCCACCCCTTCTGGCCCGACGCGCCCGCGCAATCGGCCGATATCCCGATGCTGCTCGGCAACACCATTGCCGAGACGCGGGCCTTCTATCCGCCCGAGGGCCGCGTGCTGAAGGGCCTGTCGTGGGACAATCTGGCCGAGCGGATCGGGCCGGAGATGCGCGTCGATCTCGAGCCCGGCTGGGTGGTCGCCCAGTTCCGCGAACGCTATCCCGAGGCATCGCCCGAGGAGCTTTTCCACCGCATCGTCACGCCTGCGCGCAGCTGGCGGGGCCAGGTCGAGGAGGCCGAGGCACGCGCCCGCAGCGGCAAGGGCAACACCTTCGTCTACCAGCTCGCTTTCGAGGACGCGCAGCACACCGACGACATCGGCCTGGCCTTCGGCACCGTCCCCGATGCCACACCAGCACAGACCGCGATGAGCAAGGCGGTGATGGACGCCTTCACCCGCTTCGCCCGCACCGGCGATCCCGGCTGGCCCGACTATGACCTCGCCGCCCGCCGGACCATGATCTTCGACGCGACAAGCCGCGTGGAAAACGATCCGCGCCGCTGGGAGCGCGAGCTCTTCGCCCGCGTGCCCTATGTCCAGCCCGGCACCTAGTTGGGATAGCTGACGATCAGATCGAGCGGTTCGTCGCCGAG
>NZ_JAMNXL010000113.1 GCF_023653175.1 Erythrobacter sp. | reverse complement strand
GCGTTATCGAAGCCGATCACCTGGATTGCGTCGGTCACCACCGGCGCGGCGCGGAAGCTCGCGTCGATCGCGAGGCCCGCGAAGCGTTCCTCGAGCCGGTCCTTGAAGGCCTGCGAGGTGAGGATCCGTCCCAACACATCGCCGCGCGTGCCGAGCACATTCGCCAGCCCGAGCCGCGCGACCTGTTCGTCCCAGAAGCCGCCCGGCGCGGTGAGGCGCAGGAAGGCGTTCTCGGTCGCGAGCAGCAGCAGGCGGCGCACCGCCTCGGTCATGCTGAACCCGCCCCCGGTGCTCGCGCAGGCGGGAAGCAGCAACATGGCGCCGACCCCTGCGGCGCCGGCGAGGAGGCTCCGCCGCGTAGGGGTACGGGTCGGGGTAAAGGTGGTGATCGCGGTCATTTTCATCGGTCTCCAGCTTGCCCTCGTCCTTTGCGCCGCCCCATATAACTGCACGATGAACCGAGTTCGCCTCCTTGTTTTGAATGCCGCCCTCGGCCCGCTCGATTACCGGCTGCCCGAGGGCGTCGCCGCGCCTGCCGGCAGCGTGGTCGTGGCGCCGCTGGGCCCGCGCAAGGTGATGGGGATCGTGTGGGACGCAGGAGCGCTGCCGGGCAAGGAAATCGCCTTCGAGCGCCTGCGCCCGATTCTCGAGGTCCTGCCCGTCCCGCCTCTGCCTGCGCCGCTGCGGCGGCTGATCGAGTGGACCGCCGATTACTACTGCGCTCCCCTCGCCAGCGTGGCGCGCATGGCGCTGGCGAGCGGCGGGGCGCTGGGCGGCCCGGCGACGATGACCGAATACCGGCTAACGGGGGCCGAGGCGAGCGGCCGGTTGACCGCGCAGCGCAAGACGGCGCTGGAGAAGCTGACGGGCGAGCAGGGCACGATGCGCGAACTCGCTGCGCTCGCGGGTGTCTCGGAAGGCGTGCTGCGCGGCATGGCCGGCGCGGGGCTGCTCGAGCCGGTCACGGTCAACATCGACCGCCCTTACCCGCCCGCCGATCCCGGCTTCCACCAGCCCGCGCTGTCCGAGGCGCAAGCCGCGGTCGCGGGCACGCTGGTGGAGGCGGTGCGCGCCCAAAAATTCGCCCCCTTCCTGCTCGACGGGGTCACCGGGTCCGGCAAGACCGAGACCTATTTCGAGCCTGTAGCCGCCGCGATCCGGAAGGGGCGTCAGGTGCTGGTGCTGCTCCCCGAAATCGCGCTCACCGAGAATTTCCTCGCGCGGTTCGCGGCGCGGTTCGGGGCCAAGCCAGTGCTGTGGCATTCCTCCTTGAAATCGACCGAACGCCGCCGCGCGTGGCGGGCGATTGCCGATGGTTCGGCGCAAGTCGTCGTCGGCGCGCGCTCGGCGCTGTTCCTGCCCTATGCCAAGCTCGGCCTGATCGTGGTCGACGAGGCGCACGAGATCAGCTTCAAGCAGGACGACGGGGTGCGCTACAACGCCCGCGACGTGGCCGTGATGCGCGCGCGCTTCGAGGGCCTGCCGGTGATCCTCGCCAGCGCCACGCCTGCGCTGGAAAGCCTGCACATGGCGGAAATCGGCGTCTACACGAAGCTCGATCTGCCCGCACGCTTTGGCGGGGCGAGCCTGCCTGCCGTGCGCCTCGTCAACCTCACCGAGGAGAAGCCCGGCAGCCAGCGCTGGCTCGCCGCACCGCTGATCGAGGCCTTGCGCGACCGGCTGGCGAAGGGCGAGCAATCGCTGCTGTTCCTCAACCGCCGCGGCTATGCTCCGCTGACGCTGTGCCGCAATTGCGGGCACCGCTTCAAATGCCCGAGCTGCAGCGCCTGGCTGGTCGAGCACCGCCTCTCCGCCCGCCTCGCCTGCCACCATTGCGGGTTCGAGACGCGGGTGCCCGAGGCCTGTCCCGAATGCGGCGAGAGCGACTGCCTCGTCGCCTGCGGCCCGGGCGTGGAGCGGATTGCGGCGGAGGTCGGCGAACTGTTCCCCGAGGCGCGGCTGGCGGTCGCCACCTCCGACACCCTCAACACCCCGGAACGCGCCGCCGAATTCATCGCGATGGCGGAAGGCCGCGCGATCGACATCATCATCGGCACGCAGCTCGTCACCAAGGGCTTCCACTTCCCCGACCTCACGCTGGTAGGGGTGGTCGATGCCGATCTCGGCCTCGAAGGCGGAGACCTGCGCGCGGGCGAGCGCACCTTCTCGCAGATCGCGCAGGTCGCAGGCCGCGCCGGGCGGGGCGCGAAGCCGGGCGAGGTGCTGATCCAGACCCGCCACCCCGACGCGCCCGTGATCGCCGCGCTGGCGGACGGCGACCGCGACGCCTTCTACGCCGCCGAAACCCAAGGCCGCCGCGATGCAGGCGCGCCGCCGTTCGGCAGGTGGGCCGCGATCATCCTGTCTTCCGAGGACGAGAAAGAAGCGCGCGAAGCCGCCCAGCGCCTCGGCGATGTGCGCCCGCGGCTGGGGGACGTCCAGATCCTCGGCCCCGCGCCTGCCCCGCTCTCGCTGCTGCGCGGGCGGTATCGCTATCGCTTTCTGGTCAATGCGCGGCGCAGCGCCAACTTGCAGGGTTGCCTGCGCGACTGGATCGGCGGGGTGCAATTCGCGCCCGGCGTGCGGGTCGGGATCGATATCGACCCCTACTCCTTCGTCTGAACGCGAAACCAAAGCGGGGGCCACCGCGTATGGCTCCCATGACCCGTCCCGTTCTCGTGCCGATCCTCGGCGACCAGCTGTCGCGCAATCTCTCCAGCCTCGATGGTCTCTCGCCTGAAAGCACCGTCGTGCTGATGATGGAGGTGTGGGACGAGGCCACCTACGTGAAGCACCACAAGCAGAAGATCGTGCTCATTTTCTCGGCAATGCGCCACTTCGCCGAGGAGCTTCGGGCGCAGGGCTTCACAGTCGATTACGTGGCGCTGGAAGACCCGGACAACACCGGCAGCTTCACCGGCGAAGTCGCCCGCGCCATCGAACGCCATGCCCCGTCCGAAATCCGCGTCACGGAAAGCGGCGAGTGGCGGGTGCATGAAGCAATGCTCGAATGGGAGGGCCGCTTCCCCTGCCCCGTCTCAATCCTCCCCGACACGCGCTTCATCGCCACCCACGCCGAGTTCCGCGCCTTCGCGGACGGGCGCAAGCACCTCACCATGGAGTATTTCTACCGCGAGATGCGACGCAAGACCGGGTTGCTGATGGAAGGCGACAAGCCTGTCAGCGGCGTCTGGAATCTCGACAGCGAAAACCGCGAACCGCCCAAAGGCGATATGCGCGCGCCCCCCACCCCCAAATTCGCCCCCGACGCGATCACGCAGGAAGTCATCGCCCTCGTGGCCGAGCGCTTCGCCGATCACTTCGGCGACCTCGAACCCTTCGGCTGGCCCGTTACCCGCGAACAGGCCCTCGAAGCCGCCGAGGCCTTCTTCGCCCGCCGCCTCTCGCTCTTCGGCCCCTATCAGGACGCGATGGTCCACGGGGAGGACGACCTCTACCACTCGATGCTCTCGACCAGCCTCAATTGCGGGCTGCTGGACCCGCTCGAACTGTGCCGCGCCGCCGAGGCTGCCTATAAATCGGGCAGGGCCCCGCTGAACTCCGTAGAGGGCTTCATCCGGCAGATCATTGGGTGGCGCGAATATGTGCGCGGGTTCTACTGGCACCAGATGCCGGGTCTGGCCGATGCCAACGAATTGGGCGCGCACCGCCCGCTGCCCGAGTTCTTCTGGACCGGCGACACCGACATGCGCTGCCTTGCCGACTGCATCCGCACCACCCGCGAGGATGCCCACGCCCACCACATCCAGCGGCTGATGGTGCTCGGCAATTTCTGCCTGATCGCCGGGATCGACCCGCGCGCGGTCGCCGACTGGTATCTCGCCGTCTATGCCGACGCCTATGAATGGGTCGAGCTGCCCAACGTGGCAGGCATGGTGCTCTATGCCGATGGCGGCAGGCTGGCGACCAAGCCCTATGCGGCGAGCGGCAATTACATCAACAAGATGAGCAACTACTGCAAGGGCTGCCGCTACAAGGTCGCCGAGAAGACCGGGCCCAAGGCCTGCCCGTTCAACCCGCTCTACTGGCACTTCATGGAGAAGAACCGCAGCCGGCTCGAAAGCAACCACCGCATCGGCCGCATCTATGCGACGTGGGACAAGATGGGCGAGGCCAAGCAACGGGAATATCTGGAGAGCGCCGAAAGCTTCCTCGAAAGCCTCGTGCCAGCAGGCGAAGGCTGGGCGCGGGCCTAGGCCGAAGCGGCGGCAGCGGCTTTGCGGCGCACCCACCAGGGGGCCATCACCTCGCCCTTGTTCGCCGCGCGCTTCACCAGCCACACCCCAAAGCCGCTCGCCACCACCAGCGCGATTATCGAGGCCTCGAGCCCGAAGGCCCCGCCCGAAATCAGCGGATCGCCGACCAGCCGCGCATCGACCACCCCGTCGACATCATTGCCAGAGACCGGCACGTCCCACACCAGCCCCTGCGTGACGTTCCACCCGAAATGCAGGCCGACCGGCGCCCACAGGCTGCGGGTGAGCATATAGGCCCCGCCGAGCATCACCCCGGCCTCGACCGCGATCGCGAAGGAGGAGAACCACGTGGCGTTCTCGTTGCCGATATGCACGAGGCCGAACAGGCCTGAGGTGACGACCAGCGCCGCCCAGCTGCCGCCGAATTCCTCGATCCAGCGGAACAGGATGCCGCGAAAAATCAGCTCCTCCACGAAGCCTGCGTTGACCCCGGCGGCGAAGAGCAGGAATATCCAGTTGCTCAAGCCCCCCCAACCGACGATCCGGTAGGCCCCGAGTAGCGCGGCGATGCCGACGATCAGGCTGAACAGCACGAAGGCCGCCAGTATTCCCACCGCCAGCGCCTGCGCAGCCCCGACGAAAGGGAGGTCGTCATGCTTGCGCTCGCCAAGGCGGCGCAGGACGAGCTTCTGGAGACCGATCAGCGCCGCGACCACCAGGATCACCTGCAAGGGCGCGGTTACCTCGCTCGGCAGGCTCTCGCCAAGCGCCTCCGCAATCGCGCCGAAGCCGATGCTCACGATCGCGATGACCGCCGCAGTCACCGCCAGCGCGACCAGCATCGCCACCAGCGGGAAATTCCAGATGCGCTTCCACAAGGGCTGCGGCGCGGCGTTTTCGGTGTCCATGATCGGCGAAGCTCCCCTTGTTTCGTTCACGCAAAGGGATGGCGCAGCGTCGCTGCCTTGGCTAGGTCTCCGCGCAGAACAATCGACGAAAGAGCCATGCCATGCTGACCATCCACCACCTGCGCCTGTCGCAATCCGAACGCATCGTCTGGCTCGCCGAGGAGCTGGGGCTGGAGTATGACCTGAAGCTCTACAGCCGCCGCACCGATAATCGTCTAGCTCCTGACGAATACAAGGCGCTCCACCCGATGGGGATCGCGCCGGTGATCACCGACGGCGACTTCGTGCTCGGCGAGAGCGGGGCGATCATGGACTACATCGTGGCGAAACATGCGCCCCAGACGGCGGCTGTGACCGGACTCGTCCCCGGCCCCGACCACCCCGATTACGCCGACCACCTGTTCTACTACCACTGGGCCAACGCGACCTTCATGACCAACGGCATGATGGCGCTGGTGGCGCAGTTCATGGGTGCGACCGAACTGCCTGCCTTCGTGGCAGACCGCGTGGCGAAGGGCTGGAAGATCGTCGAGCAGCGCCTGGGTGAGGCGGAGTATTTCGGCGGCGCGCAGCTCACCACCGCCGACATCATGATGGGCTTCCAGCTCACCACCTCCAGAGCGATGAGCGGGACGAGCATCGAAGGGATGCCCAATCTGCAAGCCTACCTGAAGCGCATCGGCGAGCGCCCTGCCTACCAGCGCGCCATGGCCAAGTGCGAGCCGGGGATGCCGCCGAAGCTGGATTGAGCTTGGCGCAGGCCCACCCCTAACCCCTCCCGCAGGCGGGAGGGGAACCGGGCCGCGCCAAAACTCCCCTCCCGCCTGCGGGAGGGGCCGGGGGTGGGAATGCTGTCCAAGGCGGACTGAGAGGCTTCGCATGGGGAGGAAAAGTCGCAAAAACCCAACCGACCCCGGAGCGAAAATGCCTCCGGGTCACCCATTCTATGATCTTATCGAAGAGGCATATCGCGCCTTCGATGGATACAAACCAAGCGACGTCGACGTCTGCACAGACTGCTGCATGTCCAAAGCAATCGAGGCTGATTTTTTCCGGCCGAACATTGAAGACTTGCCTCTCGATTACCTAAAGGAATGGTTCGGTGCCGCGTGCGCCACCGAGGGCGTTCGGAAGGACATCTGGTCTTATCTCTTGCCGCGAACGCTCGAAGTGCTCGCAATGGGAGAGGAACCCAAGTACGTAGGTATCGAAGTTTCACTTTCGCGGTTTGATACCGGCAACCCAAGCCATTGGTCGGACAGACAGTGGCGTGTGCTCGATCGCTTTCAGCGCCGATTCATGCAAAGCAGTTCGCCGTCAAGCGGCGCTTGGCGCTATCATTCTCTCGATGAGATCCTTTGCATGTTCACGCTAGGCGGGTGGCAACTGGACGACCTTTGGTCGCAAGTCATGGCCTTGGCCGATGAGCAACTTGTGGAGCGGCTCTACCAGGATTGGTGTGGCACGTTTGGCGATTACGGAACGATAGACGTTACAGAATTCTGGGCGAAGCCAGACAAAGCGCGGGTGCGGGAATTCTACACATCCGAACAGCTCCGCCAGAGACTGGAAACCATTGCACTGTCAGACAGTGCAGACGCCGAAATCGCTGCTAAGGCTTCAGCGGTCGTCAGCGTGATCGATAAAAGCATGTGATCACGCCCCCTCCCGCCGCAGCAACTCCGCCTTGATTGCCAGCCCATAGGCATAGCCCCCCAGCGTCCCGTCGGCGGCGATCACGCGGTGGCAGGGGATCAGCACCGCGATGTGGTTCGCCCCGTTCGCGCCGCCCACCGCGCGGCTCGCCTTGGGGCTGCCGAGGGCGGCGGCCAGCTCGCCATAGCTGCGCGTCTCGCCGTGGGGGATGCGGCGGAGTTCCTCCCAGACGCGCTGCTGGAAGGCGGTGCCGTGGATGTCGAGCGGGATCGCGGCGCTGCCGGGGCCGGGCTGCTCGACTGCTTGCACCACATCAGCGAACAGCGCGCGGAAGGCATCGCCCGCGGGCTCGAGTTCGGCCTTGGGGAAGCGCGCCCGCAATTCCGCCTCGCCCTCGCCGAAGGCAATGCAGCACACCCCCGCCTCGGTCGCCGCCACCAGCATGTCGCCCAGCGAGGTCGCCAGCACCGCCCAGTGGATCACGCGGCCCGCGCCGCCCCTCGTCCAGTCGCTCGCGCGCATGCCCAGCCTGCCTTTCGTTTCCGCATAGAATTGCTCCGGCCCGGTATAGCCTGCCATGGCGAGGGCGTCGGTCACCCGTTGCCCACTCGTCAGCGCCTCGTGCACGCGTCGTTCGCGCAGCGCTCTGGCGAAAGCGGCGGGGGACAGGCCGACGGTCCGCTTGAACAGGCGTTGAAAATGGGTCGCAGTATAACCGGTGAGCTCGGCCAATTGGTCGAGCGTCATCGCCCCCTGGTCGCGGATCGCCGCGATCGCCGCGAGCACGCAGGCTTCCTCGGCGCTTTGCGTGTTCGGCGAGCAGCGCTTGCATGGTCGTAACCCAGCCGTCGCCGCCTCGTCGGGGCCCGGATAGAAGCGCACGTTCTTGCGCAAGGGCACGCGCGCAGGGCACGAGGGGCGGCAATAGATGCCGGTCGAATGCACCCCCGTGACGAAGGCCCCGTCGAAGCGCCGGTCCTTGGCGAGCACTGCCTGCCAGCGGTCCTCGTCAGTGATGTTCTCTAAATGTTTCACGTGAAACATTGCTTGCTCCCATGCCTTGGCTTGCCTTGCAGGGAGCGGTTACGCCAAAGGCGCGCGCGGCACAGCCAGCGGGCTTGCGCTCAATGTTGCAAGCCCGCTCAGGCCCCGGCGGCGGCAATCGAGAGCGCGATGGCGCGCACCCGGGCCTTGAGCTGGGCCTCGGTGGTGCCCCTGCCCTCGATCGCATAGGCGTTGACGTTCATGAACTCGCCGCCGACCACCGTCATGCAGATCACGCCGCGGATCTTGATGGCGCCCAGCGCGCCCACCACGTCGCTGACCAGCGCCATGTAGACGCAGTTGTCGTCCTGCCCGACAAAGCGCGGCACGGCATTGTCGAGCTGGACCTCGTTGTTGGTGCCCTTGGCGACATCGCGCCCGGCGTTCTCGATGGCGTCATCGACCAGCTTCTGGCCGTTCGCGGTCTGCAGTTCGCGGGCGAGCAGCGCGAGGAATTGCGCGCGCGGCATGGGCACGGGCTGCGGCCGGCGCGGCGACTTGATGTGCACGTAATCCTCGCCGAAGGTGCCGCAGCGGTCGAGATTGGCGTGGGTCAGGTTCATCGTATCGAGCGAGGCGACCTTCGCGGCGAGCGCGACCGTGCCGCCCGAGGGCAGGCAGTAGCCCTGCGGCACGGGCACGGTGAAGGCCTTGCCGCTTACCGTGAAGCGGTGCACCGCCTCGCCCTGGGCCGCCGCTGCGACCGGCACCGCCGCCAGTGCCAGCGCCGCAAAGGCCAGTGCCACATAACGCATGCCGATCATTGCTGCCCCCGTTTGCTTTGCCGCGTGGTTTGGGTAGATCACCCGAATGAGGCAGGTCATTGCAGCTATTCCTGCCAGTTCAAGGATTTTTTCGTGATGCACCTCCCCCGCCTGCGGATCATCCTCCGCCTCCGGCTGATCGCGGCGCTGCTGTGCGCGGGCGTCGTGCTGCTCGGGGTGCTGCGCGGCGGCCCGCTCGCCGCCGATCCGGGCGATGTCGATGCGGCTTCGCGCGGCGTGGTGCGGGTGGTGATTATCGGCGAGGAGGGGGGCGAGCCCGTCCCCGTCAGCCACGGCACCGGCTTTGCGGTCTCGGCGACACGGATCGTCACCAACGCCCATGTCGTGGCCGAGGCGGTGCAGGACGATACGCTGCGGATCGGCATCGTTCCCTCCGAAGGCGCAGGCGGTGCCTTCGCGCGGGTGGTGGCGGTATCCCCGCGCAACGATCTTGCCCTGCTCGAGATCGCGAGCGGGTCGCTGCGCCTGCCCCCGTTGGCGCTGGCGGGCGGCGACTCCGGCAACCTCGGCGAGGTTTCGGCGGTGGGCTATCCGATGAATGTCGATCTGGCTCAAGGCCTTGACATGTCGGACATCTTCCGCGCCCAGCCGCCGGTCAAGTCGCGCGGCTTCCTGTCCGGCGAGCGGCCTTCGCGCCAGTTCGACACCATCCTCCACACCGCCCCGATCGCGCGCGGCAATTCGGGCGGGCCGCTGCTCGATCCGTGCGGGCGGGTGATCGGCGTCAACAGCTTCAGCGCCGATGCGCAGGGCGGCGACGGGGAGTTCTACTTCGCGGTGTCCTTGCGCGAATTGCTGCCCTTCCTGCGCAGCAACAAGGTCGAGCCGGTGGTCAATGCCCTCCCCTGCCGCTCGATCGACGAGCTGAACGCCGAGGAGCGCCAGCGCCTCGAGGCCGAGCAGAGCAAGGCGCGCGCGGCGCTCGAGCAGCGCTCGGAGAGCTTACGCGAGGTGCGTGAGACCGCGCGCCTGACCGCACAGATGGAGGTGCTCGAGGCGCGCGAGAACCGCATGGCGCTGGCGTTGATCGCGCTGCTCGCCTGCATCGGCGCGGGCTATGCCGCCTTCGTGTGGCGCAGCGACGAGGCGAGAGCCACCCATGTGCGGATCGCGGGCGCGCTGTCGGCGGCAGGGCTGGCGGTCGCGTTACTGCTGTGGTTCACCCGCCCGGGCCTTGCCGAGATCGAGGACCGGGTCGCCGCCGCTGTGGAAAAGGCGGGCGGCGGTGAGGGCAAGCCGGCGGCTCCCGGCACGGCCTCGGACGCCGCCGAGGGCGCGCTGATCTGCACCCTCGTGCCTGAACGCAGCCGCGTCACCACCGCGCGCACCGATGATGTCGCCTTCGAATGGTCGGCCGATGGCTGCGTCAACGGGCGCACCCAATATGGCCTCGGCCAAGGCGGTGAATGGAGCCGTGTCTTCGCGGCCGAGGATGATGCGGCGCTCGCGGTCAACACCTATGATCCGGCCACCCGCACCCTGCGCACCGACCGCTATCTGCTCGGCCAGGAAGCCCTCGCCGCTGCCCGGGCCGCGCGGGCCGCCTACACGCCGCCTGCGTGCGGGGTGAGCGATGCGGCGCGGACGCTGGGCGAGCAGCAATCTACCCTGATCGCAGGACTGCCCGAGCGGCCCAACGAGCGGCTGGTCTATAGCTGCACGGCGAAGGGCGCGGGGAAATGAGCCGAAGGCGGTGGATCGCTGTGATCGCGGGTCTGCTGGTGCTGGTACTCGGCGGGCGGATGGTGCTGCGCTACCTCGACTGGGAGGCCTCGGAAGCCAACCGCACCGCGCCCACCCGGCTTGCTATTGCCGACCTGCAAGACCTCGCAACCTCAGCTTGTCGCTGCACCCGCGAGAAGGGCGATGCGGCCAGCAATGCCTGCTGGCAGGACTACAGGGATTCGATAGCCGGTTTGCAAGTCAGCGGGATGGCCACCGCTTGCGAGCCGATTTCGACCCAACTCGATTGCATCGTCACCGACGCTGGTGAGAAATGCATCGTCACCGGTTACGGCAACGGCATCTGCACCTCCGAGGAAGCCGACGCCGCCGACATGGCATGGACACAGGGGCTCAATGCCGAGGGCGAGTTCGGAACTCTCGACGATGCAGCGCGGGACAGGGCCACCAAGCGCGCCGACGCCGCATTCAAGGATGTGATCGAGCGTATCAGGCGCGGCGAGCGCATTGCTCCGGCTTCCGGCCCCAGGAGCTGCGGCTGACCCTCCCCGCTTCGCACCTGCACAATTCCTCCCCCTCGCGGCTTGCAGGAACCGGAATCAGTTGCTAGGCGCGCGCCAACCTTGCGGGGCACCCTTGTGCGTGCACCGATCCCGAGGCCCAAGCATTTTTCCTTTGAAGCTTCGCAAGAGGATTGCACGCGCGTGGACATTTCCGCCGGTATCAAGGCTAGCCTGGCTGGACGCTATGCCTCGGCCCTGTTCGATCTGGCTGCCGAGAATGGCACGGTGACCGCGGTCGAGAAGGACCTCGGCTCGCTGGGCGCTGCGCTCACCGATTCGGCCGATCTTGCCGCGCTGACCACCAACCCCGAACTCGCCCGCGCCGCACAGGGCGCAGCGATGGCGGCAGTGGCCAAGAAGCTGAAGCTCTCGGCCCTGACCACCAATTTCATCGGCGTGCTCGCCGCCAACCGCCGTCTCGGCAAGCTGCCCGCGATCATCACCGCCTTCCGCGCGATTGCCGCCGACCAGCGCGGCGAAGTGACCGCGACCGTCACCAGCGCCCACCCGCTGAGCGATGACCAGCTCGCCACCCTCAAGGCCAAGCTGACGGCGCGCGAGGGACGCACCGTCATGCTCACCGCCGCGGTCGATCCCGACCTTCTCGGCGGCCTCGTCGTCACCATCGGATCGCAGCGCATTGATGCCTCGATCCGCACCCGTCTCAACTCGCTCGCCAAGGCCATGCAGGCTTAAAGGACTGAACAATGGAAATCCGCGCCGCAGAAATCTCGAAGGTCATCAAGGACCAGATCGCCAATTTCGGCACCGAGGCCGAAGTCAGCGAAACCGGCACCGTGCTGTCGGTGGGTGACGGGATCGCCCGCATCCACG
>NZ_JAMNXL010000112.1 GCF_023653175.1 Erythrobacter sp. | reverse complement strand
GTAGAACTTGCGGTTGGTCAGGTCATGATCGGTCATGGCCCGCCCCTGCCAGAGCCCCGTCAGCCCCGCAATAGGCTAGGCCAGTCGGCGGCAAGGCGCGCGCCCGGGTACACTTACTTAAAGTTAATCGAAGACGGTTAAACTTGCGGGAAATGCACAAGTGCCCCTTCCGGGCCTGCCCTTTTAGATCGCGATAGACGGGTTTCATCCATGCCAATTGTTCAGAAATTCACGCGTTTCGATGAATCGATCATCTGGTCTTTGCTGCACCGGTTCTACATGGAGGCAGGGCCGGCCGCCTGGTCGGACAAGATTGTCCCCCAGCGCAGCACATCGAACGCCTTTTGTGCCGATACCTATGCGTCGATTGTCGCCTCATTCTTCAAGGAGCTGCTGGCCGAGGGAAACAGCCAGCCGCCGCTGGTGATCGAACTGGGCGGGGGCAGTGGCCGCTTCGCGTGGCAGTTCCTCAACCGATTGTTCAATTACCACTTCTCGCAAGAGGATCCCTGCCCCGAATTCACCTACCTGCTGACCGACGGTTCGGAGAAGAACATTGCAGGCTGGAAGCAGAAGGAGCGTTTCGCGCCGCTGGTGGAAAGCGGAGTGCTCGACTTTGCGCAACTCCTGATCGAACCCGATCCGGTGATCCGCATGCAGGACGGCGACGTCAGGCCCGCCGATCTGGCCGATCGCCCGGTGATCATCATCGCCAATTACCTGTTCGATTCGATCGCGTCCAACATGCTGCGCATTCGCGATCATCAGATCGAGCAGGTCTTCGTCCAGACCGAATCTACCGAGCGCAAGTTTCTCGACCGGCCGATCACCACCTTCCAGTCGATCAGCGAGCGCTTTGAAAGCCGCCCGATCGAAGGCGATGCGCCGACCGGCCATCCGATCATCGACACAGCGATCAGGGATTATGCCCGGCGTTCCGGCGACTTTCATGTGGTGGTGCCGCAGATCTGCATGGAATTCATCGAGAAGTTTCTCGGCCGCAGCACCCCGCTGCTGCTGCTCGCAGGCGATCTGGCCTATACCGACCCGTCGCAGTTCGAGCTGGAAAGCCCGCTGATTTTCGACACCTATTTCGCCCATTACACCAATCTTCACATCTTCGGCGAAATGTTCCGCGCCTATGGCGGCGACATGCAGTCGCAGCGCCACAAGGACGCGAATTTCAGCTGCAACCTGCTGTCGCTTCCGGGCAAAGACGAATGGGCCGAACTGTCGCTGACGCGCACCCGCGAAACGGCGCTGGCGCTGCTCAAGGACTTCAACCCCTACGATGCGCACGAGCTGACCGAGCTGATCGAGAACACGGCCGGCGAAATGTCGATCCGTCAGGCGATGGCGCTGATCCGCTTTTCGAAGTTCGATCCCGATGTTGCCGCCGCCTGCCTCCCTCACCTCCTGTTCAACATCGAGCAGGGCGAAGAAGCGATCGACCGGCCGCAAATCTACGAAACCTTCATGGAAGCCTATCGCGCGTTCTTCCCTGACGGTTCGGAAAGCCGGCTCGATTCCGGTATCGCGCAATTGTTCATGCGGCTCGGCTATCATGCGCAGGCGTTGCAGCTTATGAATCATGCGATCGGCGAATTCGGGGCAAGCGCGCCACGCCTGTTTGCCATGTCACTGGCCTATTTCAACCTGGGTGATCAGGACAAGGCGGAAGTCCTCGCCCGCAAAGCGGTCGCGCTCGATCCGCATTTTGCGCCCGCGCAGCGCATGATCGCGGACAAGTTCGAAGCACCCGCCGCCGCCGTGCCGGTCGCTGCCGCGACCAGCTATGCGCACGTCACGGTCTCCAATCGCGACCCCAAGGTGACAAGCAAGGCGGCAAAACTGCTGGCCGATCGCGGGGTCGTGCTGATCGATGACCTGCTGACCGCCGATGTGGTCGCCGAATTGCGCAGCGCGCTCAAGGAACGGGTCAACAACTGGCAATCGAGTGAACTGGGCAAGCCCAACAATGTCGGCGACAAGCGGTTTACTGTCCCGATCCGCTTGCAGGCGCCCTTCGACAATCCCGGCGTCTATGCCAATCCGGTGCTGCTCGAAACGCTGCAGCGGGTGATGGGCGAAAAGCCGGTGCTGCACGCCTTCGGGTCGGTCACCACATACGAAGGCGCGCGGATGCAGCATGTTCACCGCGAGCACCCGCTGCTGTTCAACACCGATGCAGGCAACGCAAACGTCCCTTGCTATGCCACCACCATCCTGATCCCGCTGATCGATCTCGACGAGGAAGCGGGCGGCACGCAATTGTGGGAAGGCACCCACATGACGCCCAAGTCTGCCGAATGGCAAGGCGATCCGCTCGTGTTCTACACCAAGGCCGGAAGCGCGCTGGTGTTCGACTACCGGACCTTCCACGGCGGCATGCCGTGCCGCGCGTCACACGGGCGGCCGCTGCTCTATTTCACCTACACCATGCCGTGGTTCCACGACACGCTAGCCTTCGAGTCCCACGCAGCGATGGGGCTCAGCGACGCCGAAAGGATGAAGGTGCCCGAACATCACCGCGACCTGTTCAGGTTTGCCAAACGCATCGCAGCCTGACGGGCGTTAGCTGTTCGGGGCGGCGTTGCGCCAATACGGGACGGCGCTGAACGGCCGCTTGCTGTTAGCCGCAACCTAAGTCAGTTCAACTAACACAAGTAAGGTTCTCAGCAGCGCAAGTTCAACAGCCAAGCGGGGGTTTAATCACATGAAGCGTCAACGTCTGAAAGAATCGTCATTTCTTGGTGCAGCGCTCGCGATGAGTGTGACCGGCATCGAAATGCCTGCCCATGCGGCAGAATTGCCCAGGCAGGGCACCAGCATCACGATGAGCGATTTCGGCAGCACCGATGGGTTCGTCACTCTTGCCGTGCTGGACGATGTCGCTGAAACCACGAAGAAGAGCTCGTCCAAGAAGGGCACCAGCACTTCGACCAGCGGCGGCCATTACGGTGGCGACGACGACAAGTCGGGTTCCAAGAAGAGCTCGTCCAAGAAGGGCACCAGCAGCTCGAGTAGCGGCGGCTACTACGGCGACGACGACAAGTCGGGCTCCAAGAAGGGCTCGAAGAAGGGCTCGTCCAAGAAGGGCACCAGCAGTTCGACCAGCGGCGGCTACACTTCGACTTCGAGCGGCGGCTCGACCAGCTCGACGTCCGGCGGCTCGACCACCTCGACGAGCTCGTCGGGCGGCACCACCTCGACGTCCGGTGGCAGCAGCACCTCGGGCGGCAGTGGTTCGACTTCGGGCGGTTCGACTTCCGGCGGTTCGACTTCGGGCGGCACGTCCTCGACCTCGGGCGGTTCGACTTCGGGCGGTTCGACTTCGGGTGGCACGCCTGTGCCCGAGCCCAGCATGCTCGCCATTCTCGGGCTTGGCGCAGCTGCCGTGCTCGGCGGACGGCGCCGCAAGAAGCCCGGCTCGGCAGCCTGACGGGAAGCCGCAATCGCAACGCAAACGGAAAAGGGGGCCATCCGGCCCCCTTTTTTCGTGCCGGTCGCAATCGCCTGATAAGGAATTGCGGTTAATGATGGCGCATGATCTTCCGCCGGTTTGCCCCTGTTGCCTTGTTCGCTGCGGCAATTCTCTCCGCTTGCCAGAGCAGCGCGCCCGCGAGCATGGCCGGGGCAGAGACAGCCATCGCGGAGCACCGGTATTTCGATGCACGCGCCGCCTTGCTCGCCTGGCGCGAGGACAATGGCGCATCGCCGGAAAACAGCGCGCTCCTTGCCGAGGTGCTGGTCGAACTCGGCGACGGCTACACCGCCGAACGCTACCTCACCGAGCTTGAACCGCAACGCGGCACAACGCCCGAGTGGCTTTCGCTGCGCGTGCGTTCGCTGATCCTGCAAGGCAAGCCCTGGAGAGCGCGCGAGCTGATCGAGCAATCGGACTGGAAGGGCTCGCCCGAAGGGGAGCGGGACTATCTGCTGGTGTGGGCCGCGATGGAAGAGGGCAATGCCGGGCAAGCGATCGCGGATGTCGATCGTGCCTTGCGGCTTTATCCCGACCATCCCGGACTGAACGCGAAAGCCGCCAGGCTGGCGGTGTGGGAGGGCAACTGGGAGGCTGCGAATCTGCACGTCGCAGCCGCACTGGCGGCCGAACCCGATCAATTCGAAGCGCTGCTCGTCCAGGGCGAGGGGCAGATCGCCCTAGGCGATCTCGAAGAGGCGCTGAAGACCTATCGGCGTGCCGGCGCCGCCTATCCCGATTTTGCGATTTCCCATGCGAATGTCGCCGGACTATTGCTGGATCTGGGCCGGCTCGATGAGGCTGACAAGGTCCTCGGCAAGGCCTTGCAGGCGCACCCGGAGTTTTCCCTGCTGCGCTTCAATGCAGCGCGCCTCGCGGCGCTGCGAGGGCAGTGGCAGGTCGCCCGCACAACGGTCCAGGCTCTGCCAAGCGATTGGAAGCGCACATTCCCGGCGACCACCATGCTCGAAGCCGATATCGAGGCAGGCCTTGGCAATCACGCCATGGCGAACACCTTGTACAGCCAGCTGGAAGATGACCCGAGGTTCTCTGCGCAGGCATTGGCCAAGCGCGGCAAGCTGCCGCTTGGGTAGCGGCCTGGAAATCCACGACGGACAACACTACCCCGACATCTGCAAACAACGATTTTGATGCCGATCGCATTCTAATTCCTTCATTTTGGCAACACCGCAATTTATCCATTCAAGTTGCGACTTTGCTGATTGGGGTCGGTCAAGCCGCGCGTGCCCGCAGGTCTTCGAAGGTATGGCGAACGAGCAGGGTGCCGTTGCGCCAGACCGGCCGCAGCAGATTGTCAGCATCAACCACTGCGTCCTTCCGCTGGACGACCAAGTGGTTATCCTCCTGCACCACTGCCTGACGGCCGGCCTTACTGGACTTGCCGGGATCGGTCGCGGGAGCCTTCGCCACATCGTGCCACACACCTTCTGCATCGCGCATGGCATTGGCTTTCATCGCAAAGCGCAGAGTGTCACGGTTGACCTGCTGGAGCAGGCCGCCTCCCATGCCGAACGCGATGTTGTCGATGGCAAAGCCTTCCTCGATCAATCGGTCGATCAACTGCGCGATGGTGGCGTGCGTCATGCCATCGCCTTGGATCACGCGCACGTGGCTATCCAGCACGCGGAAGCCCTTGGCGTTGATGGTGCCGCCGAAGGCGGCCCACAGAGTCTTTATCGCCCGCACAGGGGTTTCCACCGGATCGCCGCTGTCGGGCCTGATGACCAGCGTGCCCTTGCGGGCCAGTACCTTGTCGCGAAGGCTGCCGCCCCAGATGCCAGTCAAGGCCGCATCCAGATCGTAGCTGTCCGAGACGACGGCCACCAACTTGCCTTCGCCGTCAAAGGCCTCGAGCATGTTCTCATAGGCGGCTTTCTCGCGCGCTCTTCCCCAGCTGGTCATCGTGCTATGCTCTGCCGCCGGGATCGAGAACCCGGCCATGTCCGCGCCATAATAGCGGCGGGCAGCGATCAGCCCTTCCATCGTGTCGGTGCCCATGAAGTTGACTAGATGCGCCATGCCGCCAAGGCCTGCACTCTCGCCGCTGCTGGTGCCGCGCGCGCCGAAGTCGTGGAGCTTGAACGGCAGCTGGCCGAAGGCGTCTTCGCTGGTCTTCTCCAGCCCCGCACGGATGATCAGGCGGCATTGGCGGCTGAGCGTG
Organism: Erythrobacter sp.; assembly: GCF_023653175.1. GTDB lineage: Bacteria > Pseudomonadota > Alphaproteobacteria > Sphingomonadales > Sphingomonadaceae > Erythrobacter. The sequence continues at coordinate 6,186 of NZ_JAMNXL010000112.1, read as the reverse complement.
GCGACAGTGGTCGGATACCAGATCGCGCGCAGCAGCGCGGTCTCGATAAAGGTTGCCAGCCACGGCAGGCGCGGATCGGTCGTCTCGACCTGCACCAAGGGTACGCCGGTCGAGACGATCATGCCTTCGGGCAAGGCGCGGATCTCGATCGGCAGATAGCCGCCGTGCTCGTCCAGGATTATCTGCCAGCCTTCACGGTTGAAGGGCACACCGTGGGCGGCGCAGATCGCCTCGGCCTCGTCGATATCGTGCTGGCTGATCGGACGCGCCAGATAGTCCAGGAGATAAGGCTGCAGGCCCATGAACAGCACTTCATCGGCAAAGTCGTTGGGCCGTGCCTCGATGTAGGCGCTGATCGCGCGGGTCTCGGGCGGGTATTGGAGGTAGTGGCTGTGCTTATAGCTGTCGGTCGCCAGGATCAGATTGGTCATGATGTGAACTCCTCACATGATCGCCGGGTGCAGGGCTCCCCTGCGCGGCGGATTGGTTCTCAAAGATCGGCCATTTCCTCGATGATGGCCCAGTGGTCCTCGAACAGCATCTCAGGGGACAGATCACCGAGGCGATACCACTGCGCGTGGGCCGCATCGTCGCCGCCCTTCACGCTGAACAGCTTGCGGCGCTCGGGCAGGCGGAAGAGGAACGCATGGGTGATGATCCGCCCGCGGAGCGAACGGTTCGGCGCATCGAACACCCGCGTGCGCGCATCCTCGATGAAGCTGGCGAGCATGGCGGGCGGGATCTGGCCCTTGCCATCGCTGATCGCGGTTTCCTCGCGCAGTTCGCGGATCGCCGCATCGCGGATACGCTCGGCCGGATCGACGAAGCCGCCGGGCAGCGCGAGCAATCCCTTGCCAGGCGCACGCCCCCGCTCGACCAGCAGGATGTGACCCGACTGGACCACTACCGCATCAGCCGTGACGAAGGGCCCCGTTCCCCATTGTGAAGGATAGGCAGCGAGGAACTCGGCCTCTTCAAGCAGGCCCTTGAAGGCCTCCCCGAGCATGAACTCGCGCAGGAACTCGGCGACGCCGGCAGATAGGATGCTCGCAGGCACTTCCGGGATGCGCTGGAAGTAGCGCTGGCGCACGTCGCTCGACGAAAAGGTGCCATACTGGCTTTCGACCTGCAGGTTCTCCCATTCGGGGAACAGCTTGAGGTAGTAGGAAGAAGCGTCCTTGCCGTAGCCTGCCAGTGCGACGCGGAAATCGCTCAGCCCATGATTCTGGAAGCCATGGCCGTTGCCATGCTCCAGGACCAGCGCCCGCACCTTGCGTTGGACCTGCGTGACCCAAGCAGTGTCCGAATAGAGGTGATCGTCGATCGGCGCGATGATCAGGCGGCCTTGTGCCACCTCGTGCCGGAAGGCGGAGCGCAGCATCGCCTCACGCTCGGCATATGTGAAGGGATTGCGCGGATCGCGCGCTACGTTGGCGGACCCCACCAGCACGATCAGCCGCTCGACCTGTTCGAGCGTGCGGGCGATGACGTGTTCGTGGCCGATATGCAAAGGCTGGAAACGTCCGACGAAGACGCCGAAATCAAACTTGCTCATATCCGAGGCTCCCCCAGATCATCAAAGCGAGCCGGACTCCCCAACCCGCAACGACCTTATGCGCGCTAGACTTATATTCAGTCAAGATATAAGTGTGGCTTCATGAGCCATCCACCTTTTGCCGTCACTGTCGATCTCGTGCTGATGACCATTGCCGATGGCAGGCTGTCGGTCCTTTTGCAGCGCCGGTCGGAAGAGCCTTTTGCCGACCGCCTCGCCTTGCCAGGCGGTTTTGTGGGTATCGAAGAAACGCTCGGCGACGCCGCGCGGCGCATAGTGATCGGCAAAGCTGGCCTTGCTGCTGGCGCCAGCGCTTGGCTCGAACAGCTTTACACCTTCGGCGATCCGCAGCGCGATCCGAGGATGCGCACGGTCAGCGTCGCTCATTTTGCGCTGCTGCCCCATGCCGTCCTGGCCAGAGCCGTGTTATCGCGGTCCGATCTTGCGCTCGTCCCGGTCACCGATCTTGGCGAGCCTTTGGCATTCGATCACGCCACCATCATCGCCGCAGCTCATGAGAGGCTCAAGGGCAAGCTGGATTACTCGCCCGTCGCCTTCGCTCTGCTGCCGGACCTGTTCACCCTGCGCGACCTCCAGTCTGTCCACGAAGCAATCACCGGCAAGACCCTGAACAAACCCGCCTTCCGCCGGCGCATGCTGGACACGGGGTGGATAGAGCGCACTGGCCAGCGTGAAAGCGACACACCGTTCCGGCCTGCGGAGCTGTACAAAATCAGCGTGCAGGTTGCTGATGGCAGGGCCGGTTAGGAACGACTGTCGGGCGGCCGGATTTCAGGCCATCATGTCGCTTCACCAGGTAAGCTTTTTAGGCGAGGCCCGACCTGAAGCAGGTTGTTCACAAGGGCCAAGTTGAACGTCCGATTCCGCCCGAAGCCGCCAGGCGCTCCCGCTGATAATGAAGGCGAAGGTGTTCGGAAATAGCTGCTCTTGGTGGCAGAGGCGTCCATCGAAGCCATGGCCTCGATCAGGGTCCTGGATCCCCGTCCGGATTACAAATCACCTTGCCCGCGTGCATGGCGACGCAGGTCGGAACCTCAGGGCCGAAACGGACAGTCCCCCTCCTTGCGGAACCAAGACTGATGCCACCAAACGGGATCAGGATGGCGCGGCCCGGCCGGAATGGGCTGACAAGGCCTCCATCACGCGCGCCAAGGCCTGTCCCGCCGGGTCTTCCTCCCGCATCAGGGCATAGCTTCCCGATAGCCACAGCGCGCAGTGGCCGTGAACCGTCGCGATCAGCGAGCGCACGAGGCGACGGGTCGCTGGTTCGTCCGCGTGTCCGAGCCAGCGGGTGACCTCGCGATCGACGATCCCGGTCAGCGCCTCGCGCGCCGCTTCGTCCTGTTTGGCAATGGTGGTCGTGCGGTCGATGCGGTGATCGTAGATCGCCATCCATGCGTTGCGATTGGCGTCTGCAAAGGCGAAGTAGGCGCGGACCAGTGCTGCGACCCGAGCATCGCCATCGCCCGACGTGGCGGCGAGAGCCTCCTCCAGCCACGCGCTCCATTCGCGGAAAGTGCGGCTGTTCACGGCGATCAGATAGGCGTCAAGTCCGCCGAACACGTTGTAGATCGTGCCAACCGAATAGCCCGCCCGCCGCGCGGCCTCGCGCGCCGAGAACTTCGCGAAGCCCCGCTCGGCCATCAAGTCGTGCCCGCAGCCGATCAGCAGCTCGCGCAGCGCGTCAGGCGTATGATCGGATCGCCGTCCCATGAAACGGGTGATAACCGCGAAATTGAGCGCCGTCCAATTTTTAATTGAACAGTGTTCAGTTGTGTGAGAGTGTATGAGCGAATCACAGGGGAGTACCGTTGGTGTTCAGCAATTTCGCCATCGTCGGCTGGGGCGCCTACCGCCCGCGGCAGAGGCTTGCTTCCGATGAGCTCGACCGGCGCCACGGCCATCCGCCGGGGTGGACAGAGGCCAAGTTCGGTATCGCCGCGCGACATGTCGCCGCTGCCGACGAGACCACCTCGATGATGGCCGCCGCGGCCGCGCGCATCGCGATTGACCGGGCCGGATGGGGCGATGCGCTGCCCGATGTGATCATCGGCGGGTGCGGGGTGATGGAACAGCCGATCCCCTCCACCGCGGTTCTGGTGCAGGACCGGCTCGGCCTCGGCCATTCGGGCGTGCCGTGCTTCGACGTCAACCAGACCTGCCTGTCCTTCGTCGCCGCGCTCGATGTCGCGGCCACGGGGATCGCCGCCGGGCGCTGGAAGCGCGCGCTGGTCTTTGCCAGCGACATCGCCTCGGCGGGGCTCGACCCGGAGGTGCCCAAGACCCGCTCGATCTTCGGCGACGGCGCAGCGGCGCTCGCGATCGAGGCTTCGGGGGACGGGACGCGCGGCCTGATCGGCGCGGCCAGCGTCACCCACGGCGCACACCATGCGCTCGCCCAGCTGCGCGCGGGCGGCACCCGGCTGCGCGTCGATGAGGGCTTGGACGCGCTGGTTGCCGGATCCCGCTTCGAGATGGACGCCTTTGGCATCTTCAAGGCCGCCGCCAAGGCGCTTCCCGGCGTGATCGAGCGCGCGCTGGCCGAGGCAGGCGTGGCGCGCGAGGAGATCGCCTGCGTCATCTGCCATCAGGCGAGTGCGCCCGGGGTGGCGCACGTCAAGCGGCTGTTCGCGCCGGACGGCGAGCGGGTGATCGACCTCTTTGCCACCCACGGTAACCAGATCGCCGCCTCGATCCCCACGGTGCTCGCCCACGCCCTCGAGAGCGGGAAGGCGAGGCAGGGAGATGCCATCCTGCTGCTCGGCACGGCCGCCGGGATCAGCGCGACCGCGATGGTCATCCGCCTGTGAGCGCACCTGCGAACACCCGCCGGATCCTCGTCACCGGTGCGACCGGCGGGCTCGGGCAGGCACTGGTGCGCGAGGCGCTGGCTCGCGGCGCGCAGGTGCTCGCCAGCGGCCGCGACCCCGCAGCCGGCGCGCGGCTGGAGGCGCTCGGCGTCAGCTTCGTCCGCTGCGATCTCGCAGGCCCCGAGGCCGACCTTGCCGCGCTCGTCGCTGGCTGCGATAGCGTGATCCACGCCGCCGCGCTCTCGGCGAGCTGGGGGCGCGAGGCGGATTTCATCGCCGCCAATGTCACCGCCACCTTGCGCTTGCTCGATGCGGCCCGCGCGGCCGGGGTGAGCCGCTTCGTCTTCGTCTCCTCCCCCTCGATCTTCGCCGGATACCGCGAGCGCATCGGCATCGGCGAGGACGACCTCCCGCAAGCCGCCCCGCTCAATGCCTATGCCCGCACAAAGCTCATCGCCGAGCGCATGGTGCTGGCCGCCAGCCACGAGGGCCTGGCGACCTGTGCGATCCGCCCCCGCGCGCTGGTCGGGGAGGGCGACCGGGTGATCCTTCCGCGCCTCGCCGCGCTGGCCCGCAGGCCGCGGATGCCGCTGCCGGGCGGGGGCAAGGCGCTGATCGAGCTCACCGATCTGCGCGATGCGGCCTGGGCGATCTGCGAGGCCGAGGCGCGCCTTCCGGCAGTGGCGGGGTGCGCGATCAACATCTCGGGCGGCCAGCCGATCGCGGTGCGCGACCTCGCCTTGCGTCTCGCTGAGGGCATGGGAGCGCGCCCGCGGCCAATCTCCATCCCGCTTGCACTGGCCCGCCCGCTTGCGCGCCTTGCCGAGACCCTCGCCCGCCTGACCGCATCCCCGGAGGAACCCGTGCTCACCCGCTACACGCTTGCAACGCTCGGCTATTCGCAAACCTTCGACCTCGCGCCTGCAAGGCGCCTGCTCGGTTACACGCCCCGCCATGACGCGATCGCGACCCTGCTCGCCGAGGCGCGCCGCCTCGCCGCTTCGGGAGCCGCCGCATGATCCGCGTCGGTCTGCGCTGGCTAGAGCGCGGCTCTTGCAGCCACCCCGAAGCGATGACCATCGGCGGGGGCAGCCTGTGTGCCACGCGCTTCCCGGCGCTGGTCGGCGTGATCCGCCACCCGGCGCGCGGGATCTTCCTGTTCGACACCGGCTACGACCCCGCCTTCATCGCCGCGACCCGGCCCTTCCCGGAGCGCTTCTATCGCTGGACCACGCCGGTCCGCATCGGTGCGGGCGAGGAGTGGCGCGCGTGGCTCACGGCGAACGGGGTCGCCGAGAGCGAGATCGCGGGGACGATCCTCTCGCACTTTCACGGCGACCATGTTGCAGGCATGGCCCACCTCGCCGACCGGCCGGTCTATTGCGCACGCGCCGGGCTGGCGCAGCTGCGCCGACCGGGGCGCATCGCGCGCGTGCGGCAGGGGCTGCTCGCAGCTCTGGTCCCGCCGCAGGTCGATGCGCAGGCGCGCTTCTTCGAGGATGCACCGGCGCGCGCGCTGCCCTCAGCCTTTGCCCCGTTCGGCGAAGGGCGCGACATCCTCGGCGACGGCTCGCTGCTGGCGGTCGAGCTGCCCGGGCATTGTGCGGGCCACTGGGGCCTTGCGCTCACCACCGAGGCGGGCCAGCCGGTGCTGCTGGCGGCCGACGCGGTATGGTCGGGCCGCTCGATCGCAGAGCGCCGCCCGCCGCCGCGCCTCACCACCGCGCTGCTCGGCGACACGCGGCGTTACCGCCAGACGCTCGACCTGCTGAGCGAGGCGGCGGCGGGCAATCGCGAGCT
>NZ_JAMNXL010000111.1 GCF_023653175.1 Erythrobacter sp. | reverse complement strand
TGGACGCGGGCGAGGGTGGGCTCGCCGGGGATGATGTGGCCCTTTTGCAGGACATAGGCCTCGCTGCCCGCGACACGGTCGCGGTAGGTGATCATCCGCCACTGGCCGCCGTAATCGGAGGTGAAGGACCGCTCGCCCAGTCGCTCGACCAGGTGGTCGTTGCGCATCCGGTAGGCGATAAGGTCGCGGATCGTGCCGATCTTGAGATCGTGCTTACGCGCGAAGGTGATCAGATCGTCGAGCCGGGCCATGGTCCCGTCCTCGTTCATGATCTCGCAGATCACGCCGCTCGGGTTGAGTCCGGCGAGCCGCGAGATGTCGACCGCCGCCTCGGTGTGCCCGGCGCGCACTAGCGTGCCGCCGTCGCGCGCCATCAGCGGGAAGACGTGGCCGGGGGTGACGAGATCGTCCGCGCCCTTGGCCGCATCGATCGCGACCGAGATGGTGCGCGCACGGTCCGCCGCCGAGATACCGGTGGTGACGCCTTCCTTCGCCTCGATCGAGATGGTGAAGGCGGTCTGCATCGATTCCTTGTTGTTGCGGCTCATCGGGGTGAGGCCGAGATGATCGACCCGATCCCTCGTGAGCGCGAGGCAGATCAGCCCGCGGCCGTGAGTGGCCATGAAGTTGATGGCTTGCGGCGTGGCCATCTGCGCGGGGATGATGAGATCGCCTTCGTTCTCGCGGTCTTCATCGTCCACCAGGATATACATCCGGCCGTTGCGGGCCTCGTCGATGATCTCATCAATGGTGGCAAGAACGGGACGCTGATCGTTGGAGTCAAGAAACATTTCGAGCTTTTGTAGGGTCTCGGCCGTTGGATTCCAGTCGGGCTCCGCCGCGTCGCGCAGGGTGTTGGCATGGAGACCGGCAGCACGGGCAAGCCCGGCGCGGGTCATCTTTCCGCTGTCCACGATGTCACGGACGCGTGTGATGATGGATGTGCTCATGGACTCCATGTAGCACATTTCGATGTGATCGCAACGGGTGTCGAAGGGCGAGGGTAGGGCCAGACCTGGAGCTTTCGGCTCTGGAGTGGCACGCCCACCGCTGACTTCGCACAGAATTGAGGATGCACCGCCAACTACCTGTGAAATACTATTATTGCGCCGGCATTCACCTCTGTCAGAATCTCCGGGGCAAGCCGGTCGCGAATTGACGCCCGCGGCCAATCCTTCCCCTCCGCGCGGCGCTGTTCCCGAAGCATCCGTCCGGCGCGGCGCGTCTCCTGCTCTTATTCGCAAGAAACCTGAAGAAGGGTCTTCAACCTCCTCAAAACAAGACGGAAGATCACCAATTTCTTCGATGTTAGCGGGCACGGCCGCGTGAAGTTCCGCCGTTGCCGCAAATCCGCCCTTCACCTTGGCTTCAAGCGTGCGAAGGACGTCGTCGAGCGAGCGCGCCTCGGTGTTGCCGGCATAGAAGATCGCGCGGTTGGCCCGCGCCTGGCGGGGGAATAGCTCTGCCGCGCTGGTCTGCGGCGCACGCTGCCAGACCGTGAGGAAACGTGCCGCGCCGCCCGAGCCGAGGAAGTGCGCAAGATAGAGTTCGGTCGCGGTCGGGGTGCGTTCCAGCGCGCGTTCCAGCACCTCGGCATTATCGAGCGCGTCGGCGGCGGCGAGCACCGCGGCGACAGCCGGGTCGCTGCGCAGCGCCAGAAGCTCCGCGCGCGAGGGGCGGGCAGCGAGGCCGTAGCGCGCGCCATTGCGTTCAAAGCTCGCAAGCCAGGTGCTGTCGATGAACTGGTAGAGCCCGCGCGCGCTGGAGGATCGTGCCCGGGCATCAGGGTTCATGCCGGATTCGAGGTGCGCCTGGGCGAGCAGAAAGGCGAAATCGACGCCGGTGGCTTGCGAGGCCTTGCGGACGGCGGCGACGACTTCGGGCTTAGTGGGGCTACGCGCGGTTCCGCGTTCCGCAGGGGCGGCATGCCAGCCCGCCAGCTCCGCCCGGACCGCGCCCGAAGGTTCGCGCGCTGGCCAGCTCTGCGCATGCGCGGGCGCCACTCCGACGACGAGGAGCGCAAGGAGCATAGCGCAAAAGATGCCGAGAAGCCGGGCCACACGCGCGGCCTACAGCGTCCGGGTTAAATCGCTCCTCATGCGAGGTGGTTTACCCGAGGTTTCCGGAAGGTAGGTACGGTCCTACGGGTCTGCCCGTAGCCGGCATCAAACCCTCTGAAAGCTTTGCGGAAAGAGTGGCAATGGTGGACGCACTAGGGCTCGAACCTAGGACCCGCTGATTAAGAGCGGGGCTTTGGACCCTTTTCGTTCCTTTCCAATACTACGCCAAACTACGCTCAAAGGCTTGAAACGGTTGGAATAAATCCGCCGTGGATTACCCTTCGCTACGCCATCGTAATCCCGACATCTGATTACGTGGCGATTACGTGGACGAGCGCTAGATCATGCCGAATCAGTCAATCACACTGCGAACCATCCAGTCGGTCACACCGGACCCGCACCGCGACATTTACGTGTGGGACCCCCGGCTGAAGGGCTTCGGACTTCGCATTACGCCAAAAGGAGCACAGTCCTTTGTGTTCCAGTATCGGGTCGACGGCGGGCCTGCCCGCCGCAAGACAATCGGGCCGGTCGGTAGTCCATGGACACCTGCCACGGCGCGCAAGGAAGCCGAGCGGCTGCTGGTTCAGGTCTATCAGGGGATCGACCCGGTCGAAGCCAAGCGCGAAGCCAAGCGCAAAAAGGAGACGCTGAACTTTCGGACCTACAGCGAGAGGTTCGTCGAGCTCTATCTCAAGCCGAACTGGCGGGGGACATGGGGCTCGGCGAATTGCACAATCAACAACGTGTTTATTCCCCGCTGGGGCAACCGACCCGTTCATGAGATCACCCGCGCCGATATCGTGAAGGTGCTGGACGAGTATTCCGATCGCCCGGCGCGGCGGAAGGAGATCCACTCGCTACTGCGCAAGTTCTTCAACTGGGCGACCGACCGGCAGGATATCGAAGTCTCGCCGCTGGCCGGGATGAAAGCGCCAAAGGCCGTCCCGTCGCGCCGCCGGGTGCTGAGTGACGAGGAGATCGTCGCCTTGTGGAGGGCGACCGAGAATTCCGGATGGCCGTGGGGGCCGTTTGTGCGGATGCTGATCCTGACGATGCAACGACGTCAGGAAGTCGCCGAGATGGACTGGTCCGAAATCGACTTGAATGCGCGCCGATGGACCTTGCCGGCCGATCGGGCGAAGAATGATCAGGAACATGTCATACCGCTGACGAGCCTAGCGCTCGCTGAGCTGCAGCTGCTGGGGCCGAAGCGGAAGGGCCTCGTGTTCACTACGACCGGGACCACTCCCGTCTCGGGCTTCTTCAAGGGACGGGCGGCGCTCCACAGGGATATGATCGCATACCTTAAGGCGAAGCAGATCGAAGAAGGCGGAGACCCCGACCAAGTCGAGGTTCCGAACTGGCGGCTGCATGATATCCGCCGAACCGGGGCAACCCATCTCCAGTCGCTTAGGGTCCCGGTGGAGGTGACCGAAAGCGTGCTCAACCATATCAGCGGAACACGGGGAGGGGTCGCCGGGATCTACAACCGCTACAGGTATGACGATGAGAAGCGCACCGCGTTGGATGCCTGGGACGCGAAACTGCGCGCGCTCCTGTCTGCATAGGCCATTGAGATACAGGGTCTGATCCAAGACCATGAGTGGCAGCTCCCATCTGGCCAAGATGAACGTAGCTCAGCAGCGGCAAAGCAATAAGCGTTGACAAATGTCAACAGATATATAATAGGCAGTTTGCGGGAATGGCTAGACCACGCCATCCGAACAAGGAGATTGAAGCGGCTGTTGCCCATGCGGAAACGCTGGGATGGCGGGTCATTCCGATCAGTGGCCACGCCTGGGGGCGGCTCTACTGCGCTTGGGCTGACCGGGACGGTTGCATGGTCTCGATTTGGAGCACGCCGCGTAGTGTGGAGAACCATGCCAAGGCTATACGACGGGATGTGGCGCGGTGCTCGCACGGGCAAGCGGAGTGAGTGAGATGAAGACGCATGAGTTCACCATTGTCGCCTCCGGCCTCGATCCCGAGATGGACGGCTATGAAGACCGCTTCTTCGAGGCCGGCTGTGACGACGCGACGCTATCGTTTCAGAAGGGCGTGATCATCGTCGAGTTCGCCCGTGAAGCCGTGTCATTTTCTAAAGCTATCGTAACGGCTTATGAGGATGTCCTGAAAACGGGTGCCAAGATCGAACGGGTCGAACCTGATTATCTGGTGAGCCTCAGTGACATCGCCGAGCGCTCGAGCCTCACCCGGCAGGCGATCTCGCTCTATGCCAAGGCGGAACGCGGCTCAGGATTTCCCAATCCCGTTGCCCGCGTCACTTCGAACAGCCCGCTTTGGGACTGGCTCGAAGTCACGGAGTGGCTCCATGCCCTGTCGAAAATCGACAGCGCAGCGGTGGTCGAGGCGCGGATTGTCAAAGAGGCCAATCGCTTTCTCGAGCTGCACGAAGGAGAGCCCGATGGTTTCGCTAAGCGGCTCGCCATGCTTGAAGCGGCGTGAACCTCTCCGGAGCGCCGTGTAACTATGTCTTTGATCCAGACGAACTCAGCAGTAAGGTTCATCGCATGAGACAGCGCCTCTTCCTCTATCTCGCGGCATTTCTGGTCGCGCTGCTTCCCGTAGAGGCTACATACGCAGCGAGCGGTTGCGCTCCCATGGCAGAGATGAACGCGGACGCAGGCGATTGCGGCGATTGCATGGACGACGAGCGGGGGGAGTGTAAGAGCTATTGCCTGGCCTTGTGCCAGACGCTTCCGGCAGAGCGCATTTCGTCACTAGAGCCTCGTGATCTGTCGTCACTCACTTTTCTGGCGCTTCTCGAAAAGTTTCCGCCCCTGCCAAACGGAGGGCCGGAGCCACCGCCTCCCCGAATGCTCCGCTGATCGACGCAATTCACTTTCAACGGAGATATCATCATGAAGAAGTACATCATCACGGCAGCCGTGCTGCTCGGTTCCAGCTCAGCAGCATTTGCCGCTGCGCCGGATCAGGTTGCATCGCTGGCCATGTCCTGCTGCGACCTCGTGTTGGCATGCTGCGAGGCGGCCATGGACTGCTGCCCGTAACGAACTGACCAATACTTGAGGGCGGGCGTCCGGTCACTGACCGGGCACCCGCTTTCATTTAGGCCGTGATCGCACGAATGGTTAATATCTCAGGGGCTTGGCTAGAGCTACTCATTAAAGACTTTAACCCATTGGTATTCCGCGATGATCACGAAAAGCTTTTCGAGTGGCCATCCCATTGGCTGCCATCAGGCTGATCGTCCTGGACCCATCAAAATCAGTCCTGCTCCGGCGAGGCAAATCGCGGCGCCAATGATATCCCAGCGGTCGGGTCGTGCGCCTTCAACACTCCAAAGCCAGATGAGCGACGCCGCGATGTAGACGCCGCCATAGGCTGCGAACGCACGGCCCGCAGCGGGTGTATCGACCAGCGTGAGGAGCCAGGCAAAGATCGCGAGCGACACCATGCCCGGCGCAACCCACCAGGCAGATTTGCCGAGCCGCAACCATGCCCAGAACGAAAAGCAACCGGCGATCTCTGCGAGCGCGGCGAGCGCATAGATGAGTCCGGTTTGCAGGGTCGGCATGGTTAGGGCTTGATCCGTGGCGCTAGTGGGGCTGGAAAGACCATTGCTGGGTGTCGCTGCATCGTCAACGCCGCTTGGCGGATACATAGACGCTACGCCGAAGCGTCGGTGCCGAACCTACGATTTTCGGTCACGCTGCTGGCAGTGCCCGCGGGGCGAGGGTCTCGATGATCTTGCAGTCGGCGACTGTTCCGTGACGGCAGGATCCGATCACCCGGTCGAGTTCGCCGCGCAGCGCGCTCAGATCGGCGATCTTGCGGTTGATTTCGGTGAGGTGGACGCGCGCAATCCCGTCAACTGCATCGCAGGATTGGGCCTTGTCATCCGACAGCGTGAGCAGTTCGCGCACTGCTTCGAGCGTGAAACCGAGATCGCGCGCACGGCGGATGAACGAGAGGCGCGCCAAGTGATCATGGCCGTAGGCACGATAATTGGCGCCTGTCCGAGCGGGCGGCGGCAACAGCCCGATCTTTTCATAATAGCGCACCGTCTCGACCCTGGTCGCCGTGGCGTTCGCGAGCTTGCCAATCTTCATTGCCACTCCTTCTGGCTTGACCCTGTAGTTGCTACAGGGTGTAGATAGAGTGCCGACTCGAAGATTGTCGAGAAGGTAAGAATATGGCTGACGATTGCTGCAAGGCTGCCTGCGGAACGGCGGTAACACTGAATGAGCCGCGCTGGCGCAGCGCGCTGTGGATCGCGCTCGGCGTGAACGCCGGCATGTTCGTGGTGGAAATGGCGGCAGGCGCCGCTGCTGACAGCCGTGCGTTGCAGGCGGACGCACTCGACTTTCTGGGCGATGCCGCCAATTATGCGATCAGCCTGCTGGTCGCCGGGATGGCGCTGGCATGGCGGGCACGGGCTGCGCTGGCCAAGGGTCTCACCCTCATCGGTCTGGGTGGTTGGGTTATGATCACGGCGGTTCTGGCGGCATTGGGCGGAGCTGTACCCAAACCTGAACTGATGGGGATTATCGGTGCGCTCGCTCTGGCAGCCAACACCGGTGTCGCCATCATGCTCTACCGCTTTCGTTCTGGTGATGCGAACATGCGGTCTGTCTGGATATGCTCGCGCAACGACGCGATCGGCAATGTCGTCGTAATGGCGGCCGCGCTCGGCGTGTTCGGCACCGGCACCGCTTGGCCCGATCTTATTGTCGCTGCGATCCTGGCGCTACTCGGGATCAGCGGCGGCATTCAAATTGTCCAGCAGGCACGGCGTGAATTGCGGAGCGTTGCGGCATGATGGTTTCCCGTTCGACGCATATCGCGCTCAAGCCGGACACCGTCTGGGCGGAGGTGCAGACGGCGGGCCTACTGCAGCATATCGCTTGGCCCCTCGTACGCTTCGAGCCGGTATCCAGCACGTCGTTCGACAGGTTTCGACCGGGTGGGCGCTACGAGGTGAAGCTCCGCCTCTTTGGCATCATTCCGTTCGGCACACAGTGGATCGTGACGTCCCTGCACGAAGCTGACGGCACCGAATGGCCGAAACGACTGCGTGACAACGGGCACAGTGCGCTCATTTCCAAGTGGGATCATTGGATCACCGTCACCCCGGATCCAAACGGGGGAACGCGCTACAGCGACGAGGTCGAAGTTTCGGCCGGAGCCCTGACCCCCCTCATCTGGGCCTTCGCCCAAATCTTTTATTGGCACCGGCAGCGGCGCTGCCGGGGGCTTGGCAACAGCTTTGCTGCGCGGCGGGTGATCGCGGATGAAATGGCGGCATACCGGTCAGCAGTAGAAGCCGGCGACGGTGATCGTGCCTGGCACCATCTGGAGCGGGTGCATATCGTTTCTCAACCCTTTCTCGGCCCGCATCTGAACAGTCACGGCATGATGCTGCGGTTCGCGATCCGACGGCGCGATTGGAGCGAAGTTCTAGGCCAAATGGTCCGGATCATTTTGGCCCCGCTCGGCTCGCTGACGGGCCGGTTGCCGGTGGGTAACACCGGGCGATCTAATGTGAGCGCGTTTGCGCCAATGCCGATACCTGCCGATCTGGCTGAAGCGTTGCGCCAGCAGGACCTTATTTCATGACAGCACGCCGATCAGATTGCCTGATTTACCTTTTATGGGTAGTGCGGCAGTGATGGCGCGCGTGCTTCTTCTGTTCTGGCTGGCGATTGGACTGGCATTTGGCGGCGTCGAATCGCCGTCGATGGCCCATGATGCCTTGCCTTACAGTGCGGTGATTGCCTCAGCCGACGCAGGCGGTCATGCCGATGTAGCGCATCGTGACCATGCTCCCGACGACGAGAATGCTCCCTGCCACGCCATGGTTCATCACCATTGCAGCGTGGGTCTTGATGCCGGCGCGCCGGTCATGGTCGAAAGCTTGTCGTTGGTCCGTGTTGCGATGCGACCACAAGACAGCGCCATTCTGAGCTCTTTGGCGCAAGCCCCGCCGCTTCAGCCACCTTCCGCCTGAATTTGCACCGCCGCAGCGTGCGGGCCCTTGGGTCCGCGTGCTCAGCGCATGTCAAGTTCAGGAGTCTTTCATGCCCATATCCTTGCGCGCCGCCCTTATGGCTGCGGCGCTGGTCACTGCCTCGGCGGCATTGGCTGAACCCATCACGCTCGAGACTGCGTTCGAGCGTGCCATTTCAAGCCAACCGCGCCTTGCGGCAGCTGAGGCGCGTGTCGACGCAGCGGAAGCGCGCACCCGTCAAGCCGATGTCGGTCCCAATCCGCAGGTCAGCCTCGAAGTCGAGGATTTCGCCGGAAGCGGTCCCTTCCGCGGCTTGGACAGCACACAAACCACGCTGGCGCTTAGCCAACAGCTCGAGATCGGAGGGCAGCGAAGCGCCAGGCGGTCGGTTGCGGCAAGCGAGCGTGATGTGGCGGCCTTGGCCCTGCTGCGCGAGCGCATTGATCTGGTTCGGGACGTTGAACTGGCTTTTGCCGAGTTCGCGGCGGCGACGGATCAGGCGGTGCTGGCGCGCGACAATGCCGGACAGGCGGCATCGCTGGCCAACACAGCGCGCATTCTGGTTGCAGAGGGCCGCGATCCACCGCTTCGGCAATTGCGCGCTGAAGCGGCCCTTGCCGAAGCCCGCGCGGCCGAAGCCGAAACATTCAGTCTTATGCTCGCCGCGCGGCGCAACCTGGCCGTGCTGATCGGATCCGATGACCCGGAGCTGACGACGGTAACCGGCGCGCCGCAGCTCCGAGAACGCACAGATGATCCTGCCTTTATCGGCATCGATGAACGGCTCGCAGAGGCGGAGCGTCAGGTTGCGGCTGCGCGCGTAGCGCTGGCCCGGACTGCGGCAACGCCCGATGTGACGGTGAGCGGCGGGCTGCGGCGTTTCAATGACGGGCGCGATACCGCGTTTGTTGCTGGCGTATCGCTGCCAATTCCGATCCGTGATCGCAATCGCGGCGGTATTGAGGCGGCGCGAGCCGACGAGACCGCCGCTGAATATCAGGCCGAGCGGGTGCGAGCCGAAGCGCGGCGTGACAGGGCGCAGGCACAAATGCTCGTCGAAGCTGCCGAGACGCGCTTGGCCGCGCTTGAGGGGCCTGGCCTTGCCCAAGCCGAGGAGGCGGTGAGGCTGGCGCAGATCGGCTACAATGCCGGACGCTTCTCGCTGCTTGAATTGCTCGACGTCCAGGGCGCGCTGACGACGGCGCGCCGTTCTATCATCGAAGCCCGGCTCGACCGGGCCCGCGCGATTGCCGCGCTTAATCGCGCCTATGCGCGCGAGGAGAACTGATCATGACGATTGACCGGAAAATGCTGGCCCTGATTGGCGGGGCTGCGATCATCGCACTCGTTGGCGGCGGCGCTG
This sequence comes from Erythrobacter sp., assembly GCF_023653175.1. Lineage (GTDB taxonomy): Bacteria > Pseudomonadota > Alphaproteobacteria > Sphingomonadales > Sphingomonadaceae > Erythrobacter. Next base: position 2,435 of record NZ_JAMNXL010000111.1, on the reverse strand, counting down.
GCTATGTGCTGCGCGGTGAGGCCGCTCACAGCGAAGAAGAAGCACATGGCCAAGAAGAAGGTGGCGAGGACCATGCCGGTGAGGGTGAAGAGGCCGAAGCTGCCCCCGCAGAAGGGGTAATAACGGTCACCGAAGCGCAGCTGCGCACAGCCGGGATCGTGGTCGCGGCGGTCGGAGAAGGCTTTGCCGGGGGCGAAGTGACGACGGCGGGCGTGCTCGTCCCGCCGACACAGTCGGTCGGTCATGTTACGGCGCGCACATCGGGGGTTGTCGTGCGGATACTGCGCCAGCTTGGCGATCGGGTCGCGGTCGGCGATGCGCTGGCTGTCATCGACAGCCGCGAGGTGGCTGAGGCGCAAGGGTCAGCGGCACGCGCACGGCGCGCAGCCGAGGCCGCACGCACTGTACTTGCGCGAGAGGAAAGTCTGTTCCGCCAACGTGTCACGGCACGTCAAGATTATGAAGCAGCGCAGGCCGCCTATGACGCGGCGCGAATTGAGGCGAGCCAGGCCGAGCAAGCCTTGCGCGCGCTCGGCGCGGGGACAGGAGGAGGCACCACCCGGCTGATGACGCTGCGCTCGCCGGTCGCCGGCGAAGTGACCTCGGTGACCGTAACGCCGGGTGAATATGTTCCGCCCGAGCGCGAGCTGTTTCAGGTTGCCGATCCGCGCACGGTCTGGGCGGAATTGATGATCCCGGCGCGCGATATCCAGCGCGTTCGGGTCGGCCAGACGACGATGCTTTCTGTTCAGGGAAGCGATCACCCGCACACGGGCCGCATCCGCTTCCTCTCTCCCGCCGTCGATCCGGCCACTGGCGCGGCCAAAGCCATCGCCACCATCGATAATCGCGATGGTGACCTTCGGGTCGGCCAGAATGTCAGTGCGCGAGTGACGACGCCCGGGAGCGATGGCCAGCGGCTGCCAGTGGTGCCGCGCAGTGCAATCCAGGAGGTTGATGGGCGCAGTGTTGTCTTTGTGCGCACCCAGCGCGGATTTGTCGTGCGGCCAGTAACGGTTGGCACCGGCAGTGATGCGGCGGTGCCAATCATCGCGGGTCTGCGCGTCGGCGAACGCGTCGCGACTGTCAATGCCTTCGTCCTCAAAGCGGAACTCGGCAAGGCCGAGGCCGAGCATGATCATTGAGAGGACGAACCATGATTGAAAAAATCCTCGCCTTCGCCGTCGAGCGAAGGGTGCTGGTGGTGCTTCTGACCGCGTTTGCCGCGATTTATGGTGCCACCCAGCTTGTGCAGCTGCCTGTCGATGCGGTGCCCGACATCACCAACCGGCAGGTGCAGATCAACGCCGTCGCGCCTTCGCTCGGGCCGACGGAAATGGAACGCCAGGTCAGTTATCCCATCGAAACTGCCATGGCGGGCATGCCCGGCCTTGTTGAGACCCGCTCGATTTCGCGCAACGGATTTGCGCAGGTCACAGTGATCTTCACCGATGATACCGACCTCTATTTTGCCCGCCAGCAAGTGGGTGAGCGCCTGACTCAGGCTGCGAGCACACTGCCGCCCGGGGTGGACCCACAAATCGGACCGGTGTCGACCGGCCTTGGCGAAGTGCTGATGTGGACAGTCGATTTTGCGCGACCCGATGGGCGCGGCGCGCCGCGTGCGCGGGCCGGGCAGCCGGGCTGGCAAACTGACGGCAGCTATCTGACCCCCGAGGGTCAGCGGCTGACGACGCCGGAAGAACGGCTGACCTATCTGCGCACGGTCCAGGACTGGATCATACGCCCACAGATGCGTCAGGTCGCCAATGTCGCGGGTATCGACGCCATCGGCGGTTTCGTGAAGCAATATGAAGTCGCGCCCGATCCGGTGCGGCTCGCCGCCGCCGGTCTTTCGATGACCGATCTCGTCGACGCGCTCGAACGCGGCAATGTGTCGAGCGGTGCGGGCGTGGTCGAGCGCAGCGGAGAAGGGCTGGTGGTTCGCGCCGATGCCCGGGTGTCACGCGGGTCTGAAATTGCCGATATCGTGATCGCGCAGCGTGGTGGGGCGCCGGTGCGGGTCATTGATGTGGCGACCATTTCGTCGGGCCGCGAGGTCCGCACAGGTGCAGCCAGCGTCGATGGTCATGGCGCTGTGGTTGGCACCGCTCTGATGCTTGCAGGTGGCAACAGCCGCACGGTGGCGGCCGAATCCGCCGAAAAGCTCGAAGAGATCGGCGCTGCCCTCCCGCCCGGTATTGTCGTGACGCCGGTGCTTGATCGTTCGGTGCTGGTTGATGCGACGATCAGCACGGTGGCCAAGAACCTGACCGAGGGCGCGCTCCTTGTTATTGTCGTCCTGTTCCTGCTGCTCGGCAATTTCCGTGCAGCCATCATAACGGCGCTGGTGATCCCGCTGTCGATGCTGCTGGCGGCAATCGGGATGGTCGAAGGGGGTGTTTCAGGCAATCTGATGAGCCTCGGCGCGCTCG
>NZ_JAMNXL010000265.1 GCF_023653175.1 Erythrobacter sp. | reverse complement strand
GGATCGCGCTCACCATGGGCGAAGGCGCCAAGGCCGCCGGGGTTGAAGCGATCCCCGGCATGCCGGTGGATGCCTTCATCTTTTCCGGCCGCAGTCGCACGCTGCTCGATTACCTCTTCACCCCGATTGTCGAATCGATGTTCCGCGGGCTGAGGACTGGCTGATGCGCGCCGCCTTTTCGTGGGTCGCGGGCGTAACCCTGCTCCTCGCCAATGCTTCCCCGCCCCCGGCCCAAGCCGAGCCGTCCGGCGAGGAAAGCACCTGCCTGACGTTTGACAGTGCGATTGCGCTGGCGCTGGCACGCAGCCCGGAAATCGGGCTCGCATCAGCCCAGCAATCGCGCGCTGAGGCCGAACTACGCGCCGTAAGGTCCAGCGAGCGCCCGCAGCTCTCCACATTCTTGCGGACTCAAGCCGGGGACAACAACCTCACCGGGGCCGGACTGGAGAACTCGGCCGGCTTGCGGCTGTCGCAGCGGGTGTTCGACTTCGGGATCGGCGGGTTGGAAAAACGCAGCGCCCGGGCGGCGCTGGCAGCGCGCGGGTTCGATGTCGCCAATGCGCGCACCGAAGCTGCGCTCGATACCATGCTGGCGCTGATCGGGATGGCCGAGATTGCCGCAAGGATGGAAGTGACCGCCGAGCGTGAAGCCTATTTCGCCCGCGAACGCTCGGGCGTGGCCGAGGCACTCGCGCTAGGCGGGGCGACCCGCTCCGAACTGGCCGAAATCGAAGCGCGACTGGCCGATGCAGCGGCGGATCGGCTGGAATTGGCCTTCGAACGGGATCGCCTGTCCGCTGCATTGTCGCGCCAGATCGGCACCCTCGCGCCGCTCTGCTCCGGGGCCCTCGCACAGCTTGGTGCCACGCCTGACACGGGCATCGTCGAGGCGGTGGACGCCGCGCTCACCGCCAACCCCCGGATCGGCGCTGCGACCCAGCAACTTGCGGCCGAGGAGGCGCAGGCGCAGCGCGCACGCCGCAACCGGCTGCCAGTGATCGAGGTGGTGGGGATCGCCTCCTATGCCCGTGATAATACCCCGGGCGGCGAGTTTGGCCTGCGTGAGCGGGTAGGGATCGACGTGACCATCCCGCTGGTCACAAGCGGTCGGCTCCAGGCCGATCAACAGCGCAGCGCCGCCGATGTGCTGGCGCGCAGCAGCGAGCTACAGCGGCTGCGCCTTGAGATTGCCGAGGAGGTAGAGGTCGCGGCCCGCAGGATCGTCTCGCTTCGGGGCCAACTGGCACAGCGCGAACAGGTGGTGGCCCGGCAAGCCGAACAGTTCACTGCCGCCGAAAGCGAGTTCGCCGAAGGGCTGCGCACCCTTCCCGATCTGGTCGAGGACCGGCTTGAGCTTGAATCAGTGCGGATCGAAGCGGTCGCGACCCGGTTCGCCTTGCTGCGCGAGATCGCGCTGCTTCAGGCGCTTACGGGCCAGTTGCAACCGGCACCGCCTTTGCCGAGCGAGCCTGTCTACGGGCCTTCCGATTAGCGAATCTCTCCCTTCCTACGAAGGATTGCCGGGTCTGCGGCGTTGGGAGGGGAGGGCATTTTCAAAATCAACAAAAGGTCATTTTCATGATGATTTTCCGAAGCATCCTGTTGGCTGGCACAGCAGCTTGCCTTGCTGCTTGCGGCGGCGATTCACCGGTAACGGCCCCACCGCCGGTGACAATGACCCCAACCCCCAGCCCTTCGCCAAGCCCTACGCCTACACCCTCTCCCGTCGCCGTGACCGAACGGGAGGTCGATCCCCGGACTGTGGCGAGCGGTCTGGTGACCGGCCTTGCGAACCACCAGATCTTTGTCCCCGGCACCAACCGCCGCAACCGCCTGTTCGTGATGCTGCCCGGCACCGACGCACCGCCGCGCATCTATCGGTTGATTGCCCGCACCGGCGCGCAGGAAGGCTATCATGCGATCGGGCTGGCCTACCCCAACGAGGACGCCATCGCCTCGGTCTGCGGCAATTCCTCGCGTCCGGATTGCTCGGGCGAGGTGCGCAATGAAATCCTCACCGGGCAGGACACCAGCCCGCTGGTCAGCGTCAACCGGGTCAATTCGATCATTGGCCGATTGATCGAACTTATCGCCTTCCTTGACCGCAGCTTTCCCAGCGAGGGCTGGGGCCAATATCTGGTGAGCGGCCAGCCCGACTGGAGCCGGATCGCTATCGCCGGACACTCGCAAGGGGCAGGGCTGGCTGGTTTCCTCGGCAAGGAGGTCCGGCTGCTGCGCATCGGCATGTTCTCCGGCCCCAATGATCCCGGTCCTGCCGCAGGACAGGCCGCCTTATGGACCGCGCGGCCCAACATCACCCCGGCGGGCGACCAGTTCGGCTTTACCCACACCGCCGATCCGCTCGCGCCGATCGCGGTGAGTTCAGGTAACTGGGTGGGAATCGGCTTGGGCGCTTTTGGTGGGCAGGTGTCGGTCGATGGCCGCAGCCCGCCGTTCGATGGCTCGCGCCAGCTGGTGACCAGCGCCCCGCCCAACCCGAACCCGACCGGCCCCACCGCCTCGCCCCAGCATGGTGCGCCCGCAGTCGACAGCGTCACGCCAATCGCCGCCGATGGCCAGCCGCTGTTTCGACCGGTCTGGGTGCACATGCTGTTCGCTCCCTGACTTCGGCGTCGGCCGATGAACCACACCAACTGACGCTGCGCGCGGCTCGATTACCCGGCGGTCGCCATCGGCCGCACGGCGCATACCAATCGAAACTTTGGCGAGAGAGCACTGGGCAAGATGTACGCCACGTCCGCGAATTTTCCCTTCCGCTCTAACTGCCGATGCTGATCGGTTCGAGCGTTCCGGCACGCCGCAGCCGGGCCTTTATATGCCTTTGAGAGCGCAATCGCCGCATTCAGGCCCACGCCAAAGGGTTAGCCTAATCGGCTATGGCGGGCTTGCTCTTGGTGCCAGCCTGACGCAAGTTTTTGTCAAGATGACAAGATCGAAACCTCTGCTTCCGTCCACAGGCCGTCTTGGCCCGCCCAGAACCCGTCGCACCGCCGCTCATACTCGGCAACTGGTGCTGGAGGCAGCGGCGGCGTTGTTTGCCGAACGCGGGTTTCTGGGCACCTCGCTCGCCGACATTGCCGAGGCATCGGGCGTGACCAAATCCAACATCTTCTACTTCTTCACCGGCAAGGATGAATTGTGGAAGGCAGCGGTCGATCACGTGTTTGACAGCCTGCACAGCCAGGTCGACACGCCCGGCTTGCGCGACTTTACGCCCAGCTGGGAATTGTTCGAAGCAGTGCTGCGCGAACATGTGCTGACCTGCGCGCGCCAACCGGCCTACATCAAGATTCCGCTGATCGAGGGCAGCCAGCACAGTTGGCGCACCGAGTGGCTGGCCGAGCGCCACATGAAGCGCAGCGTCGCCTGGTTCGCCGCATTCCTTGCGCCCTTTGTTGATGCTGGAATGATCCCGCCGGG
>NZ_JAMNXL010000264.1 GCF_023653175.1 Erythrobacter sp. | reverse complement strand
TCAACGCGGCGCTGTTCTACACCGACTATAACGGCATCCAGCTCAACTTCCAGGAAGGCGGATCGCCGACCATCGCCAACGTCGGCGATGGCCGGATCCAGGGTGCGGAACTTGAAGTTGTGGCAGAGCCGGTCGATGGCCTGACGCTGAACTTCGCGCTTGGGTATACCGATGCGGTCTATACCTCGCTCGATCCCGCTGTGGCCGTCACCAGCGGCCCGAATGCCTTGCAGGCCGGGGCAATCGTAGGCAGCACGCTTCCCAAGACGCCCGAATGGAAGATCAACTTCAGCCCTCGATATGAGTTCGATCTGGGCAATGGCGGGTCGATCACGCTGCTGGGTGATTACACCTTCATCTCGGAGCAGACGAACAATGTCGAGCGAACCTTCGTGCTCAATCGTCCGGCGGTCTCGCTCCTCAACGCCAGTATCGCCTACCGTGACCCCGAAGAGCGGTACACCGTCACGCTGGGCGGCACCAACCTGACCGACGAACGCTACGTCGCGTCCGGGACTGCCATTCCAGCCTTTGGGGCGATCATCGGCCAGTTCAGCCGGCCCACGGAATGGTATCTGCGCATGGGGTTCAAGTTCTGAACCGATTGCCAACGAGATTGGCTTACAAAAATGGGGCCGCACCGGGAGGTGCGGCCCCTTTCTTTTGCCATGTCGGTGAGAGCGACGACCGCCTCAATTATCATCCCAGACGCGAGGGATATCCGGCTTAGCGGGTCTTTCGGATCGGCAGAACCACGAACGCACCAACCACCGCAAAAGCTGCCCCGGCCAGGAAGACCGCAGGCAGATTCTGTCCGGAGGGCGATCCGATCACGAGGAACAGCGGCGCGATCATCGGCGCGAGGCTTTGGGGCAAGGTGCTCGCGATATTGAACACGCCCAGATCTTTAGCGGTGTCATCAGGATTGGGCAGCACTGCTGCAACCAGCGCCATGTCGACAGCGAAATAGACCCCCTGCCCCACGCCGTATACTGCCGCTCCGATCAGGAATTGCCCGGGTGTCGTCGCGGTTGCAATGACCACTAAACCAGCAGCAACCAGAAGTCCGGCGGCCAGCACGACCGGCTTGCGCCGTCCGATCCGATCGGACAGCCAGCCACTTGCAAGAGTGCAGACGATCGTCACGACGGTGGTGATCAGCTGCGCCTGAGCCAGAATTTCCAATGCAGCTGCCTCGCCCAATCCAAGCGCGTCATTGGCGAAGATGAACTGGTAGCTGAGGAAGTAGGCCACACCCATGAAGACCAGAAGGCGGCTGAGGAATGCCCAGCCGAAGTCGGGATGCTCTCGCGGGTTGACCCAAAACGTGCGGACCACATCGACCGCGCGGAATGGCGGGAGGTCGGCGGCGGGACTATCGCTGAACGTGCCGAACAGCCAGATCACCGCGACAGGTACGATCACCCAGGGTGCGAGGAACATCAGCAGATTGTTGTGGGCAGTGTATTGGGTAACGTAGGCTCCGAGGAAAAGTGCAAGGCTGAGTGCAATGCCGAGGAGCGCAGACACTTTGCCGCGCTGTTCCTCGGGCACGAACTCCGGAAGCAGAGCGTTGTTGGCTGCCATTGCCGCGTTCGCGCCGATCTGGACCAGAAACCATCCCGCGCCGAGCATGAACAGCGATCCGGCCTGAGCCATCAATAGGAGGCCACCGAACAGGATTGCGCAGCCAACCACGATCCAGAGCTTTCGCTTTCCGAAGCGGCTGCGCGTACGGTCGGACAGTGCGCCGAAGATCGGCGCAGAAACAAGCGCTGCAAGGGCTCCCGGAGCGAGCACTGTCCCCAGATCAACGGCGCGATCAGCCGTGCCTGACAGCTGCCCCAGTTTAACCGCGATCGAAGCGAGCAGGGGCGCAAACAATGCGAGGTAGATTGCGAACACAGTCAGGAGATAGGCGAGCATGAAGCCCAGCCCGACTGGCTTCAGTGGACCAGCAGGGCCCGAAGTGGCGATGGGCTGCACGAATGTTCTCCCGAATGATTAGGGTGCAGGCGTGACCGTGAACGTGCCGGCAAGGTTGGTCGTGGAATCACCACCAATGTACACATCAAAGGTGGTTGCATCCGCGACCCATCCGCGAGCAGCGGACGACCAGTAACGTCGCTGACCGGCGCCGAGGGTGAACTGCACAATTCGGCTTTCCCCAGGCGCGAGAGTCACACGTTCGAAGCCTTTGAGCTCACGCACCGGGCGCGCCGCGCTGCCGTGACGTTGGTGAATGTAAAGCTGGACGACTTCGTCTCCCGTCACGGGACCGGTGTTGGTCAGTGTCACTGCAATCGGCAGATCATCGTCAGATCCGATAGTCTCTGCTCCGATCACGAGGTCAGAATAGGCGAAGGTTGTGTAACTGAGCCCGAAGCCGAACGGGTAGAGCGGCGTGCCATCTTCGTTCCAGTAGCGCATTTCGCGCTCCTTGGGCTTGTGAGTTACCATCCGCGCATAGTGAAGCGGCACCTGCCCGATGCTGCGCACCCAGGTAAAGGGAAGCTTCCCGCCTGGCACGGCGTCGCCGAAAACGGCATTGGCAACGGCCTTGCCGCCTTGGGTGCCGGGATACCATATCTGAAGGATGGCATCGGGCTGCGCACCCTTCAGGTCAAGTGGACGCGCCGCCATGATCAGAAGCACGGTCGGTGTACCTGTGGCGATCACTGCTTCGAGCAGTTCCTGCTGACGCCCCGGCAAATCGAGCGAAGAGCGTGAAGCTGCTTCACCGATCATGTTTTGTGCCTCGCCCAGCACGAGCAACGCTACTTCGCTATCTCGCGCGGCTGCCACGGCTTCGGCAATCCCCACATCGTCATCGACGCTAACGAGCGGCGCGATATCAAAGCCCGGAATATCGTCGAAGAACGAAGGATTGAGCCGCTGCTCGATCGAGACGCCCGTTACATGTACAACTTCGGTTGCCCCTTGGAGGCGATCGCGGATGCCGGTCAGCACCGTGACTGTTTCGGCATTGTCATGATCGAACACCCAGGGGCCGATGGTGTCGCGAGCAGAATCTGCGAGCGGGCCGATGACCGCAATCTTCCGCAAGGCTTGGGGGTCAAGCGGGAGGACTCCATCCTGATTGCGAAGCAGGACAAAGCTGCGCTCAGCGGCATGCCTAGCCGCTTCGCGGTGTGCAGGGTAATCAAGGACCTGCATCGCCGCGCCGGGCTTTGCAAAGGGCGCATCAAACAAACCCAGTCGTGCCTTGATTGTCAGCACCCGGCGCACGGCATCGTCGAGCCGCGCGGCATCAATCCGTCCATCGGCCAGTGCCTGCGGCAGAGTGTTGAACACCGAGTCATGCGCTTCGAGCGCCATCTCCATATCGAGCCCGGCATTAAGCGCGCGCACTGCAGCGTCAGCCCGATCCCGCGCGAAATTGTGTTTGGCAAGGTCGTGCGCCGAGTTGGCATCCGACACGGTAAAGCCGCTGAAGCCCCACTCTT
>NZ_JAMNXL010000110.1 GCF_023653175.1 Erythrobacter sp. | reverse complement strand
TGACCCGGGACCCCGCTTCCTTCTGACAGTCAGCAAGTGAGCGGGACCCCGGGTCAAGCCCGGGGCGGTGAAACCAGCAAAGCAGGAACAAAGAAATGAAGGTTTACTACGACGCCGATGCGGATCTCAATCTGATCAAGCCCAAGAAGGTCGCCATCGTCGGCTACGGCTCGCAGGGCCACGCCCATGCACAGAACCTGCGCGATTCCGGCGTGGCCGAAGTCGCCATCGCCCTGCGCGAAGGGTCGGCGACCGCGAAGAAGGTCGAGGCCGCCGGTTTCAAGGTGCTCTCCAACACCGCCGCGGCGCAATGGGCCGATCTCATCATGATCCTTGCGCCCGATGAGCATCAAGCGGCGATCTGGGAGAATGATATCAAGGGCCACATGAAGCCCGGCTCCGCGCTGGCCTTCGCGCACGGCCTCAACGTCCACTTCGGCCTGATCGAGCCCCCCGCCGACATCGACGTCATCATGATCGCGCCCAAAGGCCCGGGCCACACCGTGCGCAGCGAATATGTGAAGGGCGGCGGCGTGCCCTGCCTGATCGCCATCCATCAGGATGCCACCGGCAGCGCCCATGAGGTCGCCCTCGCCTACGCCTCTGCCGTCGGCGGCGGGCGTTCAGGCATCATCGAGACCAACTTCCGCGAGGAATGCGAGACCGATCTGTTCGGCGAGCAGGCTGTGCTGTGCGGCGGGATCACCCACCTCATCCAGGCCGGGTTCGAGACGCTGGTCGAGGCCGGTTACGCCCCCGAAATGGCCTATTTCGAGTGCCTCCACGAAACCAAGCTGATCGTCGACCTGCTCTATGAAGGCGGCATCGCCAACATGCGCTACTCGATCTCGAACACCGCCGAATATGGAGACATCACCACCGGCCCGCGCATCATCACGGACGAGACCAAGGCCGAAATGAAGCGCGTTCTCGCCGACATCCAGTCGGGCCGCTTCGTGAAGAACTTCGTGCTCGACAACCGTGCCGGCCAGCCCGAACTCAAGGCCGCGCGCAAGCAGGCCGCTGCCCACCCGATCGAGCAAACCGGCGAAAAGCTGCGTGCCATGATGCCCTGGATCGCGGCGAACAAGCTCGTCGACAAGGCCAAGAACTGACGCTGCTGATCGGAGCGTGACCGACGATCTGCATTTCGCCTGCGATTGCGGCGCTGTGGCGGTCAGGATTGCCCTTCCCGCGCCCGTCGACGGCGAATGCGTCGTCTGTCACTGCTCCGATTGCCGGGATTTCGTGCGCCTGTGCGGCAAGGCCGACCGGATGGCGGGCCCGCTCGGCGGCCTCGCGCTGTTCAACTTTCGCGGATCGCGGCTCGAGATCGTGCAGGGCAGGGAGCGGATGGCGAGCCTGCACATGACCGACAAGCCCGTGCTGCGCTGGTTCGCCTCGTGCTGCCAGACGCCGCTGTTCAACAGCTTCGCGAACAACCGGGTGCCGTTTCTCGACATCTGCATCCCCGCAATCCGCAACCCCGAAGCGCTCGGCAGCCTGCGTGCTGGGGAGCGGCATCTTTTCACGAAAAGCGCCACCGGCGATGCGAGCGGGATGCCGAAAACCTCGCTGCTCGGGTTGATCCTGCGGACCACCCCGCGACTATTGAAGGAAATTCTGAGCGGCCAGCGGAGGTGCAACCCCTTGTTCGACGCCGCAACCCACGCGCCCATCGCAGTTCCGCGCCGCGTTTCTCCGGAAGAACGCGCCGCCTTGCCATAGCGCGGCCGAGCGCGGGCGAGACGATGCGCCCGCATGGCGAAATCCCGACGCACATCGCGGCTGCGGCAAGCGGTGGAACCATCGCGGGGCGCCGGGTATTGATCTTTCAGACATAGAGGAGACCACACCAGATGAACCGCACCACCCTTGCCGCCGCCGCCGCGCTCGCCTTTGCGGCAGGCATGACCGCCTTCACCCCCGCGCTGACCGCGCAGAGCGCACCGCAGGTGCCGGGCGCCAAGGACCCGACGCGGGTCTCTGCCGGAACCTATGCCGCCGACCCCAACCACTCGCTGATCGGCTGGGAAGTCAACCACTTCGGCTTCAACGACTATTACGGCATCTTCGGCGATGTCGCGGGCACGCTGGTGATCGATCCGGCCAACCCCAATGCCGCCAAGGTCGAGGTGACGATCCCGGTCGCTAATGTCACGACCGCCAGCAAGGCGCTGACCGAGCATCTGCTGCGCGCCGGAAAGGACGGCGGCAAGCCCGATTTCTTCGGCCCCGCCCCCGCCCCCGCCCGCTTCGTCTCCACCTCGATCAAGGCGGACGGCATGAAGGCGATGATCACCGGCGACCTGACGCTGAACGGCGTCACCAAGCCCGTCACCTTCGAGGCCGAATTCACCGGCGCGGGCAACAATCCGTTCAACAAGAAGGCCACGATCGGCTTCGAGGCTGAAACCTCCATCAAGCGCTCTGACTTCGGGGTGGATGCCTTTATCCCCTTCGTCAGCGACGAGGTCGAACTCGACATCAGCGTCGCGTTCGAAAAGCAGTAAATTCAAGGCGACTGGCGGGCCGCAAAGGGGGGAGAGCCCGCCAGTCACCCATCGTTGAGCAGGTTAGAGGCCAAACCAGCTCGATCCGCCGTAAGTCTTGCCTGCCGGGATCTTGGCCCAGTTGGGCCCGCCCTTGGCGATGAAGCCCGAGATGTCCTTGCGCCACTTGGCGCGGATGCCCTGATCGTAGTTCAAATAGAGCTTCCCGCCGATGATATCGTAAGCGGTCGGATCGCCCGGCGCGAGATAGCCCTGCGCGATCGCCCAAGCACAATGCCCGCCATATTGCGGCGCGAAAGCGGCCGGATTGGCCTTGAAGGCCGCAGCGTTCTCGGCATTGGCGAAGCGCCATTCGGTGCCCTTCCAGCTCACCTTAAACCGGGCATCACCCTTGACCGGCTTTCCCTGCCCACGAAAGTAGCTGACCGTATCATAGCCGCCGACCGCGATCTTGCCCGCAGCGGCATAGATCCCGCCATCGGCGAGCGCGGGAGCGGGTGCGGCGAGGCCGAGCGGGACGGCGAGCGCAGCAAGGGCGAGAAGCAGGCGGGCAGATTTCATCGGTTCCATCCTTTTGCGGTGGCCGCGGGCAGCAATGCCGCACGACCCGTCGCTGCGTCTTTCGCGCGCTCACCCTGAAAGGTGACAGGCCTCGCACAAAAAGCCGTCGACTTGACGAAGCGCCTGCTTCAAAGCTGCGCTCCGTCATGCGCCTCACCGATTGTCACAACATAGACGATTTCCGCAAATTGGCCAGGGCGCGGCTGCCCTTCCCGGTGTTCGACTATATCGACGGCGCGGCCGATGACGAGCTGACCAAGGCGCGCAACACCGCCGCCTTTGCCGGGGTCGATCTGGTGCCCGACGTGCTTGCCGGGGTCGAAACGATCGACACATCCTGCACCCTCCTCGGCCGCCGTTCCGCCCTGCCCCTGATCCTGTCGCCCACCGCGGTGCAGCGCGCCTTCCACTGGGAAGGCGAGCGGGCGGTGGCGCGAGCCGCAGAGAAATTCGGACTGTGGTTCGGCATCTCGAGCCTGGCGACCCGCAGCATCGAGGAAATCGCCGCGCTCACCAGCGGGCCCAAGCTGTTCCAGCTCTATGTTCACAAGGACAAGGGCCTCAACACCCACATGATCGAACGCTGCAAGGCGGCGAAGTTCGATGCTCTGGCGCTGACGGTCGACACCATCGTCTCAGGGAAACGCGAGCGGTGCCTGCGCAGCGGCTTCACCACCCCCCCGCGCTTCACGCCGGCGAGCCTCTGGAGCTATGCGACGCGCCCGAAGTGGACGCTCGACTACGTGCTGCGCGAGAAATTCCGCCTCCCCAACCTCGACACCCACGTCACCGAAGGCTCGGGCAAGGCGGTGAGCATTGCCGAATATTTCAACACCATGCTCGACACCGCGATGGACTGGGACACCGCCGCGCGGATCCGGCAGGACTGGGGTGGCACCTTCGTGCTGAAGGGCGTGATGAGCGCGGGCGATGCGCGGCGCGCCGTAGAAATCGGCGCGGATGCGATCATGATATCGAACCACGGCGGCCGGCAATTGGACGGGGCCCGCGCGCCCTTCGACCAGTTGCCCGAGATCGTCGAGGCGGTCGGCGGCAAGATCGAGATCATCTGCGATGGCGGCGTGCGGCGCGGCACCCATGTGCTCAAGGCCCTGTGCAGCGGGGCGACCGCCGCCTCGGGCGGGCGGCTCTATCTCTATGCCCTTGCCGCGGCAGGCCAGGCCGGGGTCGAGCGCGCGCTCGGCATCCTCAAGGACGAGATCGAGCGGGGCATGCGGCTGATGGGGGTGACGCGCGTCGACCAGCTGACACCCGATCGCATCCGCCAGCGGCACTATTGAGGCGCGCCCTCAAACAACAAAGTGGTAGGGTAAACAAAAATGTCATAAACCGGTAACGCAAGGGGCGTTTGGGCGGGCACGCTTCGATAACAGGGATCCGGCAGCCATGACACCTGCGCGCGCTTTCGCCTTCGCTCTTCCTGCTCTTGCACTCATGCTCACCGCTTGCGGGAGCGAACCCGAGCAGACCGGCAACGACGCCGACAGCTTTGCCGCTCGCATCGGCAAGGGTGAAGCGACGCCGGGTCCGGGCGGCATCCCGGTTGCGCAGGGCACCGTCGCGCCGACCGTCGCCGAACCCATGCCCGGCGCGGCGCCCGGCCCCTATGCCCCCGGCACCCTGACCGATCCGGCCGCCAAGACCTGCGGCGCGCCGCTGATGGGCCCGTTCATCGGCAAGCTCGCCGATCAGGCCACGCGCGCCGACATCGCGAAAATGCTCGGCCGCACCGACAACCTGCGCTTCGTCGCCTTCGGCAGCACCGCCAACGTCAACCCCGACCCGACCAATCCGCGCCTCTCGATCATGCTCGATGCGCAGAATATCATCCGCGACGCGCGCTGCGGATAGGCGCGGCGCGGCAATCGAGCCATTCCCGGCTTGCGCGCTGCGCAATAATCGGCAATGACGCGGCCCATGACGGGACACGGACTTGCGCTGCTGCTTCGACTTATGCGCCCTTGGGCGTAGGTAGCCGCGCGTCACGGACAGCGCGGCACCGCTCCCAAGGGTAACCTGCCGCAGCTTCCCCGACCTTCTCGCGACGAGCCTTTTCCCATGCCCATGCTCAAGCATCCTTCCGCCAAGTATCGCCCTTTCGGCCAGATCGATCTGCCCGACCGCCAATGGCCCTCGCGCCTGATCGAGCGCGCCCCGCGCTGGCTCTCGACCGACCTGCGTGACGGCAACCAGTCGATCATCGATCCCATGGACGCGGTGAAGAAGCGCCGCTTTTTCGACCTGCTGGTCGAGGTCGGCCTCAAGGAAATCGAGGTCGGCTTCCCCAGCGCAGGCGCGACCGAGTTCGATTTCATCTCCGGCCTCGTGAAATCGGACGCGGTCCCGGATGATGTGATCGTCCAGGTGCTCACCCAGAGCCGCGAAGACCTGATCCGCACCAGCTTCGCCAGCCTCGAAGGGGCGCGGGCGGCGATCGTCCATCTCTACAACGCGGTGAGCCCCGCATGGCGCGACATCGTGTTCCGCATGTCGAAGGATGAGGTGAAGGCCATCGCCGTCGCAGGCGCCAAGGTAATGCGCGACGAGGCGGCGCGCTATCCCGGCACCGACTGGCACTTCCAGTATTCGCCCGAAACCTTCTCGACCGCCGAACTCGATTTCAGCATCGAGGTCTGCGCCGCGGTGATGGAAGTACTCCAGCCCACCCCTGAACACCCGATCATCCTAAACCTCCCCGCCACGGTCGAGGCGGCGACGCCCAATATCTACGCCGACCAGATCGAGTATTTCGGCCGCCACCTGCCGAACAGGAAATCGGCGATCCTGAGCCTGCACACCCACAACGACCGCGGCACCGGGGTCGCGGCGGCCGAGCTCGGGTTGATGGCGGGGGCTGACCGGGTGGAAGGCTGCCTGTTCGGCAATGGCGAACGCACCGGCAATTGCTGTCTGGTGACGATGGCGCTCAACCTCTACACCCAAGGCGTCGATCCGCAGCTCGACTTTTCGGACATCGACCGAGTGATCGAGACCGTCACCTATTGCAACGATCTGCCCGTCCACCAGCGCCACCCCTATGGCGGGGAGCTTGTCTACACCGCGTTCAGCGGCAGCCACCAGGACGCAATCAAGAAGGGTTTCGAAGCGCGCGAGACGCAGAACGACGAGGCGTGGCGCGTGCCCTATCTGCCGATCGATCCGGCCGATCTCGGGCGCAGCTACGAAGCGGTGATCCGGGTCAATTCGCAGTCCGGCAAGGGCGGCTTTGCCTGGGTGCTGGAGAAGGATCAGGGGCTGAAGCTCCCCAAGAAGATGCAGGCCGATTTCTCCCGCCACGTTCAGCATATGGCCGACGAACTCGGCCGCGAATTGAACGCCGCCGACATCTGGGACGCCTTCCGCCGCGCCTATCACGTCAAGATCCACCCCAAGCATTTCCAGCTGGTCCGCTACGAGGAAAGCCGCGCGGCTGACGGCACGCGGATCTTCGTCGGCACCATCGCGGTGGAGGGTGCCGAGCAATCGGTCTCGGGCCGCGGCTACGGGCTGATCTCGAGCGTGATGGGAACCCTGCGCGAAGCCTTTGGGGTTGATCTCGAAGTGGTCGACTATACCGAGCACGCGCTTGGCGCGGGGACGGATGCGCGCGCGGCGGCCTATCTCGAATGCCGCAGCGCTGACGGGAGCACCATTTGGGGCTGCGGAATCGACGAGGACATCGCCACCGCCAGCGTGCGCGCGGTGCTCAGCGCCGCCAACTCGGCGGTCGCCCGGGGCGGCTGAACGCTCACGGCCTGATTTTCGTCTGGAACCGGGGCGCCGTGGTGGTATCAATCTGCCACGCGCACCAATGCGCTGCGTCCTGGGGGGGATTTTGCATGCGTTCTATAATCGTCACGTTCCTGCTGCTGAGCACTTCGCCGCTCGCCGCGCAGATCGCCACGCCGGAGCGTCCGATCACCGATCCCAGGAGCCTCCAATCCCCCGTCAATCCCGAGGCGCGCGAAGTCCCGCTCGCGGATATCGGCAATTCGCGCAGCGTCGGCAGCACCACGTGGAGCGCGGATGGCAAGCACATCTTCATCGTCACCAACCTGACCGGGCGCTACAACATCTGGCGCACCGATGCGGACGGCAGCTGGCCCTTGCAGATGACCCAGTCGGACGACGCGCAAGGCGGGCTTGCCGCTTCGCGCGATGGCAAATGGCTCTACTTCGTGCAGGATAATGGCGGCGACGAATATTACGATCTCAACCGCGTCCCCACCAGCGGCGGCGCGGTGGAGCGGGTCACCAACACCCCCGACCTCAGCGAGCGCAGCATGGTGCCGGGCGGCGAAGGCGGCCTCATCGCGTTCCAGATCAAGAAGAAGAGCGAGGCGCAAGCAAACCTCGCCGTGCTAGCGCCCGACGGCACGGTGCGTGTGCTGACAACCGAGGCCGACCCCGCGTTCGCCTGGTCGCCCCGGGTGTGGGCTGACGGCGGCAAGACGATCTATGCCAACCGCGAGAAGATCGATTCGACCACGGTCGAAATCTGGCGCGTCGATGTCGCCACCGGCAAGGCGGTACGTGTGCTGGGCAAGGAGAACACGATCTACTCTGTCGGCGACGTCAGCTCTGACGGAAAATGGCTTTCGGTCACCACCGACGCCCAGACCGGCCGGCCGCAAGCCGGACTCTACAACCTCGCCTCGGGGGAGTGGAAATGGCTTAAGCCGATCGTGTGGGATCAGTCCGCGCTGCGCTTCACCCGTGACGGCAAGGCGTTGCTGGTCGAAAGCAGCGACGATCTGCGCAGCATGCTGGTGAAGGTAGACCTTGCGACTGGCGCGGAAACGCCGCTCAAACTGCCGCAGGGCATCAATTACACCCAAGGCAATGACGCCCGCTCGCCCGATGGCAAATCCTTGCTGGTCGTCAACCAGGCGGCCAATGTCGCAGGCGAGCTGAACCGCTACGATCTTGTCGCCGACACTGTCACCCCCGTAACACAGCTCGCGCTCGCCAGCCTCCGGCCCGAGGCGCTCGCGGGATCGCAGATGGTGACCTACACAAGCTTCGACGGCACGCTGATCAGCGCGCTTGTCACCATGCCCGCCAATCTCGAGCGAGACGGCAGCAACCCCGCCATCGTCATCCCCCACGGCGGGCCGACCGGCAAGACCGATGACTTCTTCGACGACATCGCCGCCGCGCTCGCGAGCCGGGGATACATCATCATCGCGCCCAACTTCCGCGGCTCGACCGGCTACGGCAAGGACTTCCAGGCGGCCAATTACAACGACCTCGGCGGCGGCGACCTCAAGGACACCATCGCCGCCAAGCAGTTCCTCGTCGACAGCGGCTATGTCGATCCGAAGCGCGTCGGCATCTTCGGCGGCTCCTATGGCGGGTTCATGACGCTGATGGCGATCGGCAAGGCGCCCGACGAGTTCGCGGCCGGCGTACAGTGGTTCGGGATCATCAACTGGCGCACCATGTACCGCGACATGGACGAGGTGCTCAAAGCCTATCTGCGCAGCCTGATGGGCACGCCCGAGGAAAACCCCGAGGGCTACGACCGCGCCTCCCCGCTCACCTACATCGCCAATGCCAAGGCGCCGCTGCTCACGATCCAGGGCGAGAACGACATCCGCGTGCCGCGCGGCCAGGCGCAGGAAGTCGAGGACATCCTCAAGGCCAGGGGCCGCACGGTCGAGACGGTATTCTACCCGCTCGAGGGCCACGGCTTCCGCAAGCGCGAGAACCAGCTGGATTCGCTCAAGCGCACGGTCGAATGGTTCGATCGCTATCTCAAGCCGCAGGCGGCGAAGTAGGCGCAGTGAACAAGCGGGAGAGCGCGGTGACTGGACTGGACGGTGCCTCGCCCATAGCCACTGCCCCGCTGCCGCGCCCGCAGGTGCGCAGCGACCTTGGCTGGGCGGACCTTCGCGCGGCGCTGGTTGCGGGCTGGCGCGATTTCCTTGCCATGCCGCGCTTCGGCCTGTTCTTCGGCGGGGTCTATGTGCTTGCCGGCCTCGCGATCGGCTGGGCGACGATCAGCGGCGGCAATCCCAGCTGGCTGATACCCGCCATCGCGGGCTTCCCGCTGGTCGCGCCCTTCGTGGCGGTGGGCCTTTACGAGGCGAGCCGCCGCCGCTCGGCCGGGCAGCCACTGACCTGGCGCGCGGTGCTCGGCGCCCTCAAAGGCCACGGCGACGACCAGATCCTGTCGATGGGGGTGATCGTCTTCGTCGCCTTTGCGTTCTGGATGATGGTCGCCCACGCGATCTTCGCAATCTTCGTTGGAGAGAGCGGAATGGGCCGCGATCCGCTCGCCGCGCTGGTGACGCCGGAGGGGCTGGCCATGCTCGCCGTGGGCAGCGCGGTTGGCGGGGCAATGGCCTTCGCCTTCTACGCCATGACCGTGGTCAGCCTGCCGCTGCTGGTCGACCGCAAGCATGATTTCCTCACCGCGATCATCACCAGCCTTGCCGTGGTGCGGCGCAATTTCGCGGTGATGCTCGGCTGGGCGTCGATCATCGCTGTGGTGCTGCTAGGCGCGATGCTCCCCGCATTTCTCGGACTGATGGCAGCGCTGCCGGTGCTCGGCCATGCGACCTGGCATCTCTATGTGCGGGCGGTCGCCTAATTGGGGAATGACGGACGCGCTCGCGACGGTTAGGTCTTGCCGCAGACAAGCGCCGCAAAGGCGCGCGAGGGAGAGAACATGACCGAAGCCATCATCGAGCCCGATCTGCCGATCATCGATCCGCATCATCACCTGTGGGACCTGCGCCCGATGCTGCCGATGTTCCCCCAACCGCATCACCCCTTCATCGCCGCCATCGTGCCCAGTGCGTATTACACCTTCGACCAGCTCCACGCGCACATGACCTGCGGGCACAATATCGTCGCTACGGTCTACATGGAGTGCGGCGCCTTCTACAACGGCGCTTATGGGGATGCGCTGAAGGTGGTCGGCGAGGTCGAATATGTGAACGGGGTCGCGGCGCAATCGGCGAGCGGGCTCTATGGCCCGGCGCGCTACTGTGCTGGGATCGTGGGCCACGCGGACCTGGCCCGCGGTAGCGGCGCAGGCGCGGTGCTCGATGCGCTGCAAGCAGCAGCGCCGCGCCGCTTCAGGGGCATCCGCCATGCCGCGGCGTGGGACGCTGACCCCGAGGTGCTCGGCCCGCCGTTCCACCATCCCCAGGGGCTCTACCTCGATCCGACCTTCCGCGAGGGCTTTGCCGAGCTCGGCAAGCGGGGCCTGACCTTCGATGCCTGGCTGCTCGAGCCGCAGCTGCCTGACCTCATCGACCTTGCGCGGGCCTTTCCCGATCAGCCGATCTGCCTTGACCATGTCGGCACGCCGGTGGGCCACGCCAGCTACAAGGGCAAGCTGCACGAGCGGTTCGACGAATGGCGCCGCAACATCCGCGAACTCGCGCTTTGCGAGAACGTCGTCGTCAAACTCGGCGGCCTCGCCATGGCCTTCTGCGCCCTGCCCGAAGATGGCCCCGCCGCGGGCCACGGTTCGGAGCATCTCGCCGCACTGTGGCGCCCCTATATCGAGACCTGCATCGAAGCCTTCGGCGCGGACCGCGCGATGTTCGAGAGCAATTACCCGGTCGATTACTGGGGCGCGGACTACGCGGTGCTGTGGAACGCGTTCAAGCGCCTCGCCCGCAGCGCGAGCGCTGACGAGAAGGCGGCGCTGTTCGCGGGCACGGCCGCGCGGTTCTACGGGATCGAGGACGTTCTCGGTTGACGCTGCGTCACCATCAAAATCACGCTTGGCAGGTGTGGAACCGGCGCTAGAGACACGGGTTGAGGATAGAGTTTTAAGGAGAAACCGATGCCGCTTCCCGCCCCGTTCGATCGCCTGCGCCTGCCGCTGATCGGATCGCCGCTGTTCATCGTCTCGGGCCCCGAGCTGGTGATCGCGCAGTGCAAAGCGGGAATCATCGGCAGCTTCCCGGCGCTGAACGCGCGCCCGCAGTCGCAGCTCGACGAGTGGCTCCACCAGATCACCGAGGAACTCTCGGCCCACAACCGCGCGCATCCTGATCGCCCCGCCGCGCCCTTTGCGGTCAACCAGATCGTCCACAAGACCAACGACCGCGTCGATGCCGACATGCAGACCTGCGAGAAATGGCAGGTGCCGATGGTCATCACCTCATTGGGCGCGCGCGAGGACATCTACACCGCCGTGCGCAACTGGGGCGGCGTGACGATGCACGACGTGATCAACAACCGCTTTGCGAGGAAGGCGATCGAAAAGGGCGCGACCGGGCTGATCCCGGTGGCGGCGGGCGCGGGCGGCCATGCCGGCGCGCTCTCGCCCTTCGCCTTGATGCAGGAAATCCGCGAGTGGTTTGACGGGCTGGTGGCGCTCTCGGGCGCGGTCGGCCACGGGGCGACGATCCTTGCAGCCCAGGCCCTGCGCGCCGATTTCGCCTATGCGGGAAGCGCCTTCATCGCCACCAAGGAGGCCAACGCCGCCGATGGCTACAAGAACGGCATCGTCGAGGGCTCCTCGGAAGGGATCGTCTACACCAACCTCTTCACCGGGGTGCACGGCAACTACCTGCGCTCCTCGATCGAGGCGGCGGGGATGGACCCCGACAACCTCCCCGAAAGCGATCCCAGCAAGATGAACTTCGGCAGCGGCGGCAACACCAAGGCCAAGGCATGGAAAGACATCTGGGGCTCGGGTCAGGGCATCGGGACGATCAAGGAAGTCGGCACGGTCGAGGATCTGGTCGCCCGCTTCGAGCGCGAATATCACGAGGCAAAGGCGCGGCTGGCGGGCAATTCGGACTACACCGCGTGGGCAGCGATGGCCGAGGCGGCGGAGTAGTTCACTCGGCCGCCCACAGGGCCTCGGCCATGGCATCGAGCTCGGCGAAGTCGAAGCCGGTGCCGAGCGGATCCTTGCGGCTCAGCACCACACGGCGGCGCTCGGCCAGGAGCTGGCGGCGCAGCGCCGCCTGGAGCAGGTGGAGCCGCATAAGCGCCTCGACCAGCGCCGCCTCGTTGTCATGCAGACGCGCATCGGCCCACCGCGCCTCGATCCGGCCGACGCGGGCGATCACAACCTCGTTGTAACGCGGGTGGGGGCCGCGGTGGAGCGGCATGCCGCTGCGCACCGACGCGGCTTCGGTGGCAGGGAGGAGCAGCCCGTTCCGGCAGAAGTCGTCGAAACCGACGTTGACGCGCCCGACCTCGGAGCACATCCGGCCGAAGCAGCGCTGCGA
>NZ_JAMNXL010000263.1 GCF_023653175.1 Erythrobacter sp. | reverse complement strand
GCGGCGCAGCGAGGGGTGGGGCATCAGTCGAGGTCCCCGTATTTGTCGTTGCCGACGAACTGGAAGCTGTCCGCCCTTCCTCTCGGATCAGGGCGATGGTGCGGGCGGCGGTGTCGTAGCTTGCGCGCGCGTTGGGCTCGAAGCGCAACACCGGCTCGACCGGGAGCGCGCTTGCGGCGGCGATCAGGTCGCGCAGCTCGGCGGTGGTGACCTGCTGGCCGTTCCACAAGGTGCGGTCCTGCTCGTCGATGGTGAGCGCGTTGGCTTCGAGGATCGGATAGGGGGGCGAGGCGTCCCCGCCCAGATCCATCTCGGTGACGTTCACCGGGGCGGGGATCGCGAGGATCAGCATGATCAGCAGCACCAGCAGCACGTCGATGAAGGGGGTGACGTTCATCGCCGACATCGGCTGGGGGCGGGGGGCGTAGAGATTGGGGCGGCGCAGGGCATGCGGCATGGGCTCTCTCCTTGTTGGCAGAGCCGCCGCAAGCGGGATGACGGCCGTGCTGACCGGGCAAGTTTAGCGCAAAAAGAAGAGGTTGCCTAACGCGTACCAGTATGGGGAGTGCAACGGATCGGCTCGTGCCCACACCAGACAAAAGGGGCGCCGCGATCACTCGCAGCGCCCCTCTATGATCATGCAACAACCGGGCAACAACCCGGCTATGACCAGCCGACAGCCACGTGACTGTCAGCCGGTGCCGGCGATCACTTGCCGAAGTCGCGGTACTTGTCGTTGCCGACGAAGCCGAACTTGGTGACGCCCGAGGTCTTGATCGTCTGCAGCACCTTGGCCGACAGGTCATAGCTGGCCTGCGACTCCGGTTCGAACTGCAGTTCGGGCTCGGGGTTCATCTGCGTCGACTGCTGAAGCGCGGCGACGAGCTGGCCCTGGTCGATCGGCGTGCCGTTCCACAGGATCTGGTCATCGGGCGTGAGGACCAGCTTGTTCTTGGTCGGCTCGACCAGCGGCGGCGGCGCGTCATTCGGTTGCGGCAGGTCGATATCGACCGAGTGCGTGGCCACCGGGATGGTGATGATGAACATGATCAGCAGAACGAGCAGAACGTCGATCAGCGGAGTCATGTTCATGTCCATCATCGGCTCGCCGTCAAGCTTGCCTCCAGACATACCCATGGTGTTTTCTCCTTAGAAGATTGGCTGTTGCGGTCAGACGCCGGGTTCGACCGGGTTCGAGATGAACCCGACGATCGGATAGCCCGCCAGCTGGACACGGAAGATGGCCCCCGCCACGCAACGCCACGGGGCGTTGACGTCACCGCGGATGTGGACCTGCGGAATCTTTTCCGGGTCATCGAGCAGGGCATCAACCCCGCCCGCGCGCTGGACGATCGCGTCGAGACGCTTGAACGCCTGCTCCTGGAGTTCGTTCGAATCCACCAACGTGATGTTGTTGAAGTAGATCCGGCACTGCCCGTTGCGCGATGCGCCCTCGTAACCTGCGTCACCCGCGCTGCGGCCGGCATCGTCGGTCGCGCTGACGGTGAGCAGCAGGTTTTCGACCTTGTCCTTCGATTCCAGCGATTCGAAAACCGGAATCTTGAGCTTCTCGATCGTCTGGATCGCCACCGGAACCGCGATGAGGAAGATGATCAGGAGCACCAGCATCACGTCCACCAGCGGCGTGGTGTTGATGTCGGACATCGGGGTATCGGCCCCACCTCCCGTTGAAATCGCCATTGTGAATTCCTAGCCTGTCAATACTTTGGCTTCTACCGCTTGCCCCGTCGCGCCGCCCTGAGGCGGGCTACCGGGGCACCTTCGGGAGCAGGCCCGAGGCCCGCTCCCGCCGGTTTGCAGCTCTGACGATCAGGACTTGTTGAGCGTCGGGTTGGCGGGAGCAGCCGGCTTGGCAGCGGGCTTGGCCGCCGGAGCCGCCTGGACCGCCGGCTTCACCGCGCCGTTCGAGTTCATGTAGGCGAGCAGGTCGTTCGAGAAGCTGCTCAGCATGGCCGAGATCTTGCGGTTGCGCGACTGCAGCCAGTTGAACGCGAACACCGCGGGCACCGCGACGAGCAGGCCGATCGCGGTCATGATCAGCGCTTCACCGACGGGGCCGGCGACCTTGTCGATCGAGGCGTTGCCGGCGATGCCGATGTTGATCAACGCGCGGTAGATCCCGATCACGGTGCCGAGCAGGCCCACGAACGGCGCGGTCGCACCCACGGTCGCAAGGAACGGCAGGCCGCCAGCGAGCACCGCGTTGATCGAATCTTCCGAACGCTGCAGCGAACCGTGCATGTAGTCATGCGATTCGAGGCTGTCGGTCATCTTGCCGTGCTCCTCCTGGGCCTTGACGGCGTCGTCGGCAAGCTGGCGCCACGGACCATCCTTCTCGAGCTTGGCGGCGCCTTCCTTGAGGCTGGCGGCGCGCCAGAAGCTGGTCTGCACGGTCTTGTACTGCTTGAGCACCTTGTTCTGTTCGAACAGCTTGGTGAACAGGATGTAGAACGAACCGACCGACATGATGATCATGATGGCGAGGATCGACCAGGCGACCGGGCCGCCTTCGACCATCGCTTCGTAGAAGCCGAACTTGCTTTCGGGCGCTTCGGCTCCAGCGGCGGTGAGAAGGGTAAGGTTCATTGCGAAAGTCCTCTTGAAAAGAATGGGTCGTGTGGGAGCGGCGCGCTTGCGCGTCGGCCCGATTGATCAGTTCAGCTTGTAGGTAATCCGGGTCGACCAGCTGGCGTTGATCGGCTCCCCGTCAGCATTCAGCGCGGGCTCGAAGCGCGCATAGCGCTCGACGGCCTTGGTGGCGGCCCCATCGAGTATGTCCGAACCGCTCGACGAGGTGACCGAGCAACCGGTGGCACGGCCATCGGTCGTCACGGTGCAACGCACGCCGACGGTGCCTTCGATCTCTTCCTGAGCCGCACGACGCGGATAGTCTTCCTGAATGCGGGCCGACCAGGAACGCTGGTTCTTCGGCTGCACGCCGCGGGCCTTGGACGGGCCCTTGGGTGCCGGCGGCGGTCCCGGAGGAGCGCTCGGCTGCGTCGAAGGACGAACTTCCGTGCGCGCGGGCGGCGGAATGTCCTGGCGCGTTTCCACCGGCGGCGGGTTGGGCGCGAGGTTGAGCTGCTGCGGCGGAGTCACAGGCGGCGGCGGCGAGGTGACGTCCGGCTGCTGTTCCGGCGGCGGCGGTTCATCCGGCGGCGGCGGCGGCGGCGGCGGCTCCTCGACGTTGACGGTGGTCACACGTTCGACCACCTCCTTGACGGCGTTGATGGCCAGGCCGGTCACGAGCAGGTACCCGATCGCGACGTGAATCAGGACGACGATCACGATCGACGTCGTCTTGTTCCCGGCCTGTTGTTGGCTAGCGTAGGACATCCAGCGCTTTCTCTCCAAATACTCGCCGATCCGCGGATCGGCACACTCCCCACCCCCCGGCCGTTATGGTCGGCGAGCGGATCCCGGTCATTTCGGTCCTCCCACGCCGGAACAAAATTACGGGCCCATGCATCG
>NZ_JAMNXL010000262.1 GCF_023653175.1 Erythrobacter sp. | reverse complement strand
CTCGCCAAGCGCGGCGACGAGCGCATCGAGACGCGTTTCACTTGTCTCAGTCTCTGCTATCAGCCGCGCAATGAGCATACCTGTCACTCCTGAAAATCCGCTTGCGCTCATTGCAGGGCCGACCGCCAGCGGCAAGAGCGCGGTTGCGCTCAGCCTTGCCCACCGGCTTGCCGAAGATGGCCGCCGTGCGGTGATCATCAATGCCGATAGCGCACAGGTCTATGCCGATCTGCAGGTGCTCTCCGCCCGGCCTTCGGAGGAGGAGATGGAGGGGATCGAGCATCGCCTGTTCGGCGCGTGGGACGGGGCCGAGGCATGCTCGGCCGCCAAATGGGCCGCGCGCGCCAAGGCGGAAATCGCCGACTGCCACAAGAGCGGCGCGGTGCCGATCCTGGTGGGCGGCACAGGACTGTACCTCAAGGTGCTGCTCGAAGGCATAGCCCCCATCCCCGAGATCGACCCGGTAGTGCGCGCCGCGGTGCGGGCGATGGATGAGGCGGATGCCTACAAGCTGCTTCAGCTTGAAGACCCCGAACGCGCCGCCATGCTCGATCCCGGTGACAGCCAGCGCATCGCCCGCGCGCTCGAGGTCAAGCGCGCGACCGGGGTGACGCTCGGCGACTGGCAGCTCGCCAAGGCGGGCGGCATTGCCGAGGAGGTGACGCTCCATCCCCTGATCGTCGAGCCCGAGCGCCAGTGGGTCTACGACCGCTGTGACGCGCGCTTCGTGGCGATGCTGGACAATGGTGCGATTGCCGAGGTCGAGGTGCTGCTCGAGCGCGGGCTCGATCCCGAACTGCCGGTGATGCGCGCGATCGGCGTGCCCGAGATTGCGGCGTGGCTCGCCGGCGAGCTCGAGGCTGACGCGGTCGTCGCGAGCGGGGCCCAAGCGACCCGCAACTACGCCAAGCGCCAGTTCACCTGGTTCCGGCGCCAGCCACCGCCCGATTGGCCGCGGGTTCATCCTGACTGGCAGTCCGAAAATATCGACATTGGCGCCGCTTTTGCATCATTATTGCGCAAATAGAGCTTGACCTATCAGATTATGACCTTTAGCGGCGATGTCACTCGGCCCGATGCGCATTCCCCTGCGTCGGGCCGGTTTTCTTATTGAAGCGCGCGAAAAGATGGAGTTCCCTGTGACCGGTCAGCCGGCATCTGCCCCCTCGGACAATACCCCCGCCATGAGCGGCGCGGCGATCCTCGTGCAGTGCCTGATCGAACAGGGCGTGGAGTTCGTGTTCGGCTATCCCGGCGGCGCGGTGCTGCCGATCTATGACGAGCTGTTCGGCGATGAACGCATTCGCCACATCCTCGTGCGCCATGAAGCCGGAGCGGCCCACGCGGCCGAGGGTTACGCGCGCGCCACCGGCAAGCCGGGCGTGGTGCTCGTCACATCCGGCCCCGGCGCGACAAATGCCGTCACCGGGATTGCCGATGCGTGGATGGATTCGATCCCGATGGTGGTCATCACCGGACAGGTGCCGACCGCGCTGATCGGCACCGACGCGTTCCAGGAAGCCGATACTGTCGGCATCACCCGCCACTGCACCAAGCACAATTACCTCGTGAAGGACCCGGCCGATCTGGCCGCGACAATCAAGGAAGCCTTCCTGATCGCCACCACCGGCCGCCCCGGCCCGGTCGTGATCGACATTCCAAAGAACGTCCAGATCGCGATCCCTTCCGAACGGCGCGCGCTGACCCGTTCGGGCGCGCATCGCTATGCGCCCCAGACCGTCGCCCCGCCTGAGCACATCATCGAAGCGGTCGAGCTGATCGCCAATGCCGAACGCCCGATCTTCTACACCGGCGGCGGCGTCATCAATTCCGGCCCCGAGGCGAGCGCGCTGCTGCGCCGTTTCCAGGACCTTACCGGATCGCCCGTAACCTCGACCCTGATGGGCCTCGGCGCATTCCCGTCCCAGCACCCCGATTGGCTAGGCATGCTGGGCATGCACGGCACCTATGAAGCCAACATGGCGATGAACCAGTGCGACGTGATGGTCTGCATCGGCGCGCGTTTCGATGACCGCGTGACCGGGCGGCTCGATGCCTTTTCGCCGAACTCCAAGAAGATCCACATCGATATCGACCGCTCCTCGATCAACAAGGTGGTGCCGGTCGATCTCGGCATTCTCGGCGATTGCGGGACGGTGCTCGGCCAGCTGATCGAGGCATGGGGCAGCCGCAAGGCGCAGGACCTCGGCGAGTGGAAGGCGCGCATCGCCGGCTGGCGCGCGCGCGAATGCCTCGCCTACCCCGAACGCAGCGCCAAGAATCCGGGTATGATCATGCCGCAAAAGGCGGTCGAGCGGCTCCATGCCCTCACCCACCAGCGCAATCCGATCATCACCACCGAAGTCGGCCAGCACCAGATGTGGGCGGCGCAGTATTTCGGCTTCGAGGATCCCAACAAGTGGCTGACCAGCGGCGGCCTCGGCACGATGGGCTACGGCCTGCCCGCCGCGATCGGCGCGCAGCTCGGCCACCCCGACGCGCTGGTGATCGACATCGCGGGCGAAGCCTCGATCCAGATGAACATCCAGGAACTCGGCACCGCGAGCCAGTATCGCCTGCCGGTCAAGATCTTCATCCTCAATAACGAATATATGGGCATGGTCCGACAGTGGCAGGAACTGACCTATGAGAGCCGCTATTCGAACTCATATTCGGACAGCCTCCCCGATTTCGTGAAGCTCGCCGAGGCCTATGGCTGGAAGGGCATCCGCATCACCGAGGAGCGCGATCTCGACGACGGCATCATGCGGATGCTCGACCATCCCGGCCCGGTGATCGTCGATTGCCTCGTCGCGCAGGACGCCAACTGCCTGCCGATGATCCCGTCGGGCGCAGCGCACACCGAGATGCTGCTCTACGGCGACAAGGTCGACGGCACGATGGACGACGAAGCCAAGGCGCTGGTCTAAGGACACCCCCATGCCCATGAAAATCGCCGAAGCTGCTTCAGAGCGCCACGTGCTCGCCGTCACCGTCGACAACGAGCCCGGGATTCTCGCCAAGATCACCGGCCTGTTCACCGCGCGCGGCTACAATATCGACAGCCTCACCGTGGCCGACATCACCGAGGACCACGCGGTCAGCCGCATCACCATCGTCACCAACGGGCCTCCGTCCGTGATCGACCAGATCGAGGCGCAGCTCGAGCGGCTGGTGCCGGTGCACAAGGTCACCGACCTCACCACCGCAGGCCCACACGTGGAGCGCGAGCTGGCGCTGATCAAGGTCACCGGCACGGGGGAGAAGCGGGTCGAGGCGCTGCGCCTCGCCGACATTTTCCGCGCACGGCCGGTCGACACCACCATCGAAAGCTTCATCTTCGAAATCACCGGCCCCCCGGACAAGGTCGACAGCTTCATCGCCCTGATGCGCGAGCTGGGGCTGGTCGAAGTCGGCCGCACCGGGATCGTGGGCATGATGCGCGGGGCGCAGGGGGCTTAGAGCAACAGCATTTTTCACTCCACCGTCCCGGGCTTG
>NZ_JAMNXL010000109.1 GCF_023653175.1 Erythrobacter sp. | reverse complement strand
GGCTATCGGCTTAAATTAACCGGTTACCGGAGCCTTGAGGTCCCCGGACCGGGCGCCGTCGCCCACATGTCCCTTCATCAAAAACCAACAATGTCAAAGAGCCGCCAGACAGTAATAGCGGACAGCGCTTGGTTCCCCGATTTACACCGGGGGACCGGCTATCCGAATTTGCTGGCGACCGAGCGTTGCGGTGGCGGTGGAAGCCGTCAGCGCCGCGTCGGTGGAGCCCATCTATGAGCGGTTCGTGATTCGGTCAACGGCTTTTTGCAATTTTATTTCAGAGCCGCGCAAGAACCGCAGAATTCCGCCATTTTTTGGCGGTTTACGGCCCTTTTTCCGCCCTGCCGCATGGGGTGAATGCCCCATGCCCGGCTGCGAATCCGGGTGAATCGGGCCCTGAATCGCCTCTTTTGAGCCCCCCTTACTCCCTGGGGCATCGACCTGACCGGCGATTCTGCCCCAATCAGTCGGAACTGCGCCCGATTCACGCGACCGGACGATTCGTCCTCTCCTGTTGGGAGCGCTCCTGCTTGGTGATAGGATCGCGCCAACGGACCGGGCCGCAGCGCCCCGCCGTTCCGGAGAGATGCCATGACCGCGCGATTCATCCTTGCCACCGCCCTGCTTGGGGCCAGCCTTCCGGCGGGCGCCGAGCCGGAAGCCTCTCCCCCCGCCCCCGCAGCCACCTCCACCGCTACCGCGGGCATCGTCGATCCCGCTGCCGAGACCCTCTTGCTCGAGGAAGAACGCTACCGCCGCCTCACCCTCCCCGTGCGAGTCGAGGGCACAGGGCCCTTCGCCTTCATGATCGACACCGGCAGCCAGGCCACCGCCGTCACGCACAAGATCCGCGAGCTTGCCGGCCTCGCCCCGGCCGGCACCGCCACCCTCGTCGGCATGGCCAGCCGCCGCGAGGTCGAGCTTGCCAATGTCGGGCGCATCGAATTCGGCACCAACAGCTACACTAATTTCACCGCCCCTGTGCTCGAGCGCGCCAATGTCGGTGCCGACGGGATCATCGGGCTCGACGCGCTCCAGGACTTTCGCGTCCTCATCGACTTCCGCGCGCAGACCATCAGCGTCGAGGACGCCAGCGTGAAGGAGAGCCGCGGCGGGTTCGAGATCGTGGTGCGCGCCAAGAGTCGGCTCGGCCAGCTGCTGATCACCGACGCGATTGTAGAGGGCGTGCGCGCCACCGTCATCATCGACACCGGCGCGCAGGCGAGTCTCGGCAACCTCGCGCTGCGCGAGAAGATCCGCGCCCGCCGCGCGCAGGAGGTCATCACCACCGACGTCAACGGCGTCGGCATCCTTGGCGAGCTTGCCGTGGTGCGCACGCTTTCGATCGCGGGCCTCTCGCTCGTCCATGTGCCGCTGACCTTTGCCGATGCTCCGGCCTTCGCGGCGCTTGGCCTCGATGACGAGCCGGTGCTCTCGATCGGCATGCAGCACCTTGCGCTGTTCGACCGGGTGGCGATCGATTTCGCGCGCAAGCGGATCGCCTTCGATGTCCCCGCCGACATCGCCCGCGCGATCCGCTTGGGCCAGCGCGGCGGCTCCTACCGCGCACGCTACTGAGTGTCGCGCCTTGCGGGATGGCACCGCGAGGCCCACATCCCCGACCATGCCACCCGAAACCGCACCCGCCGCCGATCCCCGTGATAAGACTCGCGCGCGCGATGTAGAGAGCTGGGCAACGCTCAAGCGCTTCCTTCCCTATCTCTGGCCGCGCGACAATCCTGCCTTACGCATGCGCATCGTGATTGCCATGGCGCTGGTACTGGCGGCCAAGGCTGTCACCCTCGCGCTGCCGTTCGCCTACAAGGGCGCGGTCGACGCGATGTCGGCTTCGGCAGCGGGCACCGCGCGCGAGGGGCTTACGGTCGCGCTCGCGCTGGTCGCGGCCTATGCGCTGGGGCGCTTCACCTCGGTCGCCTTCGACAACCTGCGCAACATCGCCTTCGAGCGCGTCGGCCAGATCGCGACGCTGCACCTCGCCGAGGACGTGTTCCACCGCCTCCACCGCCTGAGCCTCAGGTTCCACCTCGCGCGGCGCACCGGCGAGGTCACCAAGATCATCGAGCGCGGGACCAAGAGCATCGACCAGATGCTCTATTTCCTGCTGTTCAACATTGCCCCCACCATCGTCGAGCTGATCGCGGTGGGAGTCATCTTCTACATCAATTTCGGGATCGAGCTGGTCGCGGCCACCGCGATCACCGTCGTCCTCTATGTCTATGTCACCCGCGCGATCACCGAATGGCGCACCAAGCTGCGGCGCGAGATGAACGACCTCGACGGCAAGGCGCTGCACCGCGCGGTGGATTCGCTGCTGAACTACGAGACGGTGAAGTATTTCGGCGCGGAAAAGCGCGAGGAAGCGCGCTACAGCCACGCCGCGCGGGCCTATGCCGAGGCGGCGGTGAAGTCCGAAAACTCGGTCGGCCTGCTCAACATGGCGCAATCGGTGATCACCAACGCACTGGTGGGCGCAGCGATGGCCTATACCGTCTGGGGATGGAGCACCGGCGCGCTGACCGTGGGCGATCTGGTGCTGGTCAATTCGCTGCTGATCCAGCTGTTCCGTCCGCTGGACGTGCTCGGCTGGGTCTATCGCACCATTCGCCAGGGGCTGATCGACATGGGCGAGATGTTCCGCCTGATCGACACCGATATCGAGGTGAAGGACAAGCCGGGCGCGCCCGCGCTGATCGTGAAGCGCCCCACGGTCGTGTTCGACAATGTCACCTTCGGTTATGATCCGGGCCGCGCAATCCTCAATGGCCTCAGCTTCGAGGTGCCCGCCGGATCGACCACCGCGATCGTCGGGCCTTCGGGCGCGGGCAAGAGCACCATCGGGCGGCTGTTGTTCCGCTTCTACGACCCGCTCTCGGGCCGCGTGCTGGTGGGTGGCGAGGATATTGCTGAAGTGACGCAGGAATCGGTGCGCGCCGCGATCGGCATCGTCCCGCAGGACTCGGTGCTGTTCAATGAGGACCTTGCCTACAATATCGCCTACGGGGCGGAGGGCGCGGATCAGGCACAAGTCGAGCAGGCCGCGCGCGATGCCGCGCTGACCCCGCTGATCGACCGCCTGCCCGAACGCTTCGCAACCATGGTGGGCGAGCGTGGCCTCAAGCTTTCGGGCGGGGAGAAGCAGCGCGTCGCCATCGCCCGAACGCTGGTGAAGAACCCGCCGATCCTGCTGCTCGACGAGGCGACCAGTGCGCTCGACACCCGCACCGAGCAGGAGATCCTCGCCACGCTGCGCCGTATCGCCAAGGGCCGCACCACCATCGCGATTGCCCACCGCCTCTCGACCATCTCGGACGCGGACAACATTCTGGTGCTCGATCACGGTCGGCTGGTCGAAAGTGGCGATCACCCCGGGCTGATCGCGCGCGGCGGTCTCTATGCCGAAATGTGGAACCGCCAGGCGAGCGAACGGCGCGATGACGATCTGGAGGCCGAGGCCGAGGCCGCGGAGTAATCGCCAAGCCGATTGCCTGCCTGCACGGCGGAGGTTACCTCTCGTCGCATGGCCCCTGTCCGGGGGCGCGTCCAGCCGCGATAGAGAGAAGCCGTTCCCATGCGTCACGCCCGTTTGCTCGCCCTGTTCCTCGCCGCCACCGCCATGCCGCTCGCCGCGCAGGAGGCGCCCGCCGCCCCCGACCCCGCCGTCCCGCTCCCGGCCGCGCTCACCGCCGAGGAGATGCCGCCGATCCCGCAGGCGCTGGCCGCCGACGTGCGCCCCTATCTCGAGGCCCGCGGCGCAGGATTTGCCGGTTGGGATCCCAAGGCCCGCGCCGTCCTCATCAGCACCCGCTTCGCCAACGTCTCGCAGCTCCACCGCGTCGCCCAGCCGATGGGCGCCCGCACCCAGCTGAGCTTCGAGGCCGAGACCGTGCGCGGCTCCTACGCTCCGGTGAAGGGCGACGTGATCGTCGTCTCCAAGGACCGCGGCGGCGACGAGTATTTCCAGCTCCACACCCTCAAGGACGGCCGCCTCACCCTGCTGACCGACGGCAAGAGCCGCAACCAGATCAACGCCTGGAGCCATGACGGCAAGCTGATCGGCTTCAACTCGACCCGTCGGAACGGGGTGGACTCCGACCTCTACGTCATGGATCCGCGCGATCCGGCCTCGGCGCGGATGGTGTGGGAGAGCAAGGGCGGCGGCTGGGCGATCGCCGCCTTCTCCCAAGACAACACCGCTGCCTATGTCGCAGACTACCGCTCGGTCGAGGATGTCGACATCTACCGCCTCGACCTTGCCACCGGCGCGCTGACCCCGATCGGCGATCCCAAGGCCAAGGTCAGCTATGGCGGGCTCGAGGTCGCACCCGACGGCACCTTGTGGGTGACCACCGACCGGGATTCGGACTTCCAGCGCCTCGGCCGGCTCGATCCCGCCACCGGCGCCTTCACCCCCGTCACCACGGAAAGCTGGGACATCGACGGCTTTGCCATATCGGACGATGGCAGCACCATCGTCTACGAGGTCAACGAGGCCGGCTCCGACCGGATGCGCCTGCTCGATGTCGCCAGCGGCAAGGTCACCCGCGTCGATGCCCTCCCCGCCGGACAGATCGGCGGCCTTCGCTTCGCGCCGTGGGGCGAGATCGGCTTTGCCTTCTCATCCGCCAAGAGCGCGTCCGACGTCTGGTCGCTTGACCCCAAGACGATGCAGCTCACCCGCTGGACCCAGTCCGAAACCGGCGGGCTCGACGCGGGGCTGAATGTCGAGCCGCGCATCCTCACCACGAAGAGCTTCGACGGGCTCGAGGTCTCGGGCCTCCTCTACCTCCCCGATCCCGGCAAGTTCCCGGGCAAGCGCCCGCTGATCGTCGACGTCCACGGCGGCCCCGAAGGCCAGAGCACCGCCGGCTTCATGGGCAGCGACAACTACTACCTCAACGAACTCGGCGTCGGCATCTTCTTCCCCAACGTGCGCGGCTCGACCGGCTACGGCAAGCGCTTCGTCAGCCTCGATAACGGCCCGTTCAAGCGCGAGGATTCGGTCAAGGACATGGCCGCGCTGATCGACGCGGTCGCCGCCGACCCGGCGGTCGATCCGGCGAAGATCGGCCTCACCGGCGGCTCCTACGGCGGCTACATGTGCTATGCCGCCGCAGTGCAATTGAAGGACAAGCTCACCGCCACCACCTGCATCGTCGCGATCAGCAACTTCGTCTCCTTCCTCGAGAACACCAACCCCTACCGGCAGGACTTGCGCCGGGTCGAGTACGGCGATGAACGCGATCCCAAGCAGCGCGCCAAGCTCACCGCAATCAGCCCGCTCACCCGCGTCGGCGAGATCACCAAGCCGATGTTCGTCATCACCGGCGCCAACGACCCGCGCGTGCCCAAGTCCGAAGCCGACCAGATGGTCGCCGCGATCCGCAAGAACGGCGGCGAGGCCTGGCATCTGGTCGCCGCCGACGAGGGCCACGGCTTCCGCAAGAAGGCCAATGCCGATTACGCCTTCCTGGCGCAGCTGGTGTTCTGGAAGCGCTACCTCCTGGGCGAGTGATCAGGCTGCGGCAGCGAGGTGCTGGAGGATCGCCAGCGCCTCGTCGCGCCGCTCCCACGGCACGAACAGATGATCGTGGTGGAACCCCGCCACGACATTGCAGGAGATCCCCCGCTCGGCGAGCGCGCCCGCGACCGCTGCGGTCAGACCCACGCCGCCGAGCGCGGAGTGGACCATCAGGGTGATCCGCGCGAAACCGCCCGCGAGGTCGGGCAGTATC
The DNA here is from genome assembly GCF_023653175.1 of Erythrobacter sp. GTDB lineage: Bacteria > Pseudomonadota > Alphaproteobacteria > Sphingomonadales > Sphingomonadaceae > Erythrobacter. Next base: position 6,647 of record NZ_JAMNXL010000109.1, on the reverse strand, counting down.
GCGGTGGTGCCCTCCTCCTCGCGGATGACCGCGAAGGCTTCGGCGGGCGGCTCGCCTTGCACCACCTCGAAGGCCCAGCGCCGGTCGTCCAGCATCGGGGCCATGCCCGCCAGCATCCCCGCAAGGTCGCTGACAGGCCCGCCGCTCATCACAGGATGTACTTCGAAAGGTCGGTATTCCCCGCCAGCCCCGCGAGCCGCGCCTCGACGTAAGCAGCGTCGATGGTGATCGTCTCGCCGACATGATCCTCGGCCTCGAAGCTGATCTCCTCGAGCAATCGCTCCATCACCGTCTGTAGGCGCCGCGCGCCAATGTTCTCGACGGTGGCATTCACCTGCGCGGCGATGCGGGCGATCGCGGGGATGGCGTCCTCGGCGAAATCGAGCGTCACCTGTTCGGTGCCCAGCAGCGCGATGTATTGCGCAACGAGATTGGCGCGCGTCTCCGATAGAATCCGCACGAAGTCGGCCTCGGTCAGCGCGCGCAGTTCGACCCGGATCGGCAGGCGGCCCTGCAATTCGGGGAGCATGTCCGAAGGCTTGGCGACATGGAACGCGCCGGACGCGATGAACAGCACGTGATCGGTCTTCATCGGACCATATTTGGTGGCGACCGTGGTGCCCTCGATCAGCGGCAGCAGGTCGCGCTGCACGCCCTCGCGGCTGACCGAGCCGCCACGCACATCGCTGACCGCGATCTTGTCGATCTCGTCGAGGAACACGATCCCGTTGGTTTCGGCGTTCTGCAGCGCCGCGCGCGCGACATCGTCCTGATCGAGGCGCTTGTCGGCCTCCTCGTCAACGAGCCGGTCCCAAGCGTCGGGCACGCGCAGCTTCTGGCGGCGGGTGGGTTTGCGGCCCAGTGCCTTGCCCATCATATCGGAGAGGTCGATCATCCCGATCTGCCCGCCCATGTTGCCCATGTCGAAGGGGGCGGCGGGCGTGTCGCGCACCTCGATCTCGACCTCGACATCGTTCATCGCGTTCTGGACGATGCGCTGGCGAAAACTCTCGCGGGTCGCCTCGGAGGCGTTGTCGCCAACCAGCGCGGTCAGCAGGCGGTCCATCGCGGCGGCGCTGGCAGCCTCGCGAACCTTCTCGCGGCGACGTTCCTTCTCGAGCCGGATAGCCTCTTCGACCAGATCGCGGGCGATCTGTTCGACATCGCGGCCGACATAGCCGACCTCTGTGAACTTGGTCGCCTCGACCTTGATGAAGGGGGCCTCGGCGAGCTTGGCCAGCCGGCGGCTGATCTCGGTCTTCCCGCAACCCGTGGGGCCGATCATCAGGATGTTCTTGGGCGTCACCTCGTCGCGCAGATCCGCGCCGAGCCGCTGGCGGCGCCAACGATTGCGCAGCGCAACGGCGACCGCGCGCTTGGCGTCCGCTTGCCCGATGATGTGTTCGTCCAATGCGGCGACGATCGCCTTGGGGGTGAGATTGTCCATGTCGTGTCCGGGGAAGAGGGAGGGGATCAGACGGTCTCGACCGTCAGGTTGCCGTTGGTGAAGACGCAGATCTCGGCCGCCACCGCCATGGCCTTCCTGGCGATGGTTTCGGCGTCGCTCTCGTAATCGGCAAGCGCGCGCGCCGCGGCGAGGGCGAAATTGCCGCCCGATCCGATCGCGGCAATGTCGCCGACGGGCTCCAGCACGTCGCCGTTGCCAGTCAGCACCAGCAGCGTGTCATGATCGGCGACGATCATCAGCGCTTCCAGATTGCGCAGATACTTGTCGGTGCGCCAGTCCTTGGCGAGTGCCACGCTCGCGCGCATCAGCTGGCCGGAATATTGCTCGAGCTTCTTCTCGAGCCGCTCGAACAGGGTGAAGGCATCGGCGGTCGCGCCCGCGAAGCCGGCGATCACCGAGCCGTCACCGATGCGGCGCACCTTGCGGGCGTTGGGCTTCATCACGGTGTTGCCCATCGACACCTGCCCGTCGCCGGCAATGACCGTGGTGCCCGCGCGCCGGACGCCGATGATGGTGGTGCCGTGCCATTGCACGAGCCCGTGGGAGTTGGATGTCTTGCTCATCCCGGCCAATATGGCGCGCAGAAGCGGGCGTTCAAGCGCCCCCGGCCTCGGGGTTATTGCCCGTTGGGCCCGCTGCCCGCCGCACCGCCCAGCCCGGTGGAGCCGACCTGGCCGATATTGCCGAACAGGTCTTCGAGGAAGCCACGCTCGCGGCCCAGCGTCGGGGTCTTGTCGCCGTTGGGGTCGAGATAGACCACCTGATCCACTCCGCTGCGCTTCACTTCGCTAACCCGGCCATTGGCATCGAACGTCACCGCCAGCACCGAATGGTCGCGGATGCGCGGGCGGTTGAAGGGGCGCTGGCCGGTGATCGAGGAGACGTAGTACCAGGTCGGCGTGCCGAACTGGCTGGTGAAGGTCGGGCGGCCGAGCGTGCCTTCGACCGACTGGCGGTTGTCGATCTTGGGCTGGATCAGCGAGGTGAGCGTCGCATCCTCGATATAGCCGCGCGATTCGCGGATCGAGGCGCAGCCCGGCAGCAGCGCCGCGGCCAGCAGCACCGCGGCACCTGTGCGAGCCTTGTTGATCGCGCCTGTCTTCATCGTCTGCGCCAAATTCCGTCCGTTTCCATCTCTCGGGCCGCTTGCGGCTTTTCCCTCGCGCCGGGTGCTTTAAGGGGCTAGGCCTCCGCATGCAACGCACCATATGGGCAAAGCGGTGGGCGGGCGCGGTTGAATGCTGCTTGAACGGCCAGAACGGAACGGGGCCTTGAACGCATCCGCCGCTCGTGCGTTAACGTAAACGTGCGGGTGCCGTGATAGCCGCGCGCTGCCCCTGCCCGCCCCGTGAAAGGCCCTTGTCCAATGTCCTTCCTCTCCCGCCTGCTCGGCACCGCCCCAGACCCGCGCGAAGGCGTGCGCCCGCTGTGGCACCGCGTGATCGAGTTGGCGCGCGATTCGGTCTACTACACCGAATGCCGCGTGGCGGATTCGATCGCGGGCCGCTTCGACATGATCACCGCGGTGCTCAGCACCGTGATGGTGCGGATCGAGGCGTCGGAGCTGCGCGCCGAAAGCGCGCTGCTGGCCGAATTGTTCGTCGAGGACATGGACGGGCAGCTGCGCGAATTCGGCGTCAATGACGTGGTCGTCGGCAAGCGCATCGGCAAGCTGATGAGCGTGCTCGGCGGGCGGCTCGGGGCCTATCGCAGCGCGCTCAATGCGGGCGATCTCGACAAGCTCACCGCCGCAGTCTCGCGCAACGTGACCTTTGCGCAAGGCGCCGACGAAACGGCAACGTCGCGCGCGGTCGCAGAGCGGCTGATGAAGCTGTTCGAGCGGCTGGGGCGCTTCTCCGATGCCGAAATGTTGAAAGCGAGCGCGATTTGGTGACGGCTGCGCTTCCCCCTTCCGAACTCACCCGCATGGTCAAGACCCGCCCGCTCGCCGGCGGGCCGGTGGTGATCGAGGCGACACCCGATGAACGCGCCGCCCTCGCGGCGCGCTTCGGGCTAGGCGCAGTCGAAGCCTTGCGCGCCGAGGTCAGCCTCGAACAGCGCCCCGGCGCGATCCGCGCGACCGGTCGGCTCCATGCCGCGATCCAGCAGCCCTGCGCGATCAGCGGCGAGGATTTTCCGGTGACCATCGACGAGCCGGTCGATCTCAGGTTCGTCGAGACCGGCCAGCGAGCGCCTGCGGAAGCTGACGAGATCGAGCTCGAAGCCGATGATTGCGACGAGATCGAATATGCAGGCGAGATGTTCGATCTGGGCGAAGCGGTCGCGCAGACCCTCGGCCTTGCGATCGACCCCTATGCCGAGGGGCCCAATGCCGACGCCGCGCGGAAAGCGGCGGGAATCGTGAAGGAGGGCGAGCAATTGGGCCCGCTCGCCGATCTGCTGGCGGGGCTCAAGAAGGACTAGGCCGCGCCCGGCTCCGCGCTGGACGGGATCGGCGGTCTAATCGGCGGGCGACAACAGGTCGCCTGCCGCTTCCTCGCCCGCATCCTTGCGTATCCGGAAGCTGACCCGGTCGACGCAGCCCTTGAGCCCGGTGTCGAGCGGCTTGAACTTCGCTGCCCGCAGCACGGCAATGGCGGCATCGCCAAACTCGGAACTGGGCTGGGCTTCGATCACCTCGACCGCGCCGATTTCGCCCCATGGCGCAACGTCGAAACGCAAAGCCGCCCAGCCTTCGATCGCGCGGCTCTGGTAAGGACGCGGATAGGTCAAACGCGGCGCGCGCTCCCACCTGTCGTCGATTTCGCAAGCCGGATTGCCGACCGGCGATTCCGGAAGCGCCACCGGCACCGTTTCCGGCCCTTGCCACCACATCCGCACGCAGCCGGTGCGGGGCCCGCCCGCATAGCGGCTCTCTGCCACTGCCCGCTGCGCCTCGGCGTCGAGCGCCGGGTCGCCCGAACTGAGCACGGTCGCAAGGTTGACCGGGACGCCCCCGGTATCGACATCGTAGCGGACATAGGTCCATTTCGGGTCACCCACGCGGCGCTCGATCTTGCGCCAGTCGGGATAGGCGATCTGGAGCGGCGCCAGACGCTTCTCGGAGTGGCAATCTCCCTCGGCGAACCGCTCCCATATCTGCCTTTCAAGCCGCGCCCGCTGCGCGACGCCGTAGCGTGCCAACACCTTGAGCGGCGCATCGGCGATGCCGAGAACCTCGGGCGTGTAGGTCAGGGTGCAGCCGGTCCTCGGGCCGGAGCCGGCGAACCGGCTGGCGCGCAATGCGGGCATGATGTCCAGCGCATAGAACCTCGCACGCGGCTCCGCGGTGCCTGTAATGCTGAAGGGCCGCCCCTCGGCATCAAGATCGAAGGTGACGGTGACGCTGCTGAACGGCGCGGTAAATTGCGCAGCGCCGATCGGTACCGGGGTCGGCGCTATCAGCCCGTCGGTCGACAACGAGGGAGCCCCCGCGCAGGCCAGTGCCCCGGGTTGCCACAGCATCACGGACCGCTTGGGCGAATCGATAGAGATGGAAATCGGATCGCCGGCTGGCGCCTGCCGCTGCGGTGGTGGCGGGGCCGGAGGAACCGCCACTGCCGCTGCCGGAACAGCGATTGCGAGGCCTGCTGCCAAGAACCTTGCAATCATCGACGCTGTCCCCTCGATCCCGACCCGGAGACGCCTTCCTAGCCCGATGCAAGCGCTTGTGTCAAAACGGAATATCGTCGTCGATATCGTCGTAGCCGCCAGCAGGAGCCCCGCCGCCGCCGCCGCCGAAGCCGCCGCCCGAGCCGCCACCGCCGCCGCCGCCCTGATCCCAGCCACCGCCACCGCCGCCCGAGCGCCCGCCGCCGTAGCTGCCACCACCGCTGCCGCCGCCACCCATGCCACCGCCGCCGCCCTGGGCGCCGTCAAGCATGGTGAGCGTGCCGCCGAGGCCCTGAATCACGATTTCGGTGCTGTAGCGATCCTGCCCGTTCTGGTCCTGCCACTTGCGGGTCTGGAGCTTGCCCTCGACGAAGACCTTGCTGCCCTTCTTGAGGTAGCGCTCGACCACGCTGACGAGGCCTTCGGAGAAGATCGCGACGGTGTGCCACTCGGTCTTTTCCTTGCGCTCGCCCGTCTGGCGGTCCTTCCACTGCTCGGAGGTCGCGATGCGCAGGTTGGCGACCTTGCCGCCATTGCCGAAGGTGCGGATTTCCGGGTCGGCGCCCAGATTGCCGATCAGCATGACCTTGTTGAGCGAACCCGCCATCGAAATGTCCTTCCCGTCAATGTCTTGATCCCCGGCTGCACAGGATGCGCCGCGAATCCGAGTCGGGCAATAGGGCAGAGCGGCAGCAGGCGCGAGGCGCAGCCTAGGGATAATCACCAGTTCGGAGCCGTCTTTCGTCGACTACCGCTTTGCTGCTTGAGGCTTTCATCGCCTACCGCTTTGCTGCTTGATGCAGGAACTACCGCGCCGGGTAGCGCAGCCTTCCCAGAAACCGCGTCAGGCTCGGCAGCTCGCGGTCACGCCCGAGCAGCTGCGCCTTGGCCTTCTCGAACTTCATCACCCCGTCGATCCGGCGGTCGAGGAAAGCGTAGGTGTCGGCCTTGCCCTCGCTGTCGTCGTTGACGAACACCGCAAGCGTCGCCGAGTAGATCCCGGCGAGGATCGCGCGCTTGGTGTAATGGTTGTAATCGGTGGCGGTGTCGCCTGCGAGCCGCCACATGATATCGGCCGAATGCCAGCCGAGCTTGAGGGCCTGAGCCACGTTCTGCGGCTGGGCCATGATCGCCAGCGCGCGGCGCACCGCCTCGTCGATATGCGCGACCGCTTCCAGCCGGAAGGCGACCAGCGTGCGGATGCGTTCGCGGATCTTGAGCGTGGCGAGGCGTTCGGCGGGCCATTCCTCGGTCATCGCCGCGTCCACCGAAGCGATCCACGCCTCGATCATGTCCATCGGCTTGGCACCCGGGAAGGCGAGCTTTGCCACATCCACATCGACCCCCGCCATCTCGGCGGCGGCGGTGAGCGCAGTTGCGTTCCAGCCATCGAAAATGGCCGAGGCGGCGATGTCGGGGGCGAGCGCGATGCGCAGCTCGTCGAGGGTGAGGTCTGAATAATCGGTCATGTCAGAAGGAAGGCCCGTAATCTTTCTTGGTTCCCGCCGCAGCACGCTTTGCATCTGCGGCGGCGAATTCCTGCTTGAGCATGGTGTTGCCGGCCTGC
>NZ_JAMNXL010000108.1 GCF_023653175.1 Erythrobacter sp. | reverse complement strand
GATGCAGTGCCTCGGCGACGGGCCGCTGACCGCTCTCGTGAATGACCAAACCGTCTGGCTCGACGGAGGCCACAACGCCAGCGCGGGTGCAGCGATCGCGGCGCAATTCACGGGCGAACTGCACCTCGTCATTGGCATGATCGAGGGCAAGGACCCGCGCGCCATCATCGAACCGCTGGGCGAGCGCATCCGCAGTCTCAACGTCGTCCCGGTGCCCGGTCACGAGTGCCATCCTGCCAGCGCCTTCGGCCCGAGCGCCCGCGCTGCAACCGATGTCGAGGACGCGCTTCTGCACATCCCCTCCGACGGTTACCCCATCCTGATCGCGGGCTCGCTCTACCTCGCGGGGGAGGTCCTCAGGCTCAACGACGAGCTTCCGGACTAGGCGCTTTCGCCCTCCCCCTCGCCCCGCACCGTCCCCGCCGTCCCGATCGACGCATCGATCAGCCCCGCGCGCATCATCAGCCAGAACAACACGATCCCCGGCAGCGCCGCAGCGGTGGTGAACAGGTAGAAGTTCACATAGCCGAAGCTCTCCACCAGCGCGCCCGCTGTCGTGCCGGTCAGAATCCGCCCGACAATGCTCGCCGCCGCCGAAATCAGCGCATATTGCGAGGCGGTGAAGCGCAGGTCGGTGAGCGCGGCGAAATAGGCCACCACCGTCACCCCGCCGATACCGCTCGCGATGTTTTCGAACAGGAAGGTCGCAGCCAGCCCCGCGTTGGTCTTGTCGACCGCGGCGAGCAGCGCGAAGCTGAGGTTCGACACGCCCATCAGCACCAGGCTCAGCAGCACCGAGCGCTTCATCCCGATCCGCGTGTAGAGGATCCCGCCGATGAAGATCCCGATCAGGAAGGCCCAGAAGCCCACGCCCACGTCGTAAAGCGCGATCTCGTCATTGGTGTAGCCCTTGTCGTCGAGCAGCAGGCGCACGGTGAGGTTCGCCAGCGTGTCGCCGATCTTGTGGAGCAGGATGAACAGCAGGACGAGCAGCGCGCCCTTCCTCATGAAGAATTCGGTGAAAGGGCCATAGACCGCGCGTAATGCCTCGCCCAATCCCTTGGCGCGCTCGGGAATGCGGCGGCGGGCAGGCTCACCCAGCACCAGCGCAGTCAGCATCGCCGGGAGCGCGAAGGCAGCGCAAGCGGTATAGGCAAGCTCCCAACCGATCCGCGCGGCCAGCACCAGCGCCAGCGCGCCCGCCGCCGCCGAGCCGATGCGCCAGCCATATTGCGTCATCCCCGATCCGACGCCGAGCTGTTCGGGCTTCAGGGTCTCGATCCGGTAGGCATCGATCACGATGTCGAAGGTCGCCCCGGCAATGCCGACAAGGATCGCCGAGGTCGCGACCCAGCCGATATTGGCTGCCGGATCGACCCACGCAAGATTTGCCACGGCCGCGATCACCAGCGCGCCGGTCAGCAGCATCCACGACACCCGTTGCCCGAGCCTGCCGATCACGGGCAGCCGCACTCCGTCGATCACCCACGCCCACAGGAACTTGAGGTTGTAGGCGAGGAATACCAGCGTGAAGGCCGTCACGGTCTTCTTGTCGATCCCGTCCTGCGCCAGCCGCGAAGTCAGCGTCGCGCCGATCAGCGCATAGGGAAAGCCCGAGGACACGCCGAGAAAGAACGCCGCGAGCGATTCCTTCTCCAGATAGGGCTTCAGCGCGCTGGCCCAATCGCGCTGCGGCGTGGCCCCGGTCTCGGTCATGCGAGGAGTCCTTTTGATTGATCCCGATGTCTGCCACACTAGGCAGGGATGAGAGGATGAGAAAAGAGCGATGAACGCCGCAACAACAGATATGCCCACATTGCGCCCCACCGCGGGCCAACTGGCGCTCGCAGAGGCGATCCGTGAAGGCCGCGCCAAGGTGGCGGGCGGCATCCAGACGGTGCCGGCGACGAACTACACCTGCCCCGATCACTTCGTGCGCGAGAAGGCGGTGCTGTTCGACCGGCTGCCGCAGGTCATCGCCCCTTCCGCGCTGCTGCCCGAACCCGGCATGGCCGTGCCGCATGACGCGACCGGCCGCCCGCTGCTGATCACCCGCGACAACGCGGGGACCGCCCATGTCTTCCTCAACGTCTGCCGCCACCGCGGCACGCGGCTGGTCGAGGGCAGCGAGGCAGTCTGCGCCAAGCGGCTGGTGTGCCCCTATCACGCCTGGACCTACCGGCTCGACGGCGGCCTGATGGCCCTGCCCCGGCCCGAGACCTTCCCGGGGCTCGACAAGGCGGATTTCGGCCTTGTCGAACTGCCCAGTCTTGAGTCAGGCGGCCTGATCTGGTTCGCGCCTTCCCAAGGTGCCGATTTCAGCGCAGCACATGAACTGGGCAAAGACTTCGACGCCTTCGGACTCAAGGGCGCGCACCTTTTCCGCCGCAAGCTTCATCGCGTTGCGGGCAACTGGAAGCTGATCATGGATGCCTTCCTCGAAAGCTACCATGTGACCCGCCTGCACGCCGCGACCATTGGCCCCTTCTTCAAGGACGGGATCACCGCGGGCGATCAGATCGGCCCGCACCAGCGCAGCGCCGTCGGAAGGCTCGAGGAGATGGAGGGGGTCGACCTCACCGACATGGCGAGCCTGCGCCGGGTGGTGACCTTCGCCTACCAGTTGCTCCCCGCGACCGTGGTCGTGCCCAGCCCCGATTACGTCAACGTGATGGTGCTGATGCCCCAGGCCCATGACCTGACGCTGGTCGAGGACTTCATGCTGATCCCCGAGGCACCCGCGACAGAAAAGGCGCTGGCGCATTGGGAGAAGAGCTGGAACCTGCTCGACGGCGGGGTCTTCGCCTCGGAAGATTTCCGCGCGGCGGAGCTCGGCCAGCAGGGGCTTTCGTCAGGGGCGGTGGAGCATATCACCCTCGGCACGCTCGAAGGCGGGATTGCGCGCTTCGATGCGATCGTCAGCGAAGCGCTCAAGGCAGCGGGGCGGGAGGCGAACTGAGCGGCGCGCAGGGTGGTCGCATTCCGGATCGAAATGCTCTAGGCGCGCCCCATGCCAACCCTGCCCCCCCGCTCCGAAACGCGCCCTGAAGGCGACCGCATTGCCAAGCTCCTCGCCCGCGCAGGGGTCGCCAGCCGCCGCGAGATCGAGCGGATGATTGCCGAGGGGCGCGTGGCGCTCGATGGCAAGGTGCTCGATACCCCGGCGACGATCCTCGCCAGCCTCAAGGGCGTGACGGTTGACGGCAATCCGGTCGCCGCAGCAGAGGCCACCCGCCTGTTCGCCTTCAACAAGCCGACCGGGCTGATCACTGCTGAAAGCGATCCGGCGGGCCGGCCGACGATCTATACCGCGCTGCGCAATGCCCTGCCCAAGGATACGCCCCGGCTGATGCCGGTGGGGCGGCTCGACCTCAATACCGAAGGTCTGCTGCTGCTCACCAATGACGGCGGATTGAAGCGCACGATGGAGCTGCCCGCCACCAAGGTCCCGCGCACCTACCGCGCCCGCGCCTTCGGGGTGGTGACGCAGAGCCAGCTCGAGGACCTGATGGACGGGGTCGAGATCGAGGGCGTGCGCTATGGCTCGATCAACGCCAATCTTGAGCGTTCCAGCGGGCGCAACCTGTGGATCGAGATGACCATCACCGAAGGCAAGAACCGCGAAGTCCGGCGCGTGCTCGAATATCTCGGGTTGCAGGTGAACCGCCTGATCCGCACCGGCTATGGCCCCTTCAACATCGGCGATCTGCCACGGGGGCAGGCAGTGGAGCTGACCGGCAAGCCGGTGGCGCATTTCCTCTCTGAGATGACCGGCGAGCCGATCCCGCGCGGCGGAGTGAAAAAGGCCGAGAAGGTCGAGATCATGGCCCCGGCCAAGGCGCCGCGCCCACCGCGCCCACCGGCACGCAAGGGCCCGACCGAACGCCCTGCTCCGCGCAAAGACGCCGCCGCGGGCATAGGCGCACAGCGCAAGGACGCGGATACCGGTAAGAGCGATCCGCGCAGGGGCCCGGCTGCATCGCCTAACCGGCGAGACGGTCGCCAAACGCTCACCAACGCGCCGCGCAAAGGCCTCGCTGGCGCGGGAGCACCACGTTCCGGCATGGATGGGCGCAAGCGACCGGCCCCCACGCGCGGCAACACCCCCCCGCGCGGGCCGCGCAAATGAGGATCATCGCGGGCGAATGGCGCGGGAGGAAGCTTGCCGCGCCCAAGGGTGAGGGCACACGGCCCACGGCGGACCGTGCACGCGAGACGCTGTTCGCGATGCTGACCAGCCGCTTGGGCGATTTTGCGGGGCTGCAAGTCGCCGATCTCTTCGCAGGCTCCGGCGCGCTGGGTCTGGAGGCCCTGTCGCGCGGGGCCGAAAGCTGCCTGTTCGTCGAGCAGGACCGCGCGGCTGTCGACGTGATCCGCGCCAATGTCGCCGCGCTTGGTGCGGGCGCGCGGGCGCGGGTCGAGGCGGGGTCGGTGATGGCCCTGCGCGCCGCGGCCAGGCCGCTCGACCTGATCCTTGCCGATCCGCCCTACAAGTCGGGCGCGGGCGAGGTGGCCTTGGACCGCTTGCTGCGCCTCGGCTGGATCGGCCCCGAGACATGGATCGCGCTCGAGACCGCCTTCAACGAGGATATCGCGATCAAGGGCCTTGTCGCCGAAACCGAACGCCGGGTCGGCAAGGGGAAGCTCCACCTCTTGCGGTTGGATGCTTCCCCTGATGCTGGGCCGGAGGTTGGTCCCGATCCCTTGGCTTAGCCGCGCGGAGGCGTCAGGCGGGATTCGATCTGCGCCCAGGTCGATTCGCGCTGCGCGTCGGGCATCTGGCTGAGCGTCACCTTGTCACTGTCCGACAGCGCCCAGAAGATTTCCCGACGCTGCTGGTTGAGCGACCAGAAGTAGTTCTGAGTGTCGGTCGGCCAAGCCTTGTAGCCGGCCTGACGGTCGGCCGGCCAGGACTGCATCATCGCGTCCTGTTCGGCGCTCGGCACTGCAGGCGTTGCAGTAGCCTGCTGGTCCTGCGGCGTTTCGGTCATTGGGCCGGTGTCGGGCATTGAGGGCGGCGTGGTCTCCGGCATCGAGGGCGGCGTGGTGCCGGGCATGGTGTCGGTGGTCTGGCCCGGCATGGTCTGGTCCGTCGTGGTCTGGTCCGTCGTGGTCTGGCCCGGCGCCGTATCCGGCATCTGTTCCTGCGCGGCGGCAAAGGTGCCGGTCATGGCAAGCGTCATGGCCGAACCGGCCAGAGCGAGGGTTTTGAAAGGCTTGTGCATGGGTAACTCCATCATTGATTGACCCAAGCACGACGAACGCGAACTGCTGTCCCGACCGCATGACCCCTCACGAACCGGACAATTCGAATATGGGCCTCGTTCGCACCGGGGCAATCACGCCGCTGCCCGGACGTCCCGCCCTCGCCCCGCCCGGGCGGCGAATGTGGCTGAAAGACGGCAGTCTGATATTCGGCCCGCCGCAAGCCTGTGTGCGGCTGCGTCTCGCAGCTTGCCCCCCGGTGAATTGTTCCCTACCTGTTCGCATGAGACGATGAGCCAGATCCTGCCCTCCCCCGCCACCAACCCCGAGTCGGTGCCCGCCTATGCCGCGCGGTTGAACCCGCCGCAGCGCGCCGCCGTGCTCGCGACCGAGGGCCCGGTGCTCATGCTCGCGGGCGCCGGCACGGGCAAGACCGCCGCGCTCACTGCGCGCCTTGCGCATCTGGTGGCGACGGGCCGCGCCTACCCCTCGCAGATCCTGTGCGTCACCTTCACCAACAAGGCCGCGCGCGAGATGCGCGAGCGCGTGGCGCATCACCTCGGGCCGCAGGCCGAAGGGCTGCCGTGGCTCGGCACCTTCCACTCCATCTGCGCCAAGATGCTGCGCCGCCATGCCGAGCTGGTCGGGCTGCAACACAATTACACCATCATCGACACCGACGATCAGCTGCGCCTCCTGAAGCAGCTCATCACCGAGGCCGAGCTTGACGAGAAGCGCTGGCCCGCGCGCCAGCTTGCGGGGCTGATCGACCGCTGGAAGAACCGCGGCCTCGGCCCCGCCGATCTCGATGCGACCGAGAACGAGGCCTATGCCAACGGCAAGGGCACCGCGCTCTACGCCCGCTATCAGGAGCGACTGCGGCAATTGAACGCCTGCGATTTCGGCGATCTGATGCTGCACATGGTGACCATCCTGAAGTCACACCACGACATCCTCGCCGATTACCAGCGCCGCTTCCGCTACATCATGGTGGACGAATATCAGGACACCAACGCGGTCCAGTACCTGTGGCTGCGGCTGCTGGCGCAGGGGCACAAGAACATCTGCGTGGTCGGGGACGACGACCAGTCGATCTATTCCTGGCGCGGAGCCGAGGTCGCCAACATCCTCAGGTTCGAGAAGGATTTCCCGGGCACCGAAGTGATCCGGCTGGAACAGAACTACCGCTCCACCCCGCATATCCTCGGCGCAGCATCGGGCCTCATCCGCGAAAACTCGCAGCGCCATGACAAGACCCTGTGGACCGAGGTCAATGGCGGCGAGAAGGTCAAGGTGATCGGCGTGTGGGACGCGCCCGAGGAAGCGCGCCGGGTGGGTGAAGCAATCGAGCGGCTCGAGCGCGAGGGCGCGGGCCTCGACCAGGTCGCCATACTCGTGCGCGCCCAGTACCAGACCCGCGAGTTCGAAGACCGCTTCATCCAGATCGGCATCGCCTACCGGATCATCGGGGGTTTCCGCTTCTACGAGCGCGCCGAAATCCGCGATGCGCTGGCCTATCTGCGCCTCATCGCGCAGCCGCAGGACGATCTGGCGTTCGAGCGCATCCACAACCAGCCCAAGCGCGGGCTCGGCGCGAAGGCTCTGGAGGCGATGCACAGCCACGCGCGACGCACCGGCCTGCCTCTGGCGGCCGCCGCTCTGCAACTCGCCGACAGCGACGAATTGCCCAGGCGCGCCGCGATCACCATCGGCGGCTTGATGCGCCAGTTCCTGCACTGGCGCGAGCAGGCAGAGACGCTCTCGCCCGCCGATCTGCTCCGGCTGGTGATGGAGGATAGCGGCTACAACGCGATGCTCGCCGCGGATCGCTCCCCCGAAAGCGCGGGCCGCGCGGAAAACCTCTCCGAACTCGCTCGGGCGATGGAGGAATACGTCACCCTCGGCGATTTCCTCGAGCATGTCAGCCTCGTCATGGACAATGACCGCGCGAACGAGGGCGAGACCGTGACGATCATGACGATCCACGCCGCCAAGGGCCTCGAATTCGACAATGTGTTCTGCGTCGGCTGGGAGGAAGGCGTCTTCCCCTCGCAGCGCGCGATCGACGAAGGGGGGCTGGCGTCGCTCGAAGAGGAACGCCGCCTCGCCTATGTGGCGATCACCCGCGCGCGGCGGCATTGCACCATTCTCCATGCCGCCAACCGCCGGATCTATGGCCAGTGGACAAGTTCGATCCCCTCACGCTTCATCGGCGAATTGCCCCCTGAGCATATCGACAGCGAGACCACGCTCACCGGCGGGGCATCGCTGTGGCGGGCGAACTGGAGCGAGCAGGAAGACCCCTTCGCCCATGTCGCGCAGAACCGGCCCGAGCGTGCGCAGCAGCGCGGCCCCGGCTGGCAGCGCGCCATCGCCAGCGGCTACGACACGCGCCCCGCCCGCATCGCCGAAAGCACGCGCTCGGCCGCCAGCTTCGCCGCTCCGGCCCGCTCCGACATCGCGATCGGCGCGATGGTCACCCATGCCAAGTTCGGCACGGGCTGCGTGATCGATCAGGAGGGCAACAAGCTCACCATCCTGTTCGAAGGCGTGGGTGAGAAACGGGTGCTGGATTCGTTCGTGACGGTGGTGGGCTGACTCAGCCCGCGGCTTGCTCCGCAGGCTGCGGATCGGGCTTCCTCCAGTAGCGCGCCTCGAACGGCCGGGCGAGCTCACCCACCGCGTCGCGGGTGCCCTCGGCGATTCCCGTCTCGCAGTTCACGTAGGGCGCCGGGTCGACAAAGGTTCCGAAAACCTTGTCCCACAGCGTCAGCATATTGCCGTAATTGCTCCCCATCAGCTCCTCGTCGCGGATGTGGTGCAGGCGGTGCGCGGCGGGCGAGATGAACACCTTGCCGAAAATGCCGAGCGTCCAGGGCACGTCGGCGTGAATGAAATAGCCCCACCAGCTGCGCAGCAGCAAGCCGACGCCGATCGCCCAGAACGGCAGGCCGAGCAGGATCACGAGAAGGTTGTCGATCAGCAGCGCCAGTGCCTCGCCGAACGGATGCTTGCGGCGCACGCTCAGCCAGTTCATCGCCTCGTCGGCGTGGTGCGTGGCGTGGACCGGCCACAGCATCGGCACATGCTCGAGGCGGTGGCGCCAATAGGCGGCGAATTCCATCAGAGCGATCGCCGCGATGATCGAGACCGCCGCGGGCATTCCCTCCCAGAAGCTCACCAGCGCATCCGCGCGCGGCAGCAGCGAATGGCCGGTGAGGATCGGCACCGCGATCAGCGGTACCACCACTAGCGCGTTGACCAGCAGCAACACGAGGTTGGTGACGATCTCCGGCCGCGCGCGCCGGATCGCCGCGACCAGCGCGTCGCGCTTGGTGACATAGGCGACCACGCCGAACAGCACCGCCAGCGGCGCGACATTCGCGATTTCGGTGCGCAGGGCTTCAAGAATGCTGTCGATCACGGGCGCGGGATTACGCCGGGATCGCCCAAGAAATGGTTAAGCCCGCCCCGCTTCGCGTGAGGCTCAGGACCACACCAGCGACAGCGGATAAAGCATGATCAGCCACCCGATGCAGCCCAGCACCAGCGCCCGCTCGCGCGCGAAGATGGCGGCGAGAGTCACCGGGATCAGCGACCAGGTGATGACGATCTGGCGGGCGCTGAACAGGTTGTCTGTGCCGACGATGCTCACCACCCAGCCGAACAGCGCCAGATTGCAGACCAGCACGCCGACCAGCACCAACCGGTAATTGGCGGCGAAATGCGCCTCGTGATCCTCGTCGGGGCTGCCGGGGAAAATCAGCGAGGCGGCAACGTAATAGATGCCGGTGACGAGGAAGCCTGCGAACATCATCGGCCAGCTTGCGGTGATATGCGCGCGCATCTGCCAGCCGAACACCCAGAAGGTCACGACATCGCAGGCGACGAGGATGCCGAGCAGCGCGGTCGACCACCCGATCCGCACCTGGCGACGCGATTTGAGTGCTCGGGCAAGGCCGCTCAGGGCCTCGGTGAGCGCCAGGCCGAGCAGCAGTCCGAACAGCGTGAGAGCGTAATCGAACTCCTGCATCGCTTGCCGCGTCAGCCGAAGCCGATGTCGAGGAAGCTCGGGCGCGGGCCATTCCATTCGCCGGGGGGCACGGGCTCGTCATCCTCGTGATAGCGGCGCGGCTTGCGCTCGGCGGCGACACGTTCGGTGCGCTCGGGCCGCTCGCGGCGCGGACGCTCCTCGCGGGCTTCGTCGCGCGGGGCCCGCTCCTTGCGGGGCCGCTCTTCGCGTTCGGGGCGATCCTCACGCGCGCGGCGCGGCTTGCGTTCCTCACGGGCCTCGGGTTCATCGGCCTCGGCGGGCTTGGCGGCTTCGGCCTTGGCGAGCACTTCGGAAAGGTCGACGCGCACGTCCTCCTTGCCGAACACCTTGATCGCACTGCCGGTCAGCTTCTCGACATTGGCGATCGCCTCGGCGTCCTCTTCGGAGACAAAGGTGAAGGCCCGCCCCTTGGCGCCGGCACGGCCGGTGCGGCCGATGCGGTGGACGTAGTCGTCCGGGTGCCAGGGGGTGTCAAAATTGAAGACGTGGGAGACGCCCTTGATGTCGAGCCCGCGCGCCGCAACGTCCGAGGCCACGAGGATGTTCACCTCGCCCGCCTTGAAGCGGTCAAGCTCCTTGATGCGGCTCGACTGGTCCATGTCGCCATGGATCTCGCTCGAGCGGAAGCCATAGCGGTGGAGGCTCTGATTGAGCTCGCGCACAGTGGTCTTGCGGTTGGCGAAGATGATTGCGGTTTCGACAAGGTCGTTCTCGAGAAACCAGCGCAGCGTGTCCTTCTTCGACCGCGACTTCACCGGCACCTTGAAGGCGGTGATGTCGGCATTGGTCGACGCCGCGCGATTGACTTCGATCCGCTTGGGATTGTTGAGGAACTTCTTCGACAGCTTCTCGATCGGCGGGGGCATGGTCGCCGAAAACAGCATCGTCTGGCGCGTTTCGGGAAGCTTGGAGCAGATGAACTCGATATCGGGGATGAAGCCCATGTCGAGCATCCGGTCGGCCTCGTCGATCACCAGCAGCTCGCAGCCGTTGAGCATGATCTTGCCGCGCTCGAACAGGTCCATGAGGCGTCCCGGGGTGGCGATCAGCACGTCAACACCGTCGGACAGAGCTTTAAGCTGGTCGCCCATCTGCACGCCGCCGATCAGCAGCGCCATCTTGAGATCGTGGTTCTTGCCGTATTTCTCGAAGTTCTCGGCCACCTGCGCAGCCAGCTCGCGGGTCGGCTCGAGGATCAGCGAGCGCGGCATCAGCGCGCGGCGGCGGCCGGCGGCCATCACGTCGATCATCGGCAGCACGAAGCTCGCGGTCTTGCCGGTGCCGGTCTGGGCAATGCCGATCAGGTCGCGCATCATCAGCACGGTCGGGATCGCCTGCGCCTGGATCGCGGTCGGCGTGGTGTAGCCCGCGTCCTCCACGGCTTTGAGCAATTCGGGCGAAAGGCCGAGATCGGCGAAGGTCATGCGCTGTGTGGTGTCCGAGAATAGCGGGCAGGGGTGCTGCCGGGATTGCTGGCCCTGACGCGAAACCCCCCGGCGGCGTCAGAACGCCGCGCCTTTCCCGCAAACGCGGGCAAAAGTCAAGGAATCGCGCCCTGAGCCCGCGCGCGGGTCAGCTTCGCACGGCCACCAGCTGGCGCATCGTCTCGATCTCGCAGCGCGCGCCGGTGCGCGATTGCAGCTTGTCGCGGCTGACGCACAGCTGCCCGTCCTTGTTCTTCTCGACATAGAAGCCGGAATAGAAGTCGCGGGCACGACACGCCTTTTCGAGGCCCACCGAGACCATCTTGCGATCACGCAGATAGAGCACCAGCCGGTTGCCGCTGCCGGTCTGCACGCCCGCGATCGTCCCGAGGCCGAGGCATTTCTCCTTGCCGCGCTCCTCGTAGCGTGGCGGCGAGGCGCGTTGCGGCAGATCGGCGGTGAGGTTCTGGCGGGCGGCAAGAGGCGCGGGCGCGATGCGGATCACGACGCGCTGTTCGATCCGCACCTGGCTCACCGAGGAAGATTGGCGCAGCGCCAGCAACGGGTTGATTTCGCGCGGCATCTCATCATCTGTGGCGAGTGGCGCGTCCGATTGCGGCGCGGATGGATCGGCGGCCGGCGCAGGCGGCTCGGCCACGTCCACCGCTTCGGCCACCAGCGGCAGCATCAGCGCCAGCGGCGCTGCGAAGGCAAAGAGGTCGTGCATGGGCGAGGAAGGCTCTCTCCTTGCAGGGGCGGATCGTAAGGCTGGCCGGGCGCGCCGCGCGCTTGGCCGGATGACATGCCCTAGCACCTGCATTTGAACCATGGCTTAACTGGCGCGCGAGGGCCCCGCGAAAGGATTGGCAATTTCTTGGGCCACTGTGGCATGGAGGCAACAATGAATCATCCTGCTCCCCCGCTCCGCCCTGCCCCTGGCACGGAGGCCTTCCTCGCCGAGGCGCGTGCGCTGCTGGGCGAGCGGGGCCTCACCACCGACCCCGAACGGATCGACAGCTGGCTGACCGACTGGCGCGGGCGCTACACCGGCCGCGCGCTGGCGCTCGCCGCGCCCGCTTCGACGCAGGAGGTCGCCGCGCTGGTAAAGCTGTGCGCGGCTCACGGCGTGCCGATCGTGCCGCAGGGCGGCAATAGCGGGATGGCAGGCGGCGCAACCCCTGACGCGACGGGCACCGCGATCATTCTGTCCCTGCGGCGCATGAACAAGCTTCGCAGCCTCTCGGCCGAAGCGGGCCAAGCGGTGTGCGAGGCGGGCGTGATCCTCCAGACCCTGCACGAGACGGCGGAGGCTGCGGGCCTGCGCTTCCCCCTGACCCTGGGCGGGAAAGGCTCTGCCACCATCGGCGGGCTGATTGCGACCAATGCGGGCGGCACGCAAGTGCTGCGCCACGGGACGATGCGCGCGCAGGTGCTGGGGCTGGAGGCGGTGCTGGCCTCGGGCGAGGTGCTCGATCTGATGACCCCGCTCAAGAAGGACAACCGCGGCTTCGACCTGAAGCAATTGCTGATCGGTTCGGAAGGCACGCTCGGCATCGTCACCGCGGCAACCCTGCGGCTGCTGCCTGCCGCGACCGGCCGCGCCACCGCCTGGGTGGGGCTTGGCGGGATCGTCGAGGCGCGCACCCTGCTGCGGCAGATGGAACGCGCGCTGGGCGATGCGCTCGAGGGTTTCGAGGTGGTGCCCGCCCATTGCCTGGACAGCGTGCTCGCCCACGAGCCCGCTGCCCGCGCGCCGCTGGGCGAGCGTCATGCCTGGAACGCGCTGATCGAGTGCGTCTCGAGCGCGCAGGATTCCGCCAGCCTTCGCGAAGGGCTGGAGACCGCGCGTGCCGCCGCGCTGGAGGAGGGCCTTGTTGCCGATGCCGTGATCGCTGCCAGCGACACCCAGGCCGAGGCCTTCTGGGCTCTGCGCGACGGCATCTCGGCGGGGG
>NZ_JAMNXL010000261.1 GCF_023653175.1 Erythrobacter sp. | reverse complement strand
CTCGGCGCGGGCGGCGACGGCGGCGTCCAGCAGTTCGCGCAGGATTTCGGGGGCAGGACGGGCGGGATCGTGGAGTGCCGGGGCGAGACGGCTGTGGCGGGTGATGCGGCAGCGGCCGCCCTCGAACAGCAGGCTGTGCCCGGCGGGCAGGCGCATCACGCCATCGAACCAGGTGCTCTCGGCATCAAGCACGCGGCCGTAGAGAAAGTCGGCGATCGCGGCCGCACGCGGGGCGGGGGCGGGGCCGGCGAGCGCCTGCGCCGACTGGGCAAAGGCGAGCGCGCCGCCTGCGGCACGGTAGTGGAGCGGGCGCACCCCGGCGACATCGCGCGCGCACAGCAGGCGCCGCGCGCGCGCGTCCCACAGGGCGAAGGCGAAGGCGCCATCGAGCCGCGCGGGGCAATCCTCGCCCCAGCATCGATAGGCCGCCGCAATCACCGCCGTCGCCTCGGCGCGCGCCGGAAGCCCGAGCGCGGAGGCAAGTTCGGTGCGGTTGTCGAGCCGGGCGTCGGCGACCACGGTCAGCGCATCTTCATTGAACGGCACGGGGCCAGCAAGCCGGACGCCCGGCGCGCTCCACCCGCCTGTCGCAGGCGCAGGCCCGAGCGGGCGCAGGTCGGCAGCAACCATGCCGCTGATGGGGCCGCTGATCGCGCGCGCCTGCCCCATCAGCGCGCTCCGGCCAGAGCCGTGTAATCGCCTAGCCGCGTGCCCTCGGCACCGAGCACGATACGGCCGTTGCAGCTCACCCAGGCATGCGCGGCGAACTGCCCCGCAGCATCGCGCTTCACGCCGATATGGAGCGTGCAGCCATGGCCTGCGCGCGCCAGCAAATATTGCAGCGCCAGCGCCTGGGTGAGGCACGAGGCGCCGGGCACCAGCCGCGCAAGGCGCGTGATCCGCCGGGCCAGCTGGCGGGCGTAGAAATGGCCATCCCTGGTCGGCGGCGCCTCGGGCAGGCCCGCTCGGATCGCGGCATAGCCCCGCAGGCTGAGCGCGAGCCGCATCGCGGCGAGCGCCCCCAGGCACTTCACATCGCGCCGCAGCGCGCGCGCAGGGCCGACGCTCACGGCTGGCGGCATTGCACCAGTCCCGCATCGTCCAGCTGCGTCACCAGCCGCGCGAGATCCTCGGCGACCGTCTCGCGCGGGGCGTCGAATTCGGCTGCGACCTGCTCGACAAGGCCTTCGAAGGACGCAGGCTCGGCGAGCGCATCCCACACGAAGGCACCGACTTCGTTGAGGCTGTAATAGACGTAGGTCTTGAGATTGAGCAGCGCCGCGCCTTCGGCGAGCGTGCAGCCGACCACCTCGGGGTCGCCGGAAATCAGCAGGGCGGGATCGATTTGCGCCATGCGCGGGCCTTTCATGTCTGGCAGCGAATCATGCGGCGTGCCGGTGCGGCCACGGCCACGGATGCGGGGGGCGGCACCTGCTTCCGGCATCGCCGGAAACAAGGCAGCAGCACGGGCACCGCCCCCCACCGGCTGCCTGTCAGGACAGGCCGTCTTCCGCCCCGCAGGTGAGGTCGCCGAACGGCGTCCCGGCGGGGAACATGGCGTCGAGCGCATCGGGGCAACCCGACGCCTGGGTCAGCTTCTCGAAGGTGCCCAGTTCTTCAAGCGTCGGAGTCGAATAGTGCTTTACGTTCATTCACTTTCTCCTTGGGTAATATTGATCAACCCCTGCATCGTTGATGCAGAGGCCCAAGAAGGATGCACGCCAATCAAATGATGCTCTCCGGTTACCCAATAGGCCGCCGAATAAAGCACGTTATTTAAATCGGACCGCACACCCCTATCGTAAATCCAGCGTGGATTTCGACCGTTTCACCGTGGGGTTTCATGATGGCTGCTGCACTCACCCAGGATATAAACCAGCTCACCGCGAATAGCCTCCCCGAGGAACGGGCGGACGGCGGGGATGTCGCGCGACTGGCGGAAATGTGCCGCATCGCGCTGGTCGGCGGTTCGGGTGAGCGCGAATCCATGGCGATGGACGACCAGACCGCAGCGCGAATCGCCGCGCTGGCGGTTCGTGTACGGCTCACCGGGCCTAGCGCGCGCGCTTTTGCCGCAGGCGGCCGCACTGTGCCGCCAGCGCTTGCCCGCACGCTCGACGGCGCCCGCGCGCGGGCGATGGTGAGCAATGGCCGGGTGATGGCGCTGGCGAGGATCGCCTTTCCCTTGCTCGACCGCGCCGGCATCCCCGCGATGGCCTTCAAGGGCCCGTTCCAGCACCGCCTGCTCCATGGCGATCCGTTCTTCTGCCGTGCCGCCGATCTCGACCTGCTGGTCGCGCGCGAGCATTTCGATGCGGCGCTTGCGGCGCTTGCTGCGCAAGGGTTCGTTCGGCGCGAGGGCACCTCGGCATGGTGGACGACGGCGCTGGGCGAGGTGCATTTGGTTCACCCCGAGGGCGGGGTGATCGATCTCCACCACCGCCTCCAGCAACCCGGTTGCCCGCCGCCGCGCGATCTCGCCGGGTTTCTGGCCGGAGCGCAGCGCGAGGCGCTGGGGGGCACTTCGATCGCTGTGCCCACCCATGCGCAGGCGGTTCTGGTGAGCGCGCTCAACTTTACCAAGGAGTTCGCCCATCGCCGCCCCTCGGCGCGCTATGCCTATGATGTCGCCGCCGGGTTGATCGGGATGGGCGAGGCGCGGCGGCGGGCCTTTGCGGCACTGGCGATGCGCCAGCGGTTGACCGGGACGGTGGCGCTGGCAGCGGCCCTGTGCGAGCGGGTCTTCGGGATCGCGCTGCCGCTTGCCTCGCCGCTCGCCGCTGCCGCTTTGCCGGACTGGGCGGCGCGCGAGGCGCTGCTGGCGATGGTCTTCGACCCCGAGAACCCTGCCACCCCTTGGCCGCGCCGCCGCGCGGTGCTGTGGGCGATGTGCAGCGGCGCGGCCGGACGTCACAAGGCGGCCGAGTTCACCCGCGAGGCGGCGCGGATGATCGGCAGCGAGGCGCTGCGCCGTGCGGCACCGGAAGGAGTCTAGCTGCGTGCGGGAGAGGGCGCGCAGGCCCCGGTGGTGGCGGCACGGGCCGGTCGCGGCGTTGGGCGGCTTGTGGTTGATCGCCTGCGGAGCGCCCGAGGGCGGGGCAGGCGGCGGCGCCCGAGCGCGTGCTCCCGAAGCATTCGACTTTGCAGGCGGCAGCGCCTTTCCGCCGCGCGCGCGCATCACGATCGGCGATGTCACCGTGCCCCCCGGCGCGCGCGAGGCGCATGTGCCGGTGCGGCTCGACCGGCCCACGCCGAACACCGTCCACGCCCGCCTGCTGACCCGCAATGGCAGCTTCCCCGATGGCGCCTACGAAGGCCGCCACTACACCCGCACCGAGGCGCTGGTGGTCTTCCGCCCCGGCGACCCGCTGGTGCAGACCGTGCGCGTCCCTCTCGGGAGCCTGCCGCAAGGCACCCAGTTCGCGCTCCATCTGCCCGAAGGCGTGGACGGGGCGCGGATCGCGGACGGGGTGGGGGTGATCCGGGCGCGGGCGGGGGCTGCCCCGAGCCGCGCGCAGCCTGCCTCGGGGCGCGCGCCACGTCGCTGTGCGGCCCGGCGCG
>NZ_JAMNXL010000107.1 GCF_023653175.1 Erythrobacter sp. | reverse complement strand
CGAAAAGAGCCTCGCCGACCAGGCCCGCGCCGCCGCTGATGCCGCGATCGACTACACCCGCGCCAACCCGCTGACGGTGATCGGCGGCGCGGTCGCCTTCGGGCTGGTGATCGGCCTCCTCACCCGCCCCGGTCGCAGGGTCGCGGGCCGTGCGCTGCACTCGGCGGGGGATGCAATCTCGGGCGCGGCATCGAGCGCGACTTCGGGTGTGAAGAGCATCACCTCGCGCAGCGGATCGCGGCTCGGCACGATGATCGGCGAGGCGGCGATGGCCTATGCCATGACCGTGATCGACGAGATGCTCGATGCCGCGCGCGAGGGCAAGGAACGCGCCGAGGATCTGGGCGAGGCCGCAAGCGCACAGGCGAAGAAGCTTTCGGCGGGAGCCTCGGACGCAGCCGGATCGGCGGCGGACAGCACCCGCACTCTCGCCCGCCGCACGCGCGACGCCGCGCTTGACGTGGTGCGCGATATCCGGCGTCAGACAAAAGGCTGACGCCCGGCGCGGCGGGAGGAGGCTTGCCCTTGGCGCATGACGCGCTAAGGGGCGCGCATCCTTCCTCCCCAAGGGCGCACAGCAATGGCAGCAGAAACCACCCCCACCCAGCGGCTCCACCTCGTGATGGGCGGCCGCGTCAAGGACCCGCGCGGGCTCGAGTTCCAGGACCCGGAGAGCATCCACGTCGTCGGCGTTTACAGCTCCTATGACGCAGCGGTCGATGCCTGGCGCGCACAGGCGCAGCGCACGGTCGACGATGCCGAGATGAAATACGTCGTCGTCCACATCCACAAGCTGCTCACGCCCGAGGATTAACTCCCCGATGGCGGCGATCCGCCCTTACCGCGAGGGTGATGCCGGGGCGATAGCCGCGATCACCCTCGCAGCGATCCGCACGACGGGCTTGCGCGCCTATTCGCCTGAACAGGTTGCGGCGTGGTCGGCGCGGTTCTCGGCGCAGCGCGTGCTGGAGTGGGCTGCGCGGGGCGACATGATCCTTGTCGCGGTGGACGGCGATGACCGCCCGCTGGCCTACACCATGCTCGAGGCGGACGGGCATCTTGACATGCTCTATTGCCACCCGGACCACACCGGACAGGGCCTTGCCCTGAGCCTGCTGGATGCGGCGGAGTCGGCGGCGCGGGCGCAGGGTGTCATCCGGCTGTTCACCGAGGCGAGCGAGCTCGCCCGCCCCGTGTTCGAACGGGCCGGTTATACGCTTATCAAGCGCCGCGACTTCATGATCCCCTTCAAAGGCCGCGAGGTGGCGATCCACAACTACGCGATGGAAAAGCGGCTCGTCTGAACACAAGCGCCAAGCGGTTCATGTTTCACGTGAAACGGACAATGACCGGGCAACGACCTGCTGACGACCTTGTAACGACACGCCTACCGCAGCGCTGCCACCGCCGCCGCCACTCCGACCGCCAGCATAGCAAACACCATCCGGGTCCGGCGGTGCGAGCGGCGGCCCTGCCACAGCTCTTCGTCAAGCCACCACTTGCCCTGACCATCGGTCCTGAGCACATCGGCGCCCTTCAGCCGCTCGAAGGCGCGCTGGCGGCTCGGGCGGGCGGGAGCATAGGGGATCGCGTCGGCCATGCTGACCGCGCCTGCAGCGATGAAGTGCGCTGCGACCTTGCGCTCGGCAACCGGGCTGCCCGCAATCACCGCCATGTCGCGCCCCGCCTTTGCCGCGTCAGATGAACTCGATCTTGTCGACGAGGTAGAACTTCTCGCCCGAGGGCACCGTCACCTCGATCTCATCGCCCACCTGCTTGCCGATCAGCGCGCGGGCGAGCGGCGAGTTGTAGCTGATGCGGCCCTTGTTGGCGTCCGCCTCGGTCTGGCCGACGATCTGGTAGCGGATCGGCTTGTCGTTCTCGTCGAGCAGGGTAACGGTCGCGCCGAAAACGATCTTGTCGCCCGACAGCGTGGTCGGATCGATGATCTGCGCGCGGCTGACCCGGTCCTCGATCTCGGCGATCTGCGCCTCGACCTGGCCCTGGCGTTCCTTGGCGGCGTGGTATTCGGCATTTTCCGAAAGATCGCCGTGGGCGCGCGCTTCCTCGATCGCCTCGACGATTTTCGGGCGCTCGTCACGCAGGACCTTGAGGTCGGCGGTGAGCCGCTCGTAACCCTCGGCCAGCATCGGGACCTTTTCCATCGTCGCCATAGCTCTTTGTCTTTCCGTTTGTCTTTCTTGCCCCCTGCCCACTGGGGAAAAGAATGCTAGAGACGCCGTCCAAGTTGCACGACGTCAGGCACTCTCGTTTGTCGGGGGAGGTGTCAGTCAACTGCCATAGTAGTCCTGCAAGCTGCGGACTTCAAGCTGGTCCGGCCGGATCGCCGAAATCGCCGCCGCCGCCGCCACGGACGCCGCCGCGGTGGTGTAGTAAGGCACCTTACCCGCAAGCGCTGCCTGACGGATCGATTTCGAATCCATCAGCGATTGCCACCCTTCCGTGGTGTTGAAGATCAGCGCGATATCGCCGTCGATGATCTTGTCGACGATATGCGGCTGGCCCTCGGCGACCTTGTTGACCCGCTCGACGGCGAGGCCCTGCTCCGCGAGATAGGACTGCGTACCCCCGGTGGCGATCACGCGGAAGCCGTGTTCGATGAGCTGCCGCACGGCCGGGACGATCACCGCCTTGTCAGTGTTCTTGACCGAGACGAACACCGTGCCCGATTGCGGCGGGATCATCCCCGCACCGATCTGCGACTTGAGGAAGGCCGCCTCGAAGGTGGCGTCGATCCCCATCACCTCGCCGGTCGACTTCATTTCCGGGCTGAGCACCGGGTCGGCCCCGGGGAAGCGCGCGAAGGGGAAGACGGCTTCCTTGACCGCCATGTAGCGCAGGTCGCGCTTGAAGGGCTCGAAGTTCGACAGCGGCTCGCCCGCCATGACGCGCGCGGCGATCTTGGCGACGGGCTGGCCGATGGCTTTCGCCACGAAGGGCACGGTGCGGCTGGCGCGCGGGTTGACCTCGATGAGGTAAATCACCCCGTCCTTCACCGCGAACTGGATGTTCATGAGGCCCTTCACCCCCAGCGCAAAGGCGAGCGCTTCGGCCTGGCGCTCCATCTCGGCGATGATCTCGGGCGGCAGGCTGTAGGGCGGCAGGGTGCAGGCAGAATCGCCCGAGTGGACGCCGGCCTCCTCGATATGCTGCATCACCCCGGCAATGCGCACCTCGGTGCCGTCGCACAGCGCATCGACATCGCATTCGATCGCATCGCGCAAATATTGGTCGATCAGCACCGGGGAATCGCCCGACACGTTCACCGCCGTGGCGATGTAGCTGTCGAGCTGCGCCTCGCTGTCGACGATCTCCATCGCCCGCCCGCCGAGCACGTAGGAGGGGCGCAGCAGCACCGGGTAGCCGATCCGCGCGGCGACGGCCGCCGCCTCGTCACGGCTGCGGGCGATGCCGTTTTCGGGCTGCTTCAGTTTCAGCTTGCTGACCAGCTTGGCAAACCGCTCGCGGTCCTCGGCAAGGTCGATCGCGTCGGGCGAGGTGCCGAGGATGGGGATGCCCGCGTCCTCCAGCGCCTGCGCCAGCTTGAGCGGGGTCTGCCCGCCGAACTGCACGATCACGCCGAGCAATTCGCCCCGCGACTGTTCGACGCGCAGGATTTCCAGCACGTCCTCGTCGGTCAGCGGCTCGAAATATAGGCGATCGGAGGTGTCGTAATCGGTCGAGACGGTCTCGGGGTTGCAGTTGACCATGATCGTCTCGAAGCCCTGCTCCGCGAGCGCAAAGCAGGCATGGACGCAGCAATAGTCGAACTCGATCCCCTGCCCGATCCGGTTGGGCCCGCCGCCGAGGATGACGATCTTCTTGCGGTCCGAGGGCATGGCCTCGCACTCGGGCGCGCCGAAGCTCGGGGCCTCGTAGGTCGAATACATGTAGGGCGTGATCGCCTCGAATTCGGCGGCGCAGCTGTCGATGCGCTTGAAGACGGGGAAGACGCCGAGCTTGTGCCGGAGCGCGCGAACCTCGTCCGCGCTGGTCGCGCCGGCCATCGCGACAAGCGCGTCATGCAGCAGCCCCGAGCGCTTGGCCTGGGTCTCGGCAAGCCCGCCGGCCACGCCCACAGAGCGCACCGCCAGCGTCGCCAAGCGGCGGTCGGAGAAGCCCATCGCCTTCAGGCGGCGCAGCCCTGCGGCATCGCGGGGCAAGCCATTGGCCTGCAATTCCTTCTCGGCGGCGATGATCGCCTCGATCTGGCGCAGGAACCACGGGTCGTAGAAGGTGACCGCCGCGATCTCCTCGACACTCATACCCTCGCGGAACGCCTGGCCGACCTTGAGCAGCCGGTCGGGCGTGCGGCGCGACAGGGCGGCGGTGATCACCTCGCGGCCTGCGCCTTCCAGCTCGGGGAAGCGGTTGAAGCCGTCGAGCCCGGTCTCGAGCCCGCGCAGCGCCTTCTGCACGCTTTCCTGGAAATTGCGCCCGATCGCCATGACCTCGCCGACCGATTTCATCGCGGTCGACAAGTCATTGGCCGCGCCCTTGAACTTTTCGAAGGCGAAGCGCGGGATCTTGGTGACGACGTAGTCGATGGTCGGCTCGAAACTCGCTGGGGTCGCTCCGGTTATCTCGTTGGTGAGCTCGTCGAGCGTGTAGCCCACCGCCAGCTTGGCCGCGACGCGGGCGATGGGGAAGCCGGTGGCCTTGGAGGCCAGCGCCGAAGAGCGGCTGACGCGCGGGTTCATCTCGATGACGATCAGGCGCCCGTCCTTGGGATTGACCGCGAACTGCACGTTGCTGCCGCCGGTCTCCACACCGATCTCGCGCAGCACCGCAATGCTGGCGGAGCGCATGATCTGGTATTCCTTGTCGGTCAGCGTCAGCGCCGGGGCGACGGTGATCGAGTCCCCGGTGTGGACGCCCATCGGATCGACGTTCTCGATCGCGCAGATGATGATCGCGTTGTCCTTGCGGTCGCGCACCACCTCCATCTCGAACTCCTTCCACCCGAGGAGCGATTCCTCGATCAGGACTTCGGTGGTGGGCGAGGCATCGAGGCCCTCGCGCACGATCTGGTCGAACTCGGCCTTGTTGTAGGCGATCCCGCCGCCGGTGCCGCCGAGGGTGAAGCTGGGGCGGATGATCGAGGGCAGCCCGGTGCGCTCGAGCACGGCGCGCGCCTGTTCAAGCGTGGTGGCGACCCCTGAGCGCGCGCTTTCCAGCCCGATCGAGTCCATCGCCTCGCGGAAGCGCTGGCGGTTCTCGGCCTTGTCGATCGCATCGGCCTTGGCCCCGATCATCTCTACGCCGTATTTGGCGAGCGTGCCGTCGGCATCCAGCGCCAGCGCGCAGTTCAGCGCGGTCTGCCCGCCCATCGTAGGGAGCAGCGCATCGGGCCGCTCCTTGGCGATGATCTTGGCGACGATATCGGGCGTGATCGGCTCGATATAGGTGGCGTCGGCGAACTCCGGATCGGTCATGATCGTCGCCGGGTTGCTGTTGACGAGGATGACGCGATAGCCCTCCTCCTTCAGCGCCTTGATCGCCTGGGTGCCGGAATAGTCGAACTCGCAGGCCTGGCCGATGATGATGGGCCCCGCGCCGATGACGAGGATCGAGGAAATGTCGGTTCTTTTGGGCATCAGGATTCCTGCTCGGAAAAGGCGAAGATGAGCTTGGTGTAGCGGTTCACGTAAGGCAGCACGTCGGGCTTGGCGGCGGCCGGCCCGAAGACGAAGGTGCAGTTGCGGCGGATGTCGACGAGGCGGTCCCCGTCGCGCGCCATGATGTAGCTGAGCACGTAGTAGGAGCGCGGGGCGTTGCGGCGGCCGATGACGTCGAGCTTTTTCACCGTCTCGGTGCCGCTGGCGAGGCGCTCGCTGTCGATGAAGCCCTGTTCCTTGCGCTGTTCGACCACGGCCTTGTGGCGCTTGGCGGGATCGAAATCCTCCTCGCTGAACGGGCCTTGGGAGGCGGCGATGCGGCAGTCCATCCGCCCCGCGACGGGGTAGCGGGAGCCCTCGTCATGGAGGACCGGGCGCCAGAAGGTGAGGATGGGCAGGCCGGTGTCGGCCGAGGCGTCGAGCGTCACCGATCCATCGCCCTGAAACGCCACGCCCTCGGCAATCTCGGCACCGGGCCATTCGGCCACGGGCGCGGGGTTCTGGGCGAGCGCGGGGGCGGCGAGCAGGGGGACGACAGCGAGGAGGAGGGCGCGGCTAGTCATCGGCCTGCCCCTCGGTGGGCGGCACACGCTCATTGCCGACAAAGCCCAGCTTGGTCGCGCCGCTTTCCTTGATGCCCTTGAGCAGGCAGGCGCTGACTTTGTAATCCGCATCCATCGGCGGTTCGAAGCGCACCGTGCCGTCGGCCTCCACCTTCATCCACGCCCGCGGGCTTCCGCAGGAGTCCGAGATGGCATCGGCCATGTCTTGCGTGAAGGAACTCGGAGGGTCGACCGTCGCGAAGCCGGCTTCGACCATAGCCCCCACAAGGCACTCCATCCCCGCCTCGCCGTCCTCCCCCATGTATGCCAGCATGAGCCGCAGCCGCCCGGTGAGAAGCGCGCGGATGAAGGCGCGGCTGGCCTGACGGCTCTCCTTGGGGCCGGTGGCGCCGGACTTGGCCGAGATCGCCTCGACCTTCGCATCGAGCGCGGCTTCCTCCGCTTCGGTCTTGGGTTCGACGGAAAACCGCTCCTGCGTCACCTGCAAACTGTCGTTCTGCATCCCGCAAGCCTCGGCCTGCTTGCGCACCGCAGCAACGAACACGGAATCGCCATCACCGCCGCGCGCTGGGGGGGCGGGGCCTTCGAGCCGTGTGGTGATGGGGTGCGGATGCTGGGCGAGCACGGGGGCTGCGAAGGTCGCAAACGCAGCGGCAAAGGCTACAAGCAGCAAATGGAAGCCCTGCCCCCTCACCGCCAAACCTCCATCCCCAACCGTTGGCGCTGCGCGCCAGCTTCGCTTCCCCCAAGGGGAAGGGAGACAGGAACGATCGAGGAAATTTCGGTCTCTTTGAGCATCAATCTGCCTTGAAGCTGATAAACAAAGGGAAACCTTCTTTCGGCGCAATTGAAAGGATGCAGTCAATGACCGGTTCGTTGCCGGGGGCGATCTGAACCCGCGAACGCGGGCCGCCGTGCCCGATTTCAGCGCTAAACTCGCTTGCACCACACTTGCGGACAAAGGCAGAGCTAGACGTCCTGATGGCCGTTTCTTCTTCTGACCTGTTGACCACGTCGTCCAGCCTATGCGCCCTGCTCTCAACTTCCAAGGCGGGCAAAACGGTCTTGGTCGATCCCAAAGACTGGCCGACTAGCCAAGCCCCTGATGTCAGGAGCGAACCGGCGGCAAAGGCGAGCAGATTGGCTCTCACCCCAGCCCCCCCACAAACTTCTCGAACAGATAGAAGCTATCCTGCGGCCCCGGGCTTGCCTCAGGGTGATACTGCACAGCAAACGCGCGCTTCCCCCGGATCGCAATCCCGCAATTCGTCCCATCAAACAGCGACACGTGCGTCTGCTCCACACCATCGGGCAGGCTCGCCGCATCCACCGCAAAGCCGTGGTTCATCGAGGTGATCTCGACGAGGCCCGAGGTCTCCCCCCAGCCCTCGCCAACCCGCTGCACCGGGTGGTTCGCGCCCCGATGCCCCTGGTGCATCTTGATCGTCTTCGCGCCCGCGGCGAGCGCGAGCATCTGGTGGCCGAGGCAGATGCCGAACAGCGGGACGTCGGCGTCGAGCAGTGCCTTGATCACCGGCACGGCATATTCGCCGGTCGCCGCCGGGTCGCCGGGGCCGTTGGAGAGGAACACGCCGTCAGGCGCGAGCGCCATCACCTCGTCGAAGCTCGTCTTGGCCGGCACCACCGTCACCCGCGCGCCGGCCTTCACCAGATTGCGGAAGATGTTGTCCTTCGCGCCGTAATCGATCGCGACCACATGGGGCTTGGCGTCGAAGGGCGCCCGGCCATAACCCTTGCCGAGCGTCCATGCGCCGCCGCCCCATTGCTCGTCGCTGCCGCGGGTCACGCGCACGGCGAGGTCCATGCCTTCCAGCCCCGGCCACTCTTGCGCACGCCGGATCAGCGCAGGGATATCGAACTTGCCGTCCGGCGCATGGGCGATCACCGCGTTGGGCGCGCCGCTCTGGCGGATTCGGCGGGTGAGCGCGCGGGTGTCGATGCCCGAAAGCCCGATCTTGCCGTTCCTGACCATCCAGTCGGCGAACCGCTCGATCGAACGGAAGCTGGAGGGCTCGGTCACGTCCTCGCGCACCACGCAGCCCACGGCGCCTTCCACGCGGCTCTCCACGTCCTCGCCGTTCGCGCCGACATTGCCGATATGCGGGAAGGTGAAGGTGACGATCTGCGCGGCGTAGGAGGGATCGGTCAGCACCTCCTGATAGCCGGTCATGGCGGTGTTGAAGCACACTTCGCCGACCGCCGAGCCCACGGCTCCGAAGCCCCGGCCCCACACCACGGTGCCATCGGCGAGAACCAGAACGCCGGTTGCCCCTGAAGGTTGCGCGCGAGTAGATGCGGGGTCGGCCATGGGGCGCTCCGTTGGTTGGTTTTCCGGCGATGGTGCTAAGTTTTGCCCGCTAGGCCCCTCGCCCCGCGCCGTCAACCTAGGCGTATGCTTCTATTTGGGTTAGGGGCGCGGCGCAGGAAACCCCATCCACAGGAATTAGCAGAAACATGATCCGTGACGATATCAAGGCCGCCACCATCGCCGCGATGAAGGCGGGCGAGAAGGACCGCACCGCCGCGCTCCGCCAGATCAGCGCCAAGATCAAGGACCGCGACATCGAGGAGCGCACCGCCGCGGCCCCGGTCGCCGATGATGACGTGCTGGTGACGAGCGTGCTGCAGAAGATGGCCAAGCAGCGCCGCGAATCGATCGAGATGTATGATGCAGGCGGGCGCGCGGAGCTCGCCGCGGTCGAGCGCGCCGAACTCGCCGTGATCGAGGAATTCCTCCCCCAGATGATGGACGAGGCCGCGACCCGCGCCGCGATCGAGGCGATCAAGGCTGAGACCGGCGCTTCCACCATGAAGGACATGGGCGCGGTGATGACCGAACTGCGCGCCCGCCACGGCGCGGTGCTCGACGGCAAGCTGGCGAGCACGCTGGTCAAGGCGGCGCTCTCTTAAGCCACAGACCCGTCCACAGGGCGCGCTTGAATGCAGAGGCGTTCGGGCGCACCTAACCTGCCATGGCCATCACCCCGCAATGGAAGGACGAGCTGCGTGCGCGGATCACGCTCTCGACGCTTGTCCAGCGCTCGGTGAAGCTGACCCGCGCGGGGCGCGAGTGGAAGGGGTGCTGCCCGTTCCACGAGGAGAAGACACCGAGCTTCTACGTCAATGACCAGAAGCAGTTCTACCATTGCTTCGGCTGCGGGGCGCATGGAGATGCGATCAGCTGGATGGTCGACCAGCAGGGCCTGCAATTCATGGACGCGGTCAAGGAACTGGCCGCGATCGCCGGAATGGAAGTCCCCGCCCCCGATCCCGTCATGGCCAAACGCGCCGAGCAGCGCGCCAGCCTGATCGACGTGACCGAGGCGGCGCAAAAGTTCTTTGTCGACAGCCTTGGCGGGCCCAATGGCGGCGCGGCGCGCGAATATCTTCAGCGGCGCGGCTTCTCCCCCGCCGTCATGCGCGAATTCGGTTTCGGCTGGGCTCCCGATGACCGGCAGGCCCTCCCCCGCGCCCTCTCGGGCTTCGGAGAGGACATGCTCGAAGGCGCTGGCATGCGCGCCGCCAACGAGCAGGGCGAGCGTTACGACCGTTTCCGCGGCCGCGTCATGCTGCCGATCCAGGACGCGCGGGGCCGCGTGATCGCGTTCGGCGGGCGCATCCTAGAAAAGCGCGACGGCGTCGCAAAATATCTGAACTCGCCCGACACCGATCTCTTCGACAAGGGCCGCACGCTTTACAACCTCCACCGCGCCGCCCCAGCCTCGCGCCAGTCGGGCCGGGTGGTGGTGGTCGAGGGCTATATGGACGTGATCGCGCTCGCCAATGCGGGGATCGCCGATGCGGTCGCGCCGCTCGGCACCGCGCTCACAGAGATGCAGCTCGAGCTGCTGTGGCGCATGGTCGAAGTGCCGGTGCTGTGCTTCGATGGCGATGCGGCAGGGCAGCGTGCGGCGATGCGGGCAATCGCGCGGGCGCTGCCGCTGCTCGCGCCGATGCGCTCGCTCAGCATCGTGCGTCTGCCTGCGGGCCTCGACCCCGACGATCTCATCAAGCAGCAGGGCGCCAGGGCGATGGAGCAGCTTCTCGCCAACCCCGCCCCGCTGATCGACACGCTGTGGGAGTTCGAGCGCGACGCGCAGCCGCTGACGACGCCCGAGGCCAAGGCGGGGCTCAAGGCGCGGCTCATGGCGCATGTCGAGACCATCGCCGACCCCGAGATCAAGAGCCTATACCGCCGCGAGCTGGGCGACCGGTTCTCCGCCTTCGCCTATCCGCCGCGGCCGCCCCGCGCGGCCTGGCAACCTTCCGCGCAGGCCCGCCCGGCAGCAGGGCAGCGCGGGCCATGGAAGGGCGCCAATCTGCCTCCTCCCGGCCTGTCGGAGGAAGCGCGTGCGCAGCTTTCGGGGATGATGGCAGGCGGCCAGCGGCAGGGACTGATGCAGGCCGTTCTGACCGGGCTCGCGCGCCATCCCGGGCAAATCGCGCGGCATACCGAGGCGCTGATCAGCCTCGCCCGACTGCTGCCCGAGGCCGCGCCCGCCATCGAATCCCTGCTCGAGCTTGCGGAAACGCTTGATTCGCACGACGCAACCGCCATATGGCTACCCACGCAAGGCCAACCCGCCCCGTCGGCAGATATCCGCTACGCCTTTCTCGACGAAGGCAACGATCCCGACGCTGCGTGCGAGGAACTGGCTGAAGCTGTGTCGCTGCTGGTCGAAAGGCCGGCGCTTGAGGCTGCGCTTGCGGCCACGATCGCGCGTTTCGACAGCGATCCGGAAGGATCGTTTGCGGAGCAGACCCGTTTGCGTGCACAGCTCATGGCAACCGAGGATAGATTGAAGGCCTTCGGGCGCCGCAAGGCCTCCGCAGTGCCCGGCACGGATGATACCCCCTGACGGGGCGCACATGGGATCAACAGGCGGCCGCCACCCGGCAGGTCGCCCGGCAACGGATAGACACGGATACATATGGCCGAGAAGGAAGATGCCCCGCTGATCGACCTCAACGAGGCTTCGATCAAGAAGCTGATCAGCAAGGCGAAGAAGCGCGGCTACGTCACCTATGACGAGCTCAACGAGGCGCTGCCCTCGGGCGAGATGAGCCCCGACCAGATCGAGGACATCCAGACCGCGCTCTCCGAAATGGGCGTCCAGATCGTCGAGAGCGACGAGGACGCCGAGGCCGAGGCCGAGGATCGTGAGGACGGCGAGAGCGAGGACGTGATCGCCGATGATGACGATGACGACGACGACGAGGGCAAGAAGGCCCCGAAGGACGCCCGCGCCGGCAACAAGAAGCTCGTCACGGGTGAACGCACCGACGATCCGGTGCGCATGTACCTGCGCGAAATGGGCGCGGTCGAACTGCTCAGCCGCGAGGGCGAAATCGCCATTGCCAAGCGCATCGAGGCCGGGCGCGACATGATGATCATGGGATTGTGCGAAAGCCCGATCACCTTCCACGCGATCATCCAGTGGTCCGAAGCCCTCAACAGCGGCGACATGCAGCTGCGCGAGATCCTCGATCTTGACGCGATGCTCTCCAAGGAACCCCCGGCCGACAAGATGGCCGAGGGCGCCGAGGATGACGACGACGACGGCGAGATCTCCGAAGCCACTGCCGGACCGACCATCCGCGAGGACGACGAAGTCGCCGACGAGCCCGAAGCGGATTCGGACGAGGACGAGGACGGCGAGGGCCGCCCCAAGCGCGAAGAGGAAGAGGAGGAGGACAACACCCTCTCCCTCGCCCAGATGGAAGCGCAGTTGAAGCCCGAGGCGCTCGAGCGCTTCGCGCGCATCACCACGCTGTTCAACGCCTTCGAGAAGCTTCAGGGAGAGCGCGTCGACACGCTCGCGGCGGGCAATGCCTTCCCGGCCGCCAAGGAAGGCAAGTACGAACAACTCCGCGAAGACCTCACCGCCGAGGTCGAAAGCGTGCAGTTCCACGCGACCAAGATCGAGTTTCTGGTCGACAACCTCTATGCCTTCAACCGCCGCCTCACCACGCTCGGCGGCCAGATGCTGCGCCTTGCCGAACGTCACAAGGTCAAGCGCGTCGACTTCCTCGCCGCCTATGTCGGCAACGAGATGGACGATGCCTGGATCAAGGAGCGCGCCAAGAAGGACAAGAAGTGGGCGGCCTTTGCCGAACGCGAGGAAGACGCCATCGAGCGCATCCGTTCGGAAATCGCCGACATCGCCGCGCAGACCGGCATGAGCCTCACCGAGTTCCGCCGCATCGTCAACATGGTCCAGAAGGGCGAGCGCGAGGCGCGCATCGCCAAGAAGGAAATGGTCGAGGCGAACCTGCGTCTGGTGATCTCGATCGCCAAGAAATACACCAACCGCGGCCTGCAATTCCTTGATCTCATTCAGGAAGGCAATATCGGGTTGATGAAGGCGGTCGACAAGTTCGAATACCGCCGCGGTTACAAGTTCAGCACTTACGCCACATGGTGGATCCGGCAGGCGATCACCCGCAGCATCGCGGATCAGGCGCGCACCATCCGCATTCCGGTGCACATGATCGAGACGATCAACAAGCTGGTGCGCACGTCCCGCCAGTTCCTCCACGAAGAAGGCCGCGAGCCGACCCCGGAAGAAATGGCGCAGCGCCTCTCCATG
>NZ_JAMNXL010000260.1 GCF_023653175.1 Erythrobacter sp. | reverse complement strand
TGGTCCCCATGGTGATCGCCAGGGCGGACACGCTGGTCATGAACGCGCCCCAGCTCACCGTGCCATCACGCAGCACGCGCTGGTCGAAGGCAGCATCGACCGTCCCGTCCGACTTCAT
Organism: Erythrobacter sp.; assembly: GCF_023653175.1. GTDB lineage: Bacteria > Pseudomonadota > Alphaproteobacteria > Sphingomonadales > Sphingomonadaceae > Erythrobacter. The sequence goes on along the minus strand of NZ_JAMNXL010000260.1, from coordinate 3,457 downwards.
CGCGGCCTGCCGGATGCGGCGATATTCCTCCATGTTCTGGATCAGGGCGAGCAGCCCCATGCGCGCCTGCTGGTCTTCGAAGGCGAAACCGAGCTTCTTCATGTCGCCGCCGGTCGCCTCTTTGGTGATCATGGCGATGGCTTCCATCGAGGAATAGCCCTGTTCCTCGAGCTTCTTCATCGCGGCGGGCAGATCGATCCCGAAATTTTTGCGGAAGGCGTTGATGGTCGCCGGAGCGTTAATCTTGCCGAGCAGGTTCTTGATGTTGTTTCCCGCTTCGTCCGCATCGCCAGCGGTGTGCATGGCGACCTGCAGGGCGGCAGACAGATCGGCCACCGCCGGCACGCCCTTTTCGCCGAGCGCCGCCATCTGGGCGGTGAGCGCGGGGAAGTGCCGCGCCATGTCGCGCACCTCGAAGCCGCCTTCGTTCCCCGCCGCTGCCAGCGTGTCGAAGATCACCGCGGTCTGGGCGCTCGCGATCTTGAGGTTGTTGATGCTGGCAAAGGCCGCACCGGCCGCGTCGGGCAGATCGACCTTGTAGGCGGTCGCCAGCTTCCCGGCCGGGCCGATCGCAGCCGTGGCCGCGTCAAGGTTCATGCCCTTGGCCAGCAGCAGATCGAGGCCTGCACGCATGTTCTCGGGAAGCTGGCTGGCATTGGCCGCCATGGTGAGGATCGTGCGGCCGAGCTTGTCGGTCTCGGCGTTGGTGAGCGCGGCCTTCTGCTGGATGTCGACCATCCCGCTCGAAAAGTCGCCCGCTGCCTTGACCGCAAGCACGAAGGGCGCGGCGAGCGCGGCGCCCTGCACCATGTTGTCGCGGCCGCGCTGCTGCATTTCTTCAGCCTTGGCGATCGCGTCGCGCTGCTGACCCTCGATCGCGTAAAGGCGGCGGCGCTCGGCGATCTGGCCGTTGACGCCCTCGATCGCGCCTTCAAGTTCCCGCTCGCGGTTGGCGAGGTCGGTGATGTTGCCGGTTGCGCCTTCCATTTGGCGGCGCACCTCGCGCAGCTGCTGCTCGAGCTTCTTGCCCTCCCCGCGCAGATCCCCGAGCGAGCGCGATCCCTGCCGGCCGAGCTTCATGATGTTGCGCAGCGCGCCCGACATCTTGTCGACGCCGACGAAGTTGACCAGCAGGGACAGCTTGTTGCTCATGGTGCCTTTCGTCCTATCGCTGCGCTACTTGAGGACATCATGGCTTCGCCTTGTTGGCCCTGTTCCAGAAGCTGATGGCCCGCTCGCGCCACTCGACCAGCTCATCCATGTCGAGCGCCTTGAGTTCGCTCAGCGGCCAGTGGAAGATGCCGGCGATATCGGCCATCAGGTCTTCGGCTGTTGGTCCGCGATCATCGCCTCGAGCATCTTCTTTTCTGACGCCGTCATAAAAAAACCACGGATCGCACCGCCGATTTCGGTCAGGTCACTGGGGTCGAGCCCGTTGCATTCGGATTCCACCAGCACCGGCTCGCTGATGCGCGGCAGCAGCTGCAGGATGGTGGCCACGTCGACCGAGATCAGCTGCTGCAGGTTGAGCCCGCGCAGTTCGCCCGCCTTGGGCTTGCGCAGGGTGATCGTATCGATGACCTGCTCGCCGCGCTTGATGGGCTCGGCCAGCGTGATCGTCTGGAAGCGGGCGGTGTCGGGGGTCGGGGCAGGAGCGGTTGTGTCAGCCATGCGGGGCGTCCTTCATTCAAGGTTGAGCGGGGCGAAGCGGGACGGGACGGCCGGAAATCCTTTGGGGGGATGGCCGTCCCGCCCCAACCGCCGACCGACCGCCCCGCACAGCGCCGGCCGACGGGACCTGGTCAGCTTTGCAGCGCGGCCATGATCTCGCCGTAGCGGTCGATGCCGTCGACGATGAAGGTGCCTGCAACCATGTCGATCTCCATCTCGACGCGGCCGTTGACGACGCGGCGGTAGTAGGAGAGCGGCAGCTTGTACTCGTGCTCGGTATCGTCGCCCGGCTTGGCGGTGCCGGTGCCGATCTCGCTGAAGCGGCCGCCGAGGTAGCATTCGACCGTCTCGACCTCGCCCGTGTCGTCGCGCTGGTAGGCGCCGACCAGGCGGACGCGGACGCCGTCGACGCGGGTGGTGCCGAACTTGCGCATCAGCTCGACCACATGGCCGCCCATCTTGAGGGTCGCTTCCATGGCCTGCAGGCCCATGTCGATCATCACCGGGCCGATCATGCCGCCGCCGCGATATTCCTCGGTGGCGAGCGCCTGCGCCGGTTCTTCGAATTCGACCACCTGGCCGATGTAGTTCACGCCGTCGATGTGGGCGGTGAGGTTCTTCAGTTTCTTCGGGATGCCCATGGCGGGTCAGCTCCTTTGTTGTCCTACCGCTTCGCTGCTTGAGGACATTTGCGCTCAAGCAGCGAAGCGGTAGCGCGGCAAAAACGTCTCAGACCAGCTGGTCGGCGAAGTCGGTGTAGTAGAAGTCGGTGATCACCAGATCGACGTTGGGGTTCTCGAGCGGCGCGACCGGGGTGAACTGGATGCGGAAGCGGGGGCGTCCGGCGGCCAGCTCCTGCGGGCTGTTCTGGTCAGCATCGAAGAACATCTCGGCGCCCTGGATCACCCCCTGCACCGCCAGCTGGCGGAAGCGCGCGTTGCCGGTTTCGAGCAGGTCCTTCACCAGCCCGATCGTCATGGGCTGGTCGATGAAGGGGCTGACGATCTGGCCGACGATCTCCTGCAGCGCGTGGCTGGTGCGAACCGCGCTTTCAAAGACGAAGCTGGGGTTGGTGAGCGGGTTGGCGCAGGTGCGGTTGCCCCACAGGCGGAAGCCGTTCTGGCGGATGATCGTGGTGATCTCCCCGCCGTTGAGCACGCCGGCGTCGGTGCTCGGGTCGGTGAGGTCGAAGCTGATGTCGCGATCGAGACCGGTCACTCCCACCAGCGGGACGTTGCTGATCGTCTTGTGCCAGCCCACGGTCTCGTCGATCTGTGCGCGCAGGCCGATCGCGCGGGCGACGATGTCGCCCGCGAATTCGGTGCTGGTTCCCGGCCAGATCAGCATGAGTTCGCGGTGGCCGAAGTTTTCGCGGTAGGTGAGCGCCTCGGCGACATCGTCGCCTTCAGCCGCAGCATAGACGAAGCCGCGCAGCTTCTTGGCGATGCTGACCATTTCCTCGACCACTTCCTGAGTGTCGAGGCCGGGGGCTGCGATGATCTGCGGCTTCACGCCAAGCCGCTGCTCGGCCACTGCCAGCGCCTGCAGGCCGGTGAAGGTCGCGCCGTCGGTGGTGCCGATCACGTTGGCGTCGGTCCCGGCCTGGTCTTCGCCCTCGGCCACTCGCACCACCACCACCACCGGGCTCGCCTGGTCGCCGATCGCGCGCAGCACCGGGCCGAGCGTTCCACCCGTGCCGGCATTGCCCGCCGCGATGTCCACGCCGCCGGTGATCAGCACCGGGGTGTTGAGCGGGAAGGCTTCGTCGAGCGCGGCGGCGGCCTCT
>NZ_JAMNXL010000259.1 GCF_023653175.1 Erythrobacter sp. | reverse complement strand
GAGCGCGCTTAAGGACAGTTGGCCGTAGTAGTAATCGGGCCAGCGCGCGGCCATCTCGAAGTAACGCTGCGCTGCAGTCTGATCGCCCGCCTGCCGCGCCGCGCGGCCCGCCCAGTAATAACCCTTGGACTTGGTCAGCGGGGTCTTTGCGGCATCGCCGTAGCGCGCAAAGAGCGGGGCGGCGGTGGTGCCGTCGCCGAGGCTCCACAGCGCCTTGGTGCCGCCCAGCCACATCAGGTCGGTGAGCCGGTCGCGCAAGGTGAAGCTGGTTTCCGACAGCTCGGCGTCGGGCGCGAAGAGATCGCCGCTGCGCGCTGCGATCTGCGCCGCCTCGGACGGGCCGACATCCTCGGCCAGATCCAGCAGCTGGCCGACGAAGGCTTCGGGGTCGCGCGCCGGGCGCACGAAGGCGGGGCGGCTGGTGAAGACCCGCGCCGCCTCGTAATTCTGCCCGCTGGTGCGCAGGAACTTCACGAGGTTGAAGACATAGCCCGGATCGGCTTCGGCCCCCGGGGGCACCGTGATCCCCGATGATTCCGGACGCGCGCCGCGCAGCAGCGCGATCCGCGCTAGCGCCATCGCGCGCGCCTCCTCGGGGAGGTTCACCACCATGCGCGAGGCGGCATCGGCCTTGCCCTGCCACAGCAGCGCATCGACGCGCACCGCGTGATCCTCGGGCGTGAACTGCGCCCCGTAGAGCCCCGACAGATAGAGCTCGACAGGATCGGCCATCTGCCCGCCGCGCCATGCCTTGCGCGCTACCTCAAGCGCCTCGGGGCGCTGCACCGCGGCGAGCGCCAGCGCATAGCGTGCGCGGGCGGGGTTGGTGAGCGGGGGATGGGCATCGAAGAAGCGCAGCAGCTCGGCTTGGCCGGGCGCCTCGTTCTCGAGCGCCGCCTCGGCGCGCAGACGCAGGATGTCGGTCTTGGGGAAACTCGGCCAGGCGAGCACGAAGCCGGCGTAATCGGCGAAGCTATGCGTGCGGCTGGCTTGCAGCGTCTCCCAGCGGGCGATCACGGCATCCACCGCACCGGGCTGGCGTGCGACGAGATCCTGCCCCGACCCCCAGTCCTGCGCCGCAGCGGGGAAAGCTCCCGCCACAAGCGCCGAAGCACCGAGAATCGCAGCATACATCCGGCGGGTATTCAACAGCTTGCAGCCCATGCTGGACATAGTGCCTACGGGCTCCTTATCAGGCGGTGAACGGTGAAGGGTAACGGGGGAGAGGTCCCCTGAATTTCGCTATCTAGAGATGATGACAGGACAATAGCAATGTTCAGCGGTTCGATACCCGCTCTGGTGACTCCTTTTCGCGGCGGAGCGTTCGACGAGGTCGCTTTCCGCCGGTTGGTCGACTGGCAGATCGAGAACGGCAGCGCCGCGCTCGTCCCTTGCGGTACCACGGGGGAGGCCTCGACACTTTCCAATGCCGAGCATCACCGCGTCATCGAGGTGTGCATCGAGCAGGCCGCGGGCCGCGTGCCGGTGATTGCGGGCTGCGGGTCGAACGACACCCGCAACGCCCAGCTACACATGACCTTCGCCAAGAAGGCGGGCGCGGCGGCGGGACTTTGCGTTGCCCCCTATTACAACCGCCCGAGCCAGCGCGGGCTGATCGCCCATTTCAGCTATCTGGCGGAAAACTGCGACCTGCCGATCGTGCTCTACAACGTGCCCGCGCGCACCGTGACCGACATTCTGGATGACACGGTGGTCGAGCTGGTGCGCAAGTACCCCGACCGGATCATCGCCATCAAGGACGCGAGCGGCGACCTGTCGCGGGTCGCCGATCACCGCATGGGAATCGGGCGCGAGTTCTGCCAATTGTCGGGCAATGACGAGCTGTGGCTGCCCCACGCGGCGGCGGGCGGGCGCGGGTGCATCTCGGTGACCGCGAACGTCGCGCCCCGCCTGTGCGCCGAGTTCCACGAGGCGATCGCCGCCAATGAGCTGAAGCTGGCGCGGCAATTGAACGACCGCCTGTTCCCGCTGCATTATGCGATGTTCTCCGACGCGAGCCCTGCGCCGGTGAAATATGCGCTTGCCCGCGTTCACGACTGGATCGAGCCTGAGGTGCGCCTGCCGCTGGTCGAGTGTTCGGACGAGGCGAAGAAGGCGGTGGACGAGGCGCTGGTGCTGGCTGGGGTGCTGGAGGGCTGAGCGAGGGGCCGGGCTCTAAACCACCTCGTCCTCGTCGAGCATTCCTTGCGCTGAGCCCTGCGGTTCGCTCGCGAGAATCGCCTCGGTGATCGAATCGATGCGCGCGCCGACGCGTTCGGGGTGGTCGATTGCGGCGATGTGGAACAGCGCGTCGCCTTGGTGGACCACGGGGAGCGTTGCATGGCCGATGATGATGCCGTCGACCGGGCTGACCAGCGCCTCGGCCTCCTCGCCGAACAGCCCGGCTACCGTGGCCAGCACGTCGCCCTTGCGCACCGGATCGCCCGAGGCGCGCACCGCCTGCATCACCCCGCCGCGCGGGGCTCGCACCCAGGTGGTCCGGTTGGCGCGCGCCGGAATGCCGACCGCGCTGAGCCCGTCGTCGGCCTCTATCATCCCGAGATGGGCGAGCACCCGCTCCACGCCCTCGACCCCGGTCTCGACCGACAGCCTGTCGAAGCGCAGCGCCTCGCCCGCCTCCATCAGCAGCATGTCGACCCCGTGCTTCTGGGCGAGATCGCGCAGCGAGCCGTCGCGCAAGGGGCTCTCGATGATCACCGGCGCGCCGAAGGCCATGGCGAGCTCGACCAGTTTGCGGTTGCCCGCCGCGATACGGATCTGGGGGAGGTTGTAGCGATGGATCGCGGCCGAATGGATGTCGATCCCGAGCGTGCAGCGCGCCACCACCTCGCGGTAGAAGATGTGCGCAAGCTGCCCCGCGAGCGATCCCCCCGCGCTCCCCGGGAAGGAGCGGTTGAGGTCGCGCCGGTCGGGCAGGTAGCGCGAATGGCTGATGAAGCCGAAGATGTTGGCGACCGGCACCAGCAGCACGGTGCCGCTCAGCGCCTCGGGATCGAGCGATTGCGCGAGGCGCTGGATCACCGCCGTGCCGATGATCTCGTCGCCGTGGATCGCCGCGCTCACGAACACGGCCGGGCCGGGGCGTGCGCCATGGATCACGCGCACCGCGAGGCTGGAGGTGGTGCCGGTCGCCATGGTGGTGATCGGAAAGCCGACATCGGCCTGGCGGCCCGGCGCGATGCTGGTGCCTGCGATGATGAAAGGCTGCGGCATGGTCATGGCCCGCTGTTCCCCGTGTTGCCCCTGAGGCAAGCTAGCCTGCGACGGATCAAAGCGCAAAGGGCCTCGCTTTTTGCCCGGCCAGCGCCTACATCGCCCCGCCTTATGGCCCGTCCCAAACCCGTCACCTTCGACAAAGTGAAGATCGTCGCCGAGAACCGCCGCGCGCGGTTCGATTACTATATCGAGGACACCTTCGAAGCAGGGCTCGCCCTGCAGGGCACCGAGGTCAAGGCGCTGCGGGCGGGCGAGGCGAGCATTGCCGAAAGCTATGCCGAGGTGAAGGACGGGCAGGTCTGGCTGATCAACGCCAACGTGCCCGAATACAGCCACGGCAACCGCCTCAACCACGAACCGCGCCGCCCG
>NZ_JAMNXL010000106.1 GCF_023653175.1 Erythrobacter sp. | reverse complement strand
GCGCGGGAGGGGCTAGGGGTGGGCGCGGCCCGCACCACCCTTGCATTCCCACCCCCTACCCCTCCCGCACGCGGGAGGGGAGAAGGAAGTGACCATGCTCAAATCCACCTACCCGCTCTACCTCAACAACAAGGCGGTGCAGCCCAACACCGATCTCGAGGTCACCGACAAATACACCGGCGAGGTAGCCTTCCGCACCGCGCTTGCCACGCCTGATGTGATCGAGGAGGCCATTGCCGGCGCCGTGCGCGCGGCCGAGCCGATGGCGCGGCTTGCCTCCTACGAGAAGCAGGACGTGCTGATGCACTGCGTCGCGCGCTTCCGCGAACGGTTTGACGAACTCGCCTATGCCCTGTGCGTCGAGGCGGGCAAGCCGATCAAGGATGCGGAAGGCGAGGTCACGCGCCTGATCGACACCTTCAGGATCGCGGCCGAAGAGGCGGTCAGGAACTACGGCGAGGTCCAGCCGCTCGACATTTCCCCGCGCGCCAAGGGCTATCAGGGGATGTGGAAGCGCGTGCCGATCGGGCCGTGCAGCTTCATCAGCCCGTTCAACTTCCCGCTGAACCTCGCCGCCCACAAGATCGCGCCTGCCATCGCGGTCGGTTGCCCCTTCGTGATGAAGCCTGCCTCCAAGACCCCTTTGGGTGCGATCATCATGGGCGAGGTGCTCGCCGAATGCGACATCCTGCCCGAGGGCGCCTTCTCGATCCTCCCCGCCAGCCGCGACGGGGCCGACCTGTTTACCGAGGACGCGCGGCTGAAGCTGCTGAGCTTCACCGGCTCGCCCGGGGTGGGTTGGGACCTCAAGGCCAAGGCGGGCAAGAAGAAGGTCGTGCTGGAACTGGGCGGCAATGCGGCGGTGATCATCGACAAGGATGCTGACCTTGCCGATGCGCTCGAAAGGGTGATCTTCGGGGCCTTCTACCAGTCGGGCCAGTCCTGCATCGGGGTGCAGCGCATCCTGATCCACGATGACGTTTACGATACTTTCAAGGCAATGCTGGTGACACGCGCAGGCAAGCTCGTCGCGGGCGATCCCAAGGACCGCGACACCTTCATCGGCCCGATGATCTCGGACGGCGAGGCCAAGCGGCTGAAGGGCTGGATCGACGAGGCGGTCGCTGCCGGTGCCACCCTGCTGTGCGGCGGGGGCCTGACGCGCGGCAACATGCTCGAAGCAACGCTGCTCGAAGGCGTGCCCGAGGACGCCAAGGCGAAGAACGAGGAAGCCTTCGGGCCGCTCGCCATCCTGCAACGCTTCACCCACTTCGATGAGGCGCTGGAGGAGGTCAACAACTCCAAGTTCGGGCTGCAAGCGGGCATCTTCACCCGCGACCTGTTCCAGATGTTCGACGCCTGGGACCGGCTCGATGTCGGCGGTGTCGTGATCAACGACGTCCCGAGCTACCGGGTCGATAATATGCCCTATGGCGGCGTGAAGGACTCAGGCCTAGGCCGCGAAGGCGTGCGCTTCGCCATGGAGGACATGAGCGAGATCAGGAATCTGGTGATCCGCAGAACCTAGGCGCACCGTCTCCCCGGCCTCCGAGCCGGGGCCCCGCTTTCTTCGCGGCAGGAAGGCAGCGGGGTCCCGGGCCAAGCCCGGGAAGGCGGGATCATGTTCACCCCTCCTCGAGCAGCAACAGCACAGCGGTCACCTCGAGGCGCTCCATCGCGCCGAAGCGGTGATCGACCTTGGTCACGGTGGCATCGGCGACCAGCTGGCGGGGGATGGTGAATTCGTGATCGGGCAGGCGCTCGATCAGCTCCTCTCCAGCTGCGACCGCATCGGCGCCGCAGAATTCGAGCACCACCTCGTGGCGGGTGCCGGCAAAGGTGATCGAGGCCCAGGCCTTCTCCTCATGGCCGAGCACCGTGCCCGCGCCGCCGGTGATGTCCATCAACCCGGCGCGCACCCGGTCGGCGAGCGTGCGGCGCGGGCGCAGCGCGGCGGGCGCACTGCCGGGGAGGGAAGCGGATTTGACCTCGATCTGGTCAAAGTCGGCGGTGAGGTGGGCGAAGGGATCGCGCAAGCTTTCGGTGAGCATCAGGCCATCTCCCCCGGCTTGGAACACTCCGTCTTGGCAGCGCCCGCGGCATAGCCCTGCATCCAGGCGCGGGTGCGCATCTCGGTGTCGCGACGCGGGGTGCGACCCATGCGCAGGTCGAGCACGAAGCGCGGGTCGTGGACGGCGAGCCGTCCGAACTTGGTGGCGGGCAGGTTGTGGGTCCTCAGGAAGGTTTCGACGGTCCGAAGCAGCATGGTTTTGCGTCCCTCAAATTGCTGATCTGGGCGATTCGCACCGGGCGACTCGCCCGATGTTCCTGATTTGTTTCACTACATTTCCTACTTGTCTAGGAAAATTCCTTTGTATAGGATGATTTCATGTCCGAGATTGTCAAAGGCCCCCGTGAAATCCCAGATGGCCCCCGTGCGCGGCTGCTCACCCTGTCGCAAAAAAGGGGGGTAAGCCTTGCGGCACTATCCGAGTTGCTCGGGCGCAATCCCTCCTATCTCCAGCAATTCATTCGCAAAGGAAGTCCGCGCAAGCTGGAGGAGCAGGACCGCGCCACGCTCGCCCGCTTCCTCGGCGTCGGCGAGGAGGAACTGCGTGAGGCGCAGGAAAATTCCTACGTGAAACCCCCTAGGCGGCGGGACGAGGCCGAATGGGTGGAGGTGCCCCGGCTCGATCTCGGCGCGGCGGCAGGCGCTGGGCGGGTGCCGGACGCGGAGGCCGCCTTCGACACCTTCCGCTTCTCGCGCCGCTGGCTCGAGGAACAGGGCCTAGCCCGCGCCGAGCTTTCCGCGATCCGGGTCGAGGGGGATTCGATGGAGCCGCTGCTCAACGACGGCGACGAAATCCTCGTCGACCGCGCGCCCCGCGCCTTTCGCGACGGCATCCACGTGGTCCGCCTCGGCGACACGCTGATGGTGAAGCGCGTCGCCGGCGCCGGGCCGGGGCGCATCGCGCTGCTCTCGCAGAACTTCGCCTACCCGCCGGTCGAGGTCGCGGCCGACGAGGTCGAGATCATCGGCCGGGTCGTGTGGAAGGGCGGGCGGGTCTAGTCGTCTTCCCGCTCCGCCGCATTTCTGGCTTCGGCCATCAGCGCCGGGGTCAATTCGCCGCTGCGCGGGGGCAGGGGTCTGCCGTCACCCAGCTCGCCGTTCGCCTCGATATCGGCCAGCAGCAACTCCATCTGGGCGATTTCCCTGAGCTGCGCCGCGATGATCTCATCGGCGAGTTTGCGCATCCGCGGGTCGGAGATCTCCGCGCGGCGACTGGTCAGAACGGCGATCGAATGGTGCGGGATCATCGCCCTGGCCCAAGCAGCATCGTCCACCGTTTCCTGGCTGCGCATCAGGTACAGGAACAGGCCAAAGCCCGCGGCTGCGCCGATCATCACCGCCATCTTGACCGCGCGCGGCCGATACATGCCCCACATGAAGCCAAGCATGATAAGGGTCATCGCCATGCCCATCATCAGCGCCATCCACATCCGCGTCTGGCTGAAGAACACGTGATCGGCGGCATAGACATTGGCATAGGCAAGGGCGAACATCACCGCCGTGGATGCCGCGATCATGGCGGCAAATCTGGGCCAGTGCGATCCGCCTTGGGGTTTTTCGGTCTGCATCGCTTGCGTCTCCCGTCTGCGACTTTTGGGGGATGCGGGATGATGGCTGGCCAGCCGGGCTTACGCCCTGTCATAAGTCGCCATTCGAGAATTCTTGCAAATCGCCCGTGGCGTGGTCATCTCCGGCCCATGACCGACACCTCCAAGCCCCTCCCCCCCATGCGCGCCGCGATCATTCCGGTAACGCCGCTCCAGCAGAACTGCTCGCTGATCTGGTGCACCAGGACCATGCGCGGGGCGCTGGTCGATCCCGGCGGGGATCTGGACAAGCTCAAGGAAGGCGTCGCCAAGGCCGGCGTCACGCTGGAGAAGATCCTCGTCACCCACGGACATCTGGACCATTGCGGGCAGGCGGGGATGCTGGCCGAGGAGCTCGGCCTCGACATCGAAGGCCCGCACGAGGATGACCGCTTCTGGATCGACCAGCTCGATGATGACGGTCCGCGCTGGGGGATGGTGGCGAAGAGCTTCACACCCACCCGCTGGCTCCAGCACGGCGACACGGTGACGGTGGGCGAGCTGACGCTCGACGTGATCCACTGCCCCGGCCACACCCCCGGTCACGTGGTGTTCTTCCACGAACCCAGCCGCTTCGCGATCGTCGGCGACGTCTTGTTCCAGGGCTCGATCGGCCGCACCGATTTCCCGCGCGGCAATCATCAGGACCTGATCGACTCTATCACCCAGCGCCTCTGGCCGCTCGGCGAGGACGTTATGTTCATCCCCGGCCACGGCCCGACCAGCACCTTCGGGCGCGAGCGCAAGATGAATGCGTTTGTGAGCGACTACGCGCTTTCTTGATTGCGCTCGGCCCTCCGGGCGAGCGTCCTCGGTGCGGTTTCGATCCCTGCGGGATCGAGCACCTGCGGGCGGCCGTTCGGCCTTGCGGCCCGTCCTATGGCGGGCCGGTTCTCGCGCTTTCAGGAAGAAGCGTCCTCGCTGCCGCCCTTCGCCGCATCGCCCAGCGCCTTGCTCTCCTTCTTGAGCGGGCGCGAGACGGGGCAGACTTCCTGCACATAGCCATTGAGCGTGTTCGCGAGGTTCTCGCGCACCAGCCGGTAATGCACGAACTGCCCGCGCTTCTCGCTTGCCACCAGCCCCGCATTCTCCAGCACCGAGAGATGCTGCGAGACCGCCGGCTTGGAGATGTCGAATCGCTCCGCGATCTGACCCGCGGTGAGCTCGGATTCCGAGAGGTACGCCAGGATCTTGCGGCGCACCGTCGAGGCGAGGGCTTCGAACACTTTCTGCATGGGCCCAGCATGTAAGCGCTTGCTTAATTGCTTTCCAGTGCTATCGAGTAATTAAGTGATGCATTAATTATCTACACAATGGAGGGCCCGATGACGCGCGACCGCTGCGAGGTGAACTGGATCGTCGAGACCCCCGGCGCCGACGCGGTGCATGGGCATGTGCGCTGGGACCCTGCGCACAGCTTTTGGAATGGCGGGATGTTGCTCGCCGCGCTCGGCCTCGCACCCTTCTTCACCACACCCGCCGCAGTCGTCACCGGAATCGCGGTCACCGGCGCTATGCTGTTGCTGGGCCATTCGGTCGGCTTCCACCGCCTGCTGATCCACGGCAGCTTTGCAACCACACCCGCCTTGCGCGCCTTCCTGATCTGGTGCGGCACCGTGGCTGGGATGAGCGGGCCACTGTGGATCGTGCGGACCCACGATCTGCGCGACTGGGCGCAGCGCCAGCGGCTCTGCCACGATTACCTCGCCCACCGCCGCCCGATGCTGGTCGACGCATGGTGGCAGCTCCATTGCCGCCTCGATCTCGATCATCCGCCGCGCTTCGACATCTCCGCGCTCGAGGCGTCGCCTTTCCTGCGATGGCTGGAGCGCACCTGGATGCTCCAGCAACTTCCTGTCGCGGGCGTGCTATTCTGGGTGGGCGGCTGGCCCTTCGTGGTGTGGGGCGTCTTCGTGCGGGTCGCGCTGACTGTCCACGGCCACTGGCTGGTCGGCCACCTCGCACACCGGCGCGGGCCCCAGCACTGGCAGGTCACCGATGCTGGCGTGCAGGCGCATGACGTGCCCTGGGCCGGGCTCCTGACGATGGGCGAGGCGTGGCACAATAATCACCACGCCTATCCCGGCAGCGCGCGCATCGGGCTTCACAAGGGCCAGAGCGACTGGGGCTATGCCTTCATCCGCCTGCTCGAGCGGGCAGGGCTCGCCTGGGACGTGTGCCTGCCCGCCGACCTGTCGGGCCGTGCGGACAAGCTGGTGCGGGTCTAGAGCGCGATGACAAAAAGTGGGAACCGGTTTTTTGTCAAAAATCGCGGGAGAACAGAAATTTAGAGCACCCCCGCCATGATCAGCGCGGCGGCCACCGACAGGCCGAGCAGGGTCAGGAGGGTGGTGATCGTGCCGATGAACCGCCCCTTCAGCAGCGCGCCGCCGTCCATCCCGAAGCCGTGACCGATGCGCCCCGCGAAGTAGACCAGCGCGACCACACCCAGCCACCAGCTGCCCTTGCCCGACAGCTCGATGCCGATGATCAGCGCGAGCACGAAGGGGGTGTATTCGACATAATTCGCCTGCGCCCGCATCCGGCGCTGGATCGCCTCGTTGCCGCCGTCGCCGAGATAGACCCCGGCGGCACTGCGCGCGGCATTGATCCGCAACGCCAGCCAGATATTGAGGACGCCAGCAGCAGCAGCGGCGGCGAGGGTTACGGGCAGCATGGTCATGGCGCGATCCCTTCACGATTGCGGGGCAGTGCTAGGCCCCGCCGAGGCTGCTTGCAACGCGCGAATTTTTCGCTATAGCGCCGCGCTTCCCGCCGCTGCTGGCCAAGGAGTGCGCGCAAGTCTCGTGCTTGTGTGCTTGGGCTCCTTGCCGTAAGGGCGGCCTTCGAGAATCACGGGCGCCGGTGGCGCTGCACGTCAGTAATTTGAGGAAATGGTGCCACCATGGCTGTCCCCAAGAGAAAAGTTTCGCCTTCCCGCCGTGGCATGCGCCGCTCGCACGATGCGCTCAAGGTCGAGGCGTTCCACGAATGCTCGAACTGTGGCGAACTGAAGCGCCCGCACAACATTTGCGGCCATTGCGGCCACTATAACGGGCGTCAGGTCGTCGCCGTCGGCTAAGTGCCGGTGGCCCCCACGATAGACCGGAGAACAGCACGATGAACCTGCCCCGTATCGCGGTCGATGCGATGGGCGGCGATGAAGGCGTGCGCGTCATGGTCGAAGGTGCCGCGCTCGCTCGCCGCGATCATGACAGCTTCAAGTTCCTGCTGGTGGGCGATGGCAAGCGCATCGAAGCCGCGCTCGAAAACCACCCGAACCTGCGCGCCGCCTCGGAAATCCTCCATTGCGACGACGTGGTGGGCGGCGACGAGCTTCCCAGCAAGGCGATGCGCCGTGCCAAGACCACAAGCATGGGTCTGGCCATCAATGCCGTGAAGACCGGCGCTGCGGGCGCTGCGGTCAGCGCGGGCAACACCGGCGCGCTGATGGCGATGAGCTACATTGCGCTGCGGACCATGCCGGGGATCGATCGCCCCGCGCTCGCTGCTATCATGCCGACCTTGCAGGCGCATGACGTGGTGATGCTCGATCTCGGCGCCAATACTGAAGCCGACGCCCGCAATCTGGTGCAATATGCCATCATGGGTGCGGCCTATTCGCGGATCGTCACGGGCTTCGAGAAGCCGGTGGTGCGCTTGCTCAATATCGGCACCGAGGAAATCAAGGGCACCGAAGAACTGCGCGATGCGGCCGCGATGCTCACCGCCGCTTCGGCGCGCGAAGATGGCGGGCTGGCGCTGACCTTCGACGGCTTCGTCGAAAGCGACAAGATCAACCGCGGCGAGACCCATGTGGTCGTTACCGACGGCTTTTCGGGCAATATCGCGCTCAAGGCGATCGAGGGCTCGGCGCGCTTCGTCACCGATCTGCTGCGGCAGGCCTTCACCTCCTCGCTACGCTCCAAGATCGGTTTTCTGGTCTCACGCCCGGCGACCGAATTGCTCAAGCACCATCTCGATCCCAACAACCACAATGGCGCGGTCTTCCTTGGCCTCAACGGCGTGGTGGTGAAGAGCCACGGCAGCGCGAACGCCAAGGGCGTGGCGCACGCCGTGGCGGTGACCGCGCGGCTGCTCGAGAACAAGCTCACCGAACGGATCGCGCAGGACCTCTCGCGGCTGGGCGAGGGCGCGCTGCGCCAGAACGGCCGCACCGCCGCGTCCAAGGATAGCGAGGCGTCCCTGTGAACGAAAGGCGCGTGAGCGGTTCGCGCGTACTCGGCACGGGCTCTGCCTTGCCGCGCCGGGTGGTGACCAATGCGGAATTGGCCGAAACCGTCGACACCTCGGACGAATGGATCGTCGCGCGCACCGGCATCCGCCAGCGCTATGTCGCGGGCGAGGGCGAGACCACCTCGACCCTCGCCATCGCTGCCGCACGCGCCGCGCTTGCGGATGCGGGGGTCGAGGCTTCGTCGATCGGCCTGATCGTGCTCGCCACCGCCACCCCCGACAACACCTTCCCCGCCACCGCCACTAAGGTGCAGGCAGCGCTTGGCTGTCAGGGCGGGATCGCCTTCGATGTCGCGGCGGTGTGCTCGGGCTTCCTCTATGCGCTCGCCACAGCCGATTCGCTGCTCAAGACCGGCATGGCGACCCGCGCGCTGGTGATCGGGGCCGAGACCTTCAGCCGCATCCTCGACTGGGAGGACCGCACCACATGCGTGCTGTTCGGCGATGGCGCGGGCGCGGTGGTGCTCGAGGCGCCTTCGGGCGAGGCGGACGGGGCAGGCATCCTCGGCACCAGGCTCCACGCCGATGGTGACCAACATGATCTGCTCTATGTCGACGGAGGGCCTTCGAGCACGCAGACCGTCGGCCATGTCCGCATGCGCGGGCCCGAGGTTTTTCGCCACGCGGTCGTCAACCTTGCCGCCGTCCTCAGAGAAGTGCTTGAGGATACTGGAGTTTCGGTCAATGAGATCGACTGGGTCGTGCCCCATCAGGCCAATGCCCGGATCCTCGATGCGACCGCCAGAAAGCTCGGCCTTGCGCCTGAAAAGGTGGTGGTGACGGTCCACGATCACGCCAACACCTCGGCCGCTTCGGTGCCGCTCGCGCTCGATGTCGCGCGCAAGGACGGGCGGATCAAACCGGGTGATCTGGTGATGCTCGAGGCGATGGGCGGCGGCTTCACCTGGGGGGCAAGCCTGATCCGCATGTGATGCCCCACTGGGCCTCGCCTGTCTCTTTTGCTAACACGGGTGCGGAAAACACTACAATCCGCACTCCATCGCTTTGCAATCGCGCCGAAAAACCTTAAGCATCTGCCACCTTCTATCGGGTCGCGCCGCGAAGGAGAATTCGCATGATGCGTTCGGTTGGCACTTTGACCCGCGCCGATCTGGCGGAAACCATCAACCGCAAGATGGGTTTCAGCCGCGCGGAGTCGCTCGATCTGGTCGAGTCGATTCTGGCCAAGATGAGCGACGCGCTCGCCAAGGGTGAGAACGTCAAGATTTCAGGCTTCGGCAGCTTCGTGCTGCGCGACAAGAACGAGCGGATCGGCCGCAATCCCAAGACCGGGATCGAAGTGCCGATCACCCCGCGCCGGGTGATGACCTTCCGCGCCAGCCAGCTGCTCAAGGAACGGATCGCCAAGGGGTGACCGCACAATGTGAGGCCATATGACAGCATTCGATGACGGCAAGGACGAGGGCGCGCTGCGCACCATCGGCGAAGTCAGCGAGGCGCTGGGCATCCGGCCTCACGTTCTGCGGTATTGGGAGGCGCAGTTCCCGCTGCTGAAGCCGCTGAAGCGCAGCGGCGGGCGGCGTTACTACCGCCCGGCCGATGTCGCGCTGGTCGAGACCATCGACCGGCTGGTGAACCGCGAAGGCTATACCCTGAAGGGCGCGGAGTCAGTGCTGCGCGCGGCCGCGAAGTCGCCGCTCGACCGCCGCAAGGATGACCGCCGCTCGGGCGAACGTCGTGTCGATGCCGATCCCGACGCTTCACCGGGCGTGCGAATTGCGGCGGCAGAGGGGCCGGACATGGCCGAGATCATCGCCGGGCTGCAGGCCGTGCGCGCGCGGCTCGCGGCGGCGCTGGAGGCCTAGGGCCCAGGCAAGGGGCTGGGTCTCAGACCCCCAGCAAGTCGAACAGCAGCGCCTCTGCCTCGGCCGCGAAACGCGCCGGGTCGAGCCGCTCCGGCACCTCCTCCGCGCGCGCAAGTTCCCCGGTAATCAGCGCCTCCAACTCCCGCGACCGCGTCGCAGGGGCGGCCTCCTTGGTCTTGGCCTTGAGCGCAACCAGCTCCTCGATGAGGAAGGTGAGGGCGGGGGGCAGATCGGTCGCCGCCATCAGCTCTTGCAGCGCCATCGGCGGGCGCGCCGCGGGGTTCATACGCAGCGCCCGCAAGCACAGCGCCGGACGCAGGGCGTAGAAATAGCGCTTCACCGACAGCGTGTCGGCGGCCTCGTCCCAGCGCGCCACATTGTTGAGCCCGAGGCTCGCATAGTGCCGGGCATAGCCGCGCGGGTTGAAGTGGCGGTCGGCGAGGCCCGCCAGCTGGGCGATCACCGGGTCGTCCGGCTGGTAGCGGATCGGCGAGTTGATCCACTCGGCCACCACGGCATTGTGGTTCAGCAGCAGGCCCAGCGTCTTGTCGATGTCCCATCCATTGACGTCGAAGAGGTCGAGAATCGGTCGCTCGACCACGTTCCGCACCGGGGTCAGGCGCAGGTAATCGCGCACCGGGCGGACATAGATGAAGCGCGCGTCGTAATCGCTGTCGGGCGAGGGGAATCCCCAGGCGCGCGAACCGGATTCGACCGCCATGAGGATGCGGATGCCCTCTTCCTTGGCGATGGCGCGGAGACGCCGCTCGATCTCGGCGCGGGCTTCGGGGGCGATGCCGGGCACCAGCTATTCGGCCGCCAGCAGCGCGGCCTCGCCGAGGTCAACGCTGACGAGGCGCGAGATGCCCTTTTCCGCCATCGTCACCCCGAACAAGCGGTGCATCCGGCTCATCGTCACCGCGTTGTGGGTGACGATCAGATAGCGGGTGGCGGTGGTGGCGACCATCGAATCGAGAAGGTCGCAGAACCGCTCGACATTGGCATCGTCGAGCGGTGCGTCGACTTCGTCGAGCACGCAGATCGGCGCGGGGTTGGTGAGGAACAGCGCGAAGATCAGCGCGGTCGCGGTCAATGCCTGCTCGCCGCCCGACAAAAGCGAGAGCGATTGCAGCCGCTTGCCCGGTGGCTGGGCGTAGATTTCGAGGCCCGCTTCCAGCGGATCGTCCGAATCGACCAGCGCGAGATGCGCCGCGCCGCCTTCGAACAACCGAGTGAAAAGCACGCGGAAGTGGCCGTCAACCGCCTCGAAAGCCGCGCGCAGCCGCTCGCGGCCCTCTCGGTTGAGGTTGCCGATCGAACCCCGCAGCCGCGCGATCGCCTCGACGAGTTCGGCCTGTTCCTCGGCAGACGAACCGTGCTCGGCCTCGATCCGGGCGAGCTCGTCGGCGGCGACGAGATTGACCGGGCCGATCCGTTCGCGCGCGGCGGTGAGCTTTTCCAGCTCCTCGGATTCGCGCGCGGCGGGGGCAAGGTCGTTCTCGTCGAAGCCGAAGCGTTGTCCAAGCAGCGGCGGGGGGCACTGGAAGCGCTCGCCGGAGATGCGGGCCATTTCGGCGCGGCGCAATTCCTCGTTCTCGGCGCGCGCGGCAAGGCTGGCGCGCGCCTCGCGGGCCTGGGCGAGGGTCTCGGTGCATTGTGCCAGCGCGCTGTCGGCGGCGCGGCTGCGCGCTTCGGCCTCGCGCATCATCGCATCGGCTGCGGCGAGTTCGGCGGCGAGGCGCTTGGCGGTCGCCTCGCCCGCCTCGATCTCGGCGGAGAGCGCAGCGGGCTTGGCGGCGATGACGGCGTGTTCCTCGGCGATCTCGGCGAGGCGGCGGCTGGTTTCGGCCATGCGCCGCTCGGCATCCGAGGCGCGCGCCTGCCAGCCGGCATGGTCGGCCTGTTGCCCGGCGAGCCGTTCGCGCGCGACGGCGAGCGCCTGATCCTGCGCGGCAAGGTCGGCGAGCGCGGCCTGCACCGCGGCGCGGGCAGCGGCGTTTCGACCTTGCGCGGCCTCGAGCGCCTGCCGCCCGGCATCGCGCGCGGGGAGCCTTTCCCGGGCCGCCTCGGCGGTCGCGACCTCTGTCTTCGCGGCGGCGATCTGCGTGTCGATGTCCGAGGCGCTGGCGGCGAGTTCGGCGAGGCGCGCAGCGCGGCGTTCCTTGGCGGCCTCGGCCTGGTCGAGCCGCCGCAGCGCCTGCCGCTCGGCCTCGATGGCCCCGGCGATGGCGCGTTCCTGCGCGACAAGCCCGGTCTGCAAGCAGGCGAGTTCTTCGCGGCAAGCCTTGTCCTCGGCCTCGGCGGCGGCGGCGGCTTCGCGCAAGGGGGGGAGGGCGGCGTCGAGTTCGGCGAGGCGGTTGGCCGCTTCGAGCTGCGCGGCCTCGGCTGCCCCTTCGCCGCGCGCGACGAAACCGTCCCAGCGGCGCAAGTGCCCCGCGTGGGTCACCAGCCATTCGCCCGGGGCCAGCGCGCGGCCGTCATCCGCCTCGACGCAGTGCACCAGCGCGAGGCGCGCGGCGAGTTCCTCGGGGCATTGCGTGAGGCGCTTGGCGAGGCTGTCGGCGACGGGCGCGGGGGCGGCGGCGCCCGTCCAGAACCGTCCGTCCGGCGTTCCGGCAGGCGCGCCCAAAGGCGACTTCCCGTCGCGCCCCAGCACCGCGGCAAGCGCGCGTTCGTAGCCGGGGGTGACGGTCACGCGGTCGAGCGCGGTGGCCATCCCCTGTCGCCCGGCCTCGCGCTTCGCGCGCGCCTCGCGGTCACGGGCCAGCGCGGTGTGCTCGCGCTCGACGCCCGCCAGTTCGGCCCGCGCGGCGGCGAGGCTGCTGGCGACGTCGTCGCGCCGTGCTTGCAGATCGGTCTTTCGCGCCTGATCCTCGGCGAGGCGGGCGCGCAGGCGGGCGAGATCTTCGGCGGCTTCGTCGGCGGCCTCGCGCGCGGCAATGACATCGGCCTCGGGATCGCCGCTGGCGGCGAGTTCGGCGCGGGTGCGTTCGAGCCGGGCGGCCTCGGCCACGATCCGCGCGAGGCGCGCGCCGGCCTGGTCGACCGCAGCCTCGGCGACGCGCCACTCAGCCTCGACCCCGGCCTGATCGGCGGTCGCCTTGGCCAGCGCGAGTTCGGCGGCGCGGCTGGCGCGTTCCTTGTCCTCGGCCTTCTCGGCCAGCAGGGGCCGGGCGGCCTCTGCCGCCGCCGCCGCGGCGCGGCTGACCTCGAGTTCCTGCGTGAGCCGCGCCAGTGCCTCGACCGCCGCGCTGGTCAAGCGGTCGGCATCCGAGCGGTCTTCCTCGAGCCGCGGCCGCTGGCGAGTCAGATCGCGAAGCCGGGGTTCGGCGGCAGCGAGCTTTGCGGCGAGCGCGG
>NZ_JAMNXL010000258.1 GCF_023653175.1 Erythrobacter sp. | reverse complement strand
CAGATCGTTCGGGAACTCGATATCGGCCTTGTCGATCTCGTCGATCAGCAGCACGGGGAGCTGGGGCGCGGTGAAGGCCTCCCACAGCTTGCCCTTCTTGATGTAGTTGCGGATGTCGTGGACGCGTTCCTCGCCCAGCTGGCCATCCCGGAGACGCGCCACGGCGTCATATTCGTAGAGGCCCTGCTGCGCCTTGGTGGTCGACTTGATGTTCCACTCGATCAACGGCGCGCCCAGGGCCTTGGAAATTTCATGCGCCAGCACGGTCTTGCCGGTGCCGGGCTCGCCCTTGACCAGCAGCGGACGGCGCAGGGTGACGGCGGCATTGACCGCGACCTTGAGATCCTCGGTCGCGATATAGGACTTGGTGCCTTCGAAACGCTGCTGCTGCTTATCGGTCATGGGTTTTCCTGCGAGACTGAATTTCGGCCCGCAGCGATAAGCGGCAGCATGGCGCTGCGCAAGGGGGGAGGGGCTGGCGGTTTAGCGAGGCAGGAGGAGGATGCGCTGGGCGATGGCTTCCAGCTTGCCCTCGTCGACCACGGCCGCCGGGTTGTTCCAGCCAAGGGCGAGCACCCAATCGCGCCCCCGCTTGTCGGTTAGCAGCCAAGTGAGGTTGAGCACGCCGGGCTCCGAGCCTCCTTTGAAGCCGACATACTGCCAGTTCGCCTTGATGGCGTCAGTCGCGGAAGGGTTGATCGCCATGATTGTGAACGCATCGGGGTCGGCGGTTCTGCGCATCCAGGCAAACAGCCGGGCAAGATCGGCGGGCGAGGCGAACCATTCGATGTCGAGCGCCTTGGGGCCATTGCCGAAGGCGGCGTTGATCTGGTCGAGAGTTGCGGGCCGGAGCGCATCCACGGCTTCTGCCTGACGGATCGCAAGCCGCTTTGCTGCTCTATCCTGCGCCTGCCACATGGCCACAGCCTGCGGGTTGGCCTTGAGCACGAAGAGTTCGCGCGTGGTCAGAAACGGATCGTTTGCCCCCGGATCGGCATGGCCACTGTCTTTCATCAGCTTGAGGATGCGCCTCTTGCCAAGCACCGCGATCAGCTGGTCGGTCGCGGTGTTATCGCTGACGGAGATCATCAGGCTGGCGAGCGTGTGCAGCGTCACCGGCGAACCCTCGGGCCAGTCCTGCAACTGCCCGCTCGGATAGCTCCTTTCCGTGAGCGTCACCACGTCCGACCACTTGCGGCGGCCCGCCTTCACGTCCTCGGCAAGAGCGGCCAGCACGTAGAGCTTGACGGTCGATCCCAGCGCGAGCGGTGCGCCGGTGTTGCGGCTGATGACCGGCGCGCCGCCGAGCGGGCCGAACCATGCATTCACGCTTCCCGGCAAGGCAGCGAGATCGGCGGCGATGGCCACGGGCGTGTCGCCCGTCACCGCTAGCGGATCCACCGAGGTGAAGCGCAATTCGTTGATGCGGTTGTTCTCGGCAGGGTCGAGCGCGATCCCGCCCTTGGCGATGCCGCGTTCGAAGCGGATCTCGAGCGCGGCCCGCGTGCCTTCGCGCGGGGCCAGCAGGCTGACCTCCACCGCCCGCCCGAACTGCGCAGTAAGATTGGCCGAGAGCGTCCTGATCTGCTCATCGGCGATGGCGGCGCGAAAGGCGGCGGTGAAGATTGCCTCGGGCTGCACTTCGCCATTGAGAAGCTCGACGACCTGCAGGCTGCGCGCTTCGAGCGCGGTCGGCTCGGCAGGCTGGGCGACTGCCGGCGCCGGCTGCGCGGTTGCCGGGGTGCCGATGATCACAGCGCAGGCCAGAGCAATGGCATGAAAGACGCGGGCCTGCATCGGCGCTCTCCTCACTGCGGGGCAAAATGTACCGGCTGACTGGTCGCATGATCCGCGCAAATGTTCCATAGGCTTGCCCCCTCGAGGAGAACCATCATGCCGACCGAAACGTTCGCCTTCCCGACGCCTGCGGGCCATGCGCTCGAAGGCGCGCTCGAACTGCCCACCGGGCTGGTGCGCGGGGCGGCGCTGTTCGCGCATTGCTTCACATGCACCAAGCAGAGCCGCGCCGCGGTCGCGGTCAGCCGCGCGCTGGCGCGGCAGGGGATTGCGTGCCTCAGGTTCGATTTCACCGGGCTTGGCGGGAGCGAGGGCGATTTCGGGCGCGCCGGGTTCGCCACCGACATGGCCGATCTGGTCGCCGCGGCCGAGGCGCTCGCCGCGCGCTTCGATGGCCCGCTGCTGCTGGTCGGGCATAGCCTCGGGGGCGCGGCGGTGCTGGCGGCGGCGGCGGTGCTGGGCGAGGACAAGGTTGCCGCGATCGCCACCATCGGCGCGCCGTCCGACGTGCCGCACGTGCTCCACGTGATCGAGGGCGATCACGACGCGATCCGGCGCGACGGGGCGGGGCCGGTCAGGATCGGCGGGCAGGCCTTCACCCTCAGCCGCTCTTTTCTGGAGGCGGCGGGCGATGTCGATCTGCTGGCGGTGGTCGGCACACTGCGGCGCCCCTATCTGTGCCTCCATTCGCCGACCGACACCATCGTCGGGATCGAGCATGCGGGCGCGCTGTTCCAGGCTGCCTTCCACCCCAAGAGCTTCGTCAGCCTTGCGGGAGCCGATCACCTCCTGACCCGCGCCGAGGATGCCAACTTCGCCGCGACGATCATAGCGGGCTGGGCCGGGCGCTACCTGCCGATGCGCTCCGACTGGCCGATGCCCGAAGAGGGCGTGGTGGTGCAGACCGGTCACGGCAAGTTCGGCACCGAGGTCCACACCGTCCAGCATCGCTTCATCGCCGACGAACCGCGCTCCTATGGCGGGGACGAGAGCGGCCCGACGCCCTACGACCTGCTGCTCGCCGCGCTCGGCACCTGCACCGCGATGACGATGAAGATGTATGCCGACCAGAAGGGCTGGCCCTTCGAAGGCGCGCGCATCCACCTCACCCACGAGCGAAACCACGCCGAGGACTGCGCGCACATGCTGGAGAAGGGCGCCAAGGTGCAGGCGCTGAACCGCGTGATCACGCTGCTGGGCGATGCGCTCACCGACGAGCAGCGCGAGAAGATCATCGCCATCGCCGACAAGTGCCCGGTGCACCGCACGCTCGAGGGGCATCTTCACATCCATACCGAGACCGCCGCTTAGCGACTTTCCCCGAGGCTATGCGCAGGCGCGATGGACTTGGGCTGCCTTGCGCGGCAGGACGCGAGGCATGGGATGGGACGTGATCCGCAAGTCAGAATGGCTCGAGCCCGGGCGGGTACGCGGCTATCTGCTGCTGCTCGCGCTGGTGAATGCGGGCGCGGTGGTCTTCCTGCTCGCGACCCAGAAGAACGGCGTCGATGCCAACGGCTTCCTGATCGGCACCGATTTCATCAGCTTCTGGACCTCGGGGCGGATGCTGCAGGCGGGCGCCAATGTTTACGACACCGCCGCCCATGTCGCCGCGCAGCGCGAATTCTACGCGATGCCGGGCGAATATACGGCCTTCTTCTATCCGCCGGGGTTTCTGCCTTTCGTCTGGCCGCTGGGCTTTCTGCCTTATTTTCCGGCGCTGGCGGCGTGGCTGGGGCTGACGGGAGCGGCTTTCCTTGCGGCAGTGCGCGGATGGTTCCGCGCGCTCGGGCTCAAAGGCCCCGCGCTGGT
>NZ_JAMNXL010000105.1 GCF_023653175.1 Erythrobacter sp. | reverse complement strand
CATTTCGGTCCTCCCACGCCGGAACAAAATTACGGGCCCATGCATCGCACGTGACCCGATCTTTCTCCGGCTGGCACGCGCGGGACAACAAACTAATCCCGCACGCAACCTCTCACTGTCCGCGCGGCAATGTCCCCAGTCCCGCGCCTTCAGTCATGCGGGCTTTAACGGGCAACCCCTAGCCGATCAAACGCTTTTGCGGTTCAGCACGGATTCACTGCGAGTCATGTGCAAAAGACCCTGCTAATATGCAAAGAGACTTAGGTGTCCGCCAGCTCGGCACGGGGCCACAGGTAAAGGGAAAATTAATGGCGTTTTTCAAGACTCTGGCGATAGCAGGCATGGCGCTTGGCGGGCTTGCCGCGGTGCCTTCGGCAGCGCTGGCACAGGGCGCTGCGGGCGGCGATGTTGCCCGGCCGGCGGGGGCGGCTTTTGGCCCGACCTATGCTGATCTGGCGAGCCTCTCGGACGCTGCGGAACTGGTGGTTCGCGTGCAGATTCGCAAAGCGACCGCGCTGCGACCCGAACGTGCTCCGGGCGTCGCACCCGGATTCGCCCGGCTGTATATCGAGGCGCAGACCGTGGCGCTGATCGCCGGTCGCAGCGGCGTCGGGGCGGGCGTCACCTATCTGGTTGATGTTCCGCTCGATCCCAGGGGCAAGGTGCCCAAGCTCAAGAAGCGCGAGTTCGTGCTGTTCGCGAAGGCTGTGCCGGGCCGCGCGGGCGAGCTCCAGCTGATCGGCCCGAACGCCCAGCTCGATTACACCCCCGCGCTCGAGGCGCGGCTGCGGCCGATCCTGACCGAGCTCTACGCCGCCGACGCCGCCCCGCGGATCATCGGGATCAGCGATGCGCTGGCGGTGCCGGGCACCTTGACGGGCGAATCGGAGACCCAGATTTTCCTCGCAACCGAGAATCGCTCGCCGGTCTCGATCACGGTGCTGCGCCGCCCGCGGCAGCAGCCGCAATGGGGCGTGTCGTGGGGCGAAATCATCGATTCGGCGGCGCGCCCGCCCGCGCCCGAGACGCTGCGCTGGTATCGCCTCGCCTGTTCGCTCCCCGCCCAGTTGCCGAGCAATGCCAACCTCGCGCGCGATGCGGGCGAGCGGCGGCTGGCGGCGGGCGACTATGCCTTCGTGCGCCAGGCGCTCGGCCCGTGCGAGCGGCAGATCACAAAAGGCTGATGCGGGGCTGATCGGGTCTTTGCCCGCTTGACCGCGCGCGGCGCACGGTTAAGCGCGGGCCTCTGTCACCAACGGAGGGCCGCTTGACCACCACCGCCGCACAACCGCTGCGTATCGCCATCGCCGGGCTCGGCACCGTGGGCGCGGGCGTGATCCGCCTGCTCGACACCAACGCGGCGCTGATCGCCGCGCGCGCCGGTCGCCCGATCGCAGTCGTCGCGGTGGCCGCGCGCGACCGCGGCAAGGACCGCGGCGTCGACATCGCCCGCTTCGCATGGGAAGACGACATGACTGCGCTCGCCCGGCGCGAGGACGTGGATGTGGTTGTCGAGCTGGTCGGCGGCTCGGACGGCCCCGCGCTCACCCTCAGCCGTGCGGCGCTGGGTGCGGGCAAGGGCCTCGTCACCGCCAACAAGGCGATGATCGCGCATCACGGGCTGGAGCTGGCGCAGCTGGCCGAGGCCAACAACGCCGCGCTGAAGTTCGAGGCCGCGGTGGGCGGCGGCATCCCGGTCATCAAGGGCCTGCGCGAGGGCACCAGCGCCAATGCGCTCACCAAGGTCTACGGCATCCTCAACGGCACCTGCAACTACATCCTCTCCGAGATGGAGGCGACCGGCGCCGACTTTGCCGACGTGCTGGCCGAGGCGCAGCGGCTCGGCTTTGCCGAGGCCGATCCGGCCTTCGACATCGAGGGCGTGGACGCGGCGCACAAGCTGGCGATCCTCGCCAGCATCGGCTTCGGCACCCGCGTGGACTTCGCGGGCGTGAGGGTGTCCGGCATCACCCGGGTGCGCGCCGCCGACATCGCGCAGGCCGATGCGCTGGGCTTCGTGATCCGCCTGATCGGCGAGGCCGATGTCGAGGAAACTCCCGCGGGCCCACGCCTGCTCCAGCGCGTGCGGCCCTGCCTCGTCGCCAAGGGCCATCCCTTGAGCGCGGTCGACGGTGCGACCAACGCGGTGGTGGCCGAGGGCAACTTCTCCGGCCGCCTGCTGTTCCAGGGCGCGGGCGCCGGCGACGGGCCGACCGCCAGCGCGGTCGCCGCCGACCTCATCGACATCGCCCGCGACGAGGTGGGCGCGCCCTTCTCGATCCCCAGCAGCCAGCTCGCCGCCATGCCCCCTGCCGAGCCGGGCGACCGGACCGAGCGCACCTACCTCAGGTTCATGGTCAAGGACCGCCCCGGCGTGCTTGCCGAGATCACCGCAGCGATGCGTGACGGCGACGTCTCGATCGAGAGCCTGATCCAGCAGGGGCGCGCCAGCGGCGGCGGCGAGGTGATGGTGGCGATGGTCACCCACGAGGGCCCGGAGGCTTGCGTCACCAAGGCGCTGGCGCTGCTCGAGGGCTCGGACAGCCTGGCAGGCGAGCCGTTGGTGCTGCCGATCCTGCCCCGCTAGCCCTCCGGCTCCGCCTTCGGGGCTTCGGGCAGACCGAGTTCGGCCTCGACCCGGCGGCGGTCTTCATCCGAGAGCGGCGCGTCGTCACCCTCCACCGGGGCGAGGCCCTGCGCCACCCGCGCCGCGTCCGAGCCTTCGGGCGGGGGCGGGATCGCCTCCATGTCGACGATCAGCGGTGCGTCCTTGGGGCAGGGCGGGATGAAGCACAGCCCGCTGATGGTGGCAGGCCCGCGGAAGATGCCCTCCCCGGCGACATCGGGCGGGGGGATGGTGCCCGCATTCTGCGTCCGCGTCGCATAGTCCTTCAACCACGCCTCGCGGCTGCCGCTGTAGAGTTGCGAGGTGTCGGCGGGCAGCTGGCGGCACACCACGATCTCGCCCGACACCACGCCGCGCTCGGTGTCATCGGTGCATTGCTTGAGCTCCACCGCATCGGCGGCCTCGGACACCTGCGGGGGCGCGAGAATGTCGATCTGCTGCGGCGGCTCGCTGACGGGGGCATCGGGGCCGAGGTCGATGGGGATGCGCGGGCGTTCGGGCTCGACCGGCTCGACCGGCTCGGCCGGCTTGGCGCGCCGGTCGGGCGAGGGGCGCGGCGGCAGCTGAAGGGTCTGCTGGGGCGGCACCTGCGGGCCGATCCGAACCTGCGGCTCGGTCGGCACCTGCGCGGCAAGCGCGGCGGCGATGAAGGGGAGAAGCATCGGGCCGCTCCCTTACCCGCCCTTCTTCTTCGTTGGCCGCGCGGGCACAGTGGTCTTGATCCCCTCCGCCTCGCGCCGCGCGCGTTCCTGCTCCTCCGACAGCTCCTCGTTCTGCCCGAGCGGAGGCAGGCCCCGCGCGATCCGGTCGGCGTCCGATCCGGCAGGGGCCGTGGGCAGCGCGGCGAAGTCGACCGTGATCGCCACCGGCGGAACCTTGCCGATGCCGATGCAGCCGAACGGGTTGCCCTGATCCTTGCAGTCGGCGATGAAGTCGGGCGCGCGCGGAGCGCCCTTCAGCATGGTTTCCTGCGCATAGCGCTTCTGGCTTTCCGCGCGGGTGCCGGTCAGCCCGGTGCCGTCGTTGCCGCGCACCCGGCACACCACGATCTCGCCGTTGATCGCGGCGGCTTCCTCGTCATCGCGGCATTCCCGCAGGTCCGCCGCGCTCGCCTCGTCGCGCGGCACGGTGACGAGCAGATTGAGGCGCGGCGGCACGCCCCGGGGCTCGGCAGCCTGTGCGGCGGCGGCGGCGGCGGCCGAGGGATCGGCGGGCGCTTCCTCGGTTGGCGGGTTTGTCGCGCTGTTGTCATCCTGCGCGGCCAAGGGCCCAAAGGCGACTTGGGCCATAAGACCGGCGCAAGCGGTCAGGCAGAGGCGAAAACGGGGCAGGACTAGCGTTCCTTTGCTCGACAAACCCGTCTCCATCCGCTTAAGCGCCGCAAGGTATCCCATGGCCGGGTCGCAACCAGAGCGAAGAAGGGCTGAATTGCACATGAACTCCGCACCCGATACCCAGCTTGCCGCCACCCCGCAACCTGCCTCCGAGAACGCCATCCAGCGCGTGCTGGTGCTCGAGATGGTGCGCGTTACCGAGAAGGCGGCGGTCGCGGCAGCGCAGCTGGTCGGCCGCGGCGACGAGAAGGCGGCGGATGCGGCGGCCGTGGCGGCGATGCGCAAGGCCTTCGACAATCTCTACATCGACGGCACCGTGGTGATCGGCGAGGGTGAGCGCGACGAGGCCCCGATGCTGTTCATCGGCGAGAAGGTCGGCATGGGCAAGGGGCCCAAGATCGACATCGCCCTCGATCCGCTGGAAGGCACCACCATCACCGCCAAGGCCGGCCCCAACGCGCTCGCGGTGCTGGCGGCGGCCGAAGAGGGATGTCTGCTCAACGCGCCCGATGTCTACATGGACAAGCTCGCGGTGGGCCCCGGCTACCCCGAGGGCATCATCGACCTCGCCAAGAGCGCGACCGACAATGTCTGCGCCGTGGCGAACGCAAAGGGCGTGAAGCCCTCCGACATCAACGTCTGCGTGCTCGACCGCCCGCGTCATGCCGAGCTCATCGCCGAGCTGCGCGCGCTGGGCTGCGGCGTGGTGCTGATCGGTGACGGCGACGTCGCGGGCGTGATCGCGGTGACCGACGAGGACACCACCATCGACATGTACATGGGCCAGGGTGGCGCGCCCGAGGGCGTGCTGGCCGCAGCCGCGCTGCGCTGCGTGGGCGGGCAGTTCAACGGCCGCCTCGTGTTCCGCAACGACGACGAGCGGGCCCGCGCGCGCAAGTGGGGGATCGAGGACCTCAATCGCATCTACAAGCTCGAAGACCTCGCCAAGGGCGACTGCATCTTCGCCGCGACCGGCGTGACCGACGGCTCGCTGCTCGCGGGCGTTAAGCGCCGCCGCAAGGTGACCGGCGAGACCATCCTCACCACCGAAAGCGTGGTGATGCGCGCCAGCTCTGGCACGGTGCGGTGGATCCGGGGCGAGCACCGCATCGACTGAGGTGTTGAAGTGGACTGCCGGTGCCCCAGGCACGGCGGTCCTCCGCACCTCCACAAGGGCTCGCGGTGGATCCGGGGCGAGCACCGCATCGACTGAGGCGCGCATCAAGCTTCGGGCGGCGCGGTTGCCTTGGCGATGGCGCTGGCGGGGGCAGGATCGCCCAGATCGAACAGCTTGCGCACCGCCTCATTGGGGGTGAGCGTGCCGGGCGGATAATGCCTGAGATGCAGCGCGCGCAGCGCATTGATGTGTTGCTGGCCCAGTGCTGCGGCGAAATCGTCGACGATCGCGCTCTTGCCCCAGTGCGGGCGCACCCCGGGGAAATAGCTCGTCACCGCGCGTTGAAGCCGTTCGAGCCAGGCATAGTCGCGCACATCGGCAAACAGGTCGATCGCCGCAGCCGGCCCGCCGAAATTGCCCGCAAAGGGCAGGTCGCTTTCGTCGGGAAGCTCGCGCACCGAGATCAGGCTCTTGAGCACGAAGCCCAGCGGGCGCAGCTTTTCGGCCTCGAGCATGAGGAAGCGGACCACCTCGTCGCTGCGGTGAAGCGGCACGAAGAAGGCAAGGTTGTAGGCGGTGAAGGTGGTCGCAAAGAAGCCCGTCAACAGGTCGGGCGCGCGCTGGGACTTGAGCAGCGGTTCGGGATCGTAGAGGTAATCGAGATCCTCGGGCGCGGTGATGACGCGGCGATGGGTGCGGATATCGAGGCGGTTGGCGGCGCGCTGCAGCCAGTAGCGGGCTGCCGGGAACAGGCGGTCGAAGGCCCATAGGCGGCGCAGCGCGAAATCGACGAGGCCCGCCAGCGTGAACAGCGGCGGGCGCGTGGCGCGCGCCTTCTTGCCCTCGCTCGCCGGCCGCAGCGTGTGGAGCATGATCAGCGGGTCTTTCGGGTCGCTGTAGGGCACGATCGCCGCCGTCACCGCCATTGCCCCCTTCGACAATGCGGCTTTCTTCGACAGGCGGGTCACCCAGGCATCGGACTGGTAGCTTGCCACCGGCGCGGTGCGCAGCGTGACGCTGAGGATCGGGCCGATCGTGCCGAAGGAGAGCGCGGCATAGGGGAAATCCGGATCGCCCTGTTTCAGCGTCACCTTCTTCCCGTGTCCGTCGAGGAAGGTCAGTGCGGTCACGCTCTGCGCGATCACGCCCTCGGGGCCATAGCCGTGCGTCCCCCCGCTGAGCGCGCCGATCACGGTCTGCTCCATGTAGTTGCCGCTGTTGAGCATCCGCCGCTCGTGTCGGACCAGCTCCCGCTTCAACGTGATGACCTTGACCGAGGGGCCACAGGTCGCGGTCTGGGTGACGCGGTCGTATTCCAGCAGATCGAAGCGGGATTCGCCCATGTGGAAGGCGGTGATGCCGGGGATGACCTGAATGCCGTTGTAGCTGTGCGACTGGCCGATGCAGCTGTAGGGCCGCCCCGCGAGCGCCTTTACCAGCGCCGCCTCGTCGGCGGGGCGGGTGACATGGGCGTTTCCGAAGAACACCTTCATCCACGAGGTGACAGGCGACAACCCGTCCGCTGCGACTTGAGCCTTGCCTGTGAACCACCCCATTGGAACGCCCCCGTCCGCTATTGCCCCATCATTTACCGGCGCGGCGGCCAAGGCAATGAAAAACCACGGCGGCGGCGCACCCCCGTCAGGCTTGCCGCAGGGCACGGCGCGGCCCTATCATGGTGCGCCAAGGGAGGTTCGGCATGAAAGAGAGACCTGCGATGATCGCCTCTGCCCTGCGGGCCTTTGCCGCCGCCGCGAGCATCGCCGCCCCGCTCCATGCCCAACCGGCTGCCCCCGACGGAGAGCCGATCGAGGCCGC
Organism: Erythrobacter sp.; assembly: GCF_023653175.1. Taxonomy (GTDB): domain Bacteria; phylum Pseudomonadota; class Alphaproteobacteria; order Sphingomonadales; family Sphingomonadaceae; genus Erythrobacter. The sequence goes on along the minus strand of NZ_JAMNXL010000105.1, from coordinate 6,307 downwards.
TGGGCCGCTGGGTCCGCTCTCGGGCACCCTGCTGCGGGCAGGCGAGGGCGGGGAGGGACCGGTCGCGCTGATCATCCCTGGCTCGGGCCCGACCGACCGCGACGGCAACAGCCCGCTCGGCATCACCGGCGCGCCCTACCGCCTGCTCGCCGAGGCGCTGCTTGAGCGCGGGATCGCGACGGTGCGGATCGACAAGCGCGGAATGTTCGCGAGCAAGGCGGCGGTGGCCGATGCCAACGCCGTCACCATCCCCGACTACGTCGCCGATACCGCCGCCTGGGTCGCCGCGGCGCGCAAGGCGACGGGCGCGCAGTGCGTCTGGCTGATCGGCCACTCCGAGGGCGGGCTAGTGGCGCTCGCCGCCGCGCAGGAGGTCGAGGGCTTGTGCGGGCTGGTGCTGGTCGCCGCGCCCGGCCGTCCGGTCGGCGATGTGATCAAGGCCCAGCTGCGCACCAATCCGGGAAATTTCGTGATCATCCCCGCAGCCGATGCCGCGATCAACGAACTCGCCGCCGGACGCCGCGTCGATCCTTCCACCTTGCCGCAGGCGCTCCAAGGGCTTTTCGCCCCGGCTTTGCAGGGCTTCCTCATCAGCCTGTTCTCCTACGACCCCGCCGCTCTCGCCGCGCAGACGACGCTGCCGCTGCTGATCGTGCAGGGGGGCAGGGACATTCAGGTGCCCGTCGCCGATGCCGAGCGGCTGGCGGCGGCGAACCCGGCGGCGAAGCTCGTGGTGCTGCCCGATCTCAACCACGTGCTCAAGGACGTGGCGGACCCCGCCCCCGCAGCCAACCTCGCCGCCTACCGCGACCCCGCCCTGCCGCTTGGCAAGGGCGTGGCCGAGGCCATCGCGGAGTTCATCGCGAAATAGGGCGCAAGAGGGCAGGCTAGCCCCCCGGCTTGAGCACCACCTTGGTCCAGCTGTCCTGCGCGTCGCGGAACTGCCTGTAACCCTCGGCCGCCTGTTCCAATGGCAGACGGTGGCTGATGAGGAAGGTGGTGTCGATTTCGCCCTCCTCGATTCTGCCGAGCAGGTCCTTCATGTAGCGCTGCACGTGGGTCTGGCCGGTGCGCAGCTGGAGACCCTTCTCCATCAGCGCGCCCAAGGGGAACTTGTCGGTCATCCCGCCATAGACGCCGGGCACCGAGACCCGCCCGCCGGGGCGCACCGCGAGGATCGCCTGCTTCAGCGCGCTCGCCCGGTCGGCGCCGATGCCGACGGTCTGCTTGGCGATGTCGAGCATGTTGTCGACCGCGAACCCGTGCGCCTCCATGCCGACCGCGTCGATCACCGCATCGACCCCGATCCCGCCGCTCATCTCCATCAGCGCCTCGCGCACGTCGGAGGTGCGGAAATTGATCGTCTCGGCCCCCAGCTGGCGGGCGAGTTCAAGCCGATGCGGGTAGTGGTCGATCGCGATCACCTTGGCCGCGCCCATCAGCAGCGCCGATTGCACCGCGAACAGCCCGACCGGCCCGCAGCCCCACACCGCCACGGTGTCGTCAGGGCCGATATCGGCATTCTCGGCCGCCATCCATCCGGTGGGGAGGATGTCGGAGAGGAACAGCACCTTCTCGTCATCCAGATGGTCGGGCACCACGATCGGGCCGACATCCGAGAAGGGCACGCGCACATATTCCGCCTGCCCCCCCGCATAGCCGCCGGTCATGTGCGAATAGCCGAAGATCCCCGCCATCGGGTGGCCGTAGAGCTTTTCCGACATGTCCTGCTTTTCGGGCGGATTGGAGTTCTCGCAGGCGCTGTACTGGGTGATGCGGCAGTGGAAGCACCCGCCGCACGAGATGGTGAAGGGCACGACGACGCGCTGGCCCTTCTCCAGCGAGCTGTCGCTGCCGGTCTCCACCACCTCGCCCATGAATTCGTGGCCGAGGATGTCGCCGGGCTGCATCGAGGGGATCACCCCGTCATAGAGGTGCAGGTCGCTGCCGCAGATCGCGGTCGACGTGACGCGGATGATCGCATCGCGGGGGTTGACGATCTCGGGGTCGGCGACGGTCTCGACGCTGACCTTCTTGGTGCCTTGCCATGTCAGAGCGCGCATCAGCGGGCCTCCTCGAGCTGGTGTTGGCGTTCGGAACGGGTGCGGGCTGAGGTGGCGATCTCGCCGGTCTCCATCAGCATCTTGAAGCGCTTGAGGTCATGCCGGGCCTGCAATTCCGGGCTGCGCTGCGCGAGTGTGGCGATCGCCTCGCCAATCGCGCCCCCCTTGGGCTTGTAGGCGATGATGAGGCTGACCCGCGTGCCCCGCTCGCCGGGCGCGTCCTCGAAGGTTACGCGGCCCTCGGTGTCGATCTCGCTGTCCTCGGTGGAGCGCCATGCGATCAGCTCGCCATCGACCTCGCGCGCGATCCGCGTGTCGACCGCGAAGACCCGTCCGCCGGGCGCGCGGATGTGCCAGGTGTTGTGACCAGGTTCCTCGCCCGAGGGCTCGATCTTCTCGAGGTTCACCATGAAACGCGGCAGGTTCTGGAAGTCGCGCCAGAAGGCGAACAGCTCGGCCCGCGGGCGCGCGATAGTGACGCTGCGGCCGACCACGCGGTAGTCGCCGAAGTCGCGCCTTGCGGTGTAGCCCGGCGCGCTGTCGGGATCGACCTCGCGCCGCCGCCGCCGCGCCGCTGCGGCGAGCGGGATCGCGGCCAGCCCCACGCCGGCCAGTGCGAGGTAGGGCCAGCGGCTGGCCCATCGGTCCGGATGCTCGTTTCGCATGCTTTTCCCTTTCGCTCAGTGAGCCGGAAGGATGGCATGCGCGCGGGCAGTGCCCGGTAACCTGCATTAGCGGCACCCTGCGCGCTGCCTGCCTGAAGGCGCGGCTGGTCGCGGGGCGGGTCAGGGCGGGGGGCCACGCACCCGCCCGCTGCTGCGATCAGCCTGCTGCGGCCTCGGCGGGTTGGGGCGTCTTGAGCGGCGCGGCTGCCAGCAGATCGCCGAAGGTCAGCGGATCGGCCAGCAGCGTCGGGTGCGGCGAATAGCCGTCGTGCCAGTATTTGGGCGCGAGATGATCGCGCGCGATGCTCATCCCGAAGAACCGGCGCGGGCGCTGCGTGCGGTTGTCGGGGCCGGCGTGGAGCAGATCGCTGCGGTAGAGGATCACCGTCCCCTTGCGCGGCGCGGCCTGCACCGGCTGGAACAGCGCGTCGAGCGCCTCGCCCCGCCGCAGCAGCTGCCACAGGGTGCGCGGGCCGAGATGGTGCAGGCTGAACTGCGAATTCTTGCCTGTAAGGAAGCGCAGCAGGTTGGGCTGGTGCTGGTCCCACTTGGTCGAGAACACCCGGTCGCGGAACTCGCCCGGCGCGAGGGCTGCCTCGCTGCTCCTGCGCATCCGCCACAGTTTGGCGAGGTTATGGCGGAAGATCCGGGCATTGGCGCGGCGGCGGAATAGCTCCATCAGCCCATAGGCTGCCCCGCCATGGGCATATTCCGCACCGCCATACTGGTGCGTCCCCGGCACGAACACCGTGCCCCCCTGTTCCGGTGCTACATCCTCGACCGCGGCGAACATGCTGATGACGCCCGCCGGATCGCGGTGGATATACTGGTGCGAGGAACCGAAATAGCTGGTGAAGGTCGCGATCTCGAGCACCGGGCGCGTGCGGCCGCAATATTCGCCGATTACGCCTTCCAGCCGCTGGGCGAGCATCGCGGCAAAGCCTTTGACCTCGAGGCTAGAGGGCAGCGAGCAAAAGTCGCGGCGGACGTAGTGATTGTCGGTCTCGCTGGCAAAGGCACTGCGGGCGCGGTCCGGATCGGCGATGGTCTGCTGCATCAGCGCAAGCCCCGCGTCCGCCTCAGCATCGGACAGCAGCCCGGTGAGGAGGACAAGGCCGTGGGTGTCCATCATCGCCAGCGCCTGCGCGACGCAAGCCACCGTCAGCCGCCCGCCCGCGTCGAGCGTTGCGGGGACTTCGAATGCGGAGGTGTCGTGGGAGATGCGCAGGCCATCCATGCTGCTGCTATAGAAGGGGAAGTTCACTATCGGGTAAATGGGGGTGTTGGCGGCTTTGGTCTCGCTTCTGTCTGAAGCGGACATTCAAGGCCCTGTTGCAGATGCAGATGCTCTGCGGCACATTCCGGCGATCGGTACCTGCGGGAAGGGCCGGCGTGTTTGCAAGGGTAAGCCACTTGGCATCGCAATCTCAGGGCACGGCCAGAGCGCGCCGCAAGTTTGCGCGCATCCGGTGTGCCTCGCTGGCGCTGTTGTTGCTTATCGAGCCGGCTGGTGCATGGGCGCAATGGGGTTTTGTCCACCCCGGTGCCATGAACAGTGCCGAACGTCTCGACGCTGCCGCAGCGCGCGTTGCGCTTGGAAGGGAACCGTGGTCCAGCGCTATGCGTGAGGTGACGGAACTCGCGGTGCCGCAACTGGCCGCGATTTCGCAGATCGACCCGCGCGTTCGCGCCGAGGCCCAAGCGTCCAAGCGCCTTGCGATCAGCACCTATGCCCATGCGCTTGTCTGGCGCTTGACGGGATCGAGGCGGCATGGCCGGGAGGCGTTGCGCCTGCTCGATGGCTGGGCTGGGTTCTCCGGTTTCACCGGCGGCACCGATCAGGACAAGCTGCAAGCAGGGTGGCTCGGCTCTCTGCTGGGGGAGGCTGCGGAGATCATGCGGCAGCATCCGCGTTGGAAGGCGCACCGCAAGACGGCCTTGCAGGCGATGTTCCGGCGCAGCTTCTATCCTCATCTGATGCAGGCCAGCGCTTGGAACGGCAATGTCGATCTCACTCAGGTCAACGCCCTGCTGGCCATCGCCGTATTCAACGAAGACCGGGTGGCATTCGATATGGGCGTCGAGCGACTGGAGCGGCGCAGCGCGGCCTATTTCTATCTGCAATCAGTCGGCATGCCGCCCCCGATCAATGGCGATGGCGGCAATATCAGCGCCTTCTGGTCGCATCCGCTGCGCTGGGCCGACGGGCTGACGCAGGAGACCTGCCGCGACAATGGCCATCATGCGCAATATGGTCTTGCATCCGCCTTGCACTCCGCGGAAATTGCCTGGAACCAAGGCGTTGACGTCTACGCCCGGCAGGCGGGCCGCTATGTGGCGGCGATGGAGCTTTTGTCGCAGCAACTGCTGACCGGCGACATGCAGGGTATCTGCCCCAATCCGGCGGCGACCCGGAACGTGTTTGATACTTTCGAAGTCGGCTTCCACCACTTCCATCATCGCATGGGGATGGATCTGCCCCACACCCAGCGGCTGATCATCGAGCGGGTCAGACCGCATGGCCTGTCTGACTGGAATATCTTTCACGAAACTCTGACCCATGCCGAATAGGCCAAGGCCTGATTTGATTGCCCCGAGGATGGCCTAGCCATTGGGTTCGATAGGCCGCCCATGAAAAAACCCCGGCGGAAGCATCCGCCGGGGTTTTCGCTTTGCTTGAGGCTGGCCCGAGCCGGCCGCTGCCGTGCGGCAGCCTACTCCGCCGCCGAAATGGCCGCCTCGATCCGGCCGGTCGGCTGACCGGTCAGGGTCTTGTCGATCTCGCCGACGATCCGCTCCGACAGTTCGGAATGGTAGTGCTGACGCATCTCGCCCAGCGTCTTGGGATCGGCGATGATCAGCAGGGCATCGATCTCTCCGGCGATGGCCTTGGCGTTGAGCCATTCGGTTGCCGCTGCCCCGTGGGCCAGTTCGCCCAGATCCGTGCTAGCCGGCTTGCGGCCGGAATCCTGATGGCGCACGCCCGCACTGAAGTTCGTCGGGTCGAGCGAAGGCTTGGCGATCTCCACTAGCTTCGGCTCGAACATCTGACCCTCGTTGCGGAACAGTGTGAAATTCTCGCCGTCGATGAGGGCGACGTGGGCGTTGTGGGGGAGCTTCATGGAGTGATCCTTTGCAGATGCGGGATGGTGCCCCCCCGTGCGTGCTGGCCACGAGCCTAACAGAAAAGCCCCGGAGGCGTGAACCTCCGGGGCTTCCGTCTGTCTGACTGTGACGACAGGCTGGCTTAGAAGCCCATGCCGCCCATGTCGGGCATCGGGGGCGAGGCCGGCTTGTCTTCCGGACGCTCGACGATCGCCGCTTCGGTGGTGATCAGCAGGCCGGCCACCGAGGCCGCATCCTGCAGCGCGGTGCGCACAACCTTGGTCGGATCGATCACGCCGGCCTTGACCAGGTTTTCGTAGGTGTCGGTGGCGGCGTTGAAGCCCTGCGTCTCGTCATTCTCGCGCAGCAGGTTGCCCGCAACGACCGCGCCATCGTGGCCGGCGTTCTGGGCGATCTGCTTGATCGGGGCGGTGATCGCCTTGCGGATGATGTCGATGCCGCGGGTCTGGTCTT